>CAYVFB010000077.1:0-2346 GCA_964450305.1 uncultured Ruminiclostridium sp.
CTGTTCGGGTTTCTTACTTCTATGTTGTATACAGCCCCGCGGAATTCCCGCATGGCGCGGAAACCGCTCCATTGCGAAGGAATGCAGGGATCGACCACCAGCGAGTCATAACCCGGGCGAATTCCCAGGATATACTGGCTGGATGCGACCATGTTCCATGCGGCGGAGCCCGAAAGCCAGGAATTTCGGCCAACACCGAAATGCGGGTGCTCCTTGCCAAGGATGTTCTGGCAGTATACATAGGGCTCAACCTCCAGTAAATCTGCCTGCTGATTGCGCCTGCCGGGCAACACCTGACGATAATACTGGTACGCCCTGTTTCCGTTGCCTGCCATGGTTTCGGCTACCATCGCCCAGGGGTTTGTATGCACAAAAATACCGCCGTTCTCTTTCGCTCCGGGCGGATAGGTGGTGATGCCGCCCATGTCATCATCATATTTGTTGAACCCGGGGTATACCTTGACAATGCCGTATTCGGAATTCAGCCAGGTGTACACCGAATCCAGGCATTTCTTGCTGTATTCACCCTCTGCTACACAGCCCATGATGGCCCATACCTGGGAATTGATAAAGATCTTTCCGAATTCGTTTTCCTTTGAACCAATCACTTTTCCGTTATCATCAAAGGCTCGGATATACCATTCGCCATCCCAGCAGGTTTTGGCAATGGCGGCCTTCATTTCTTCATACATCACCTGATACCGTTCGGCGTCTTCTGTCCTGTTCAGGTATTTTGCCAGTTCTATCATCTCCAGGGCGGATCTGCAGAAAAGCATCGAGGTGAAGACGCTTTCGGCAATACCCTTGCCGGTATCCAGGTTTAATGTATCGTTCCAGTCGGCTCTGCCGGCCAATGCCAGCTGATGCGGGCCCTTCCAGGTGCTTGTGAACACAAGCGCTTTCTCCAGGTGCTCCCATACCGTTGCCTGGGTTGTTTTATCATTGTAGACTACCTGTTCATTCAGGAAGCTGAAATCTCCGGTTTCCTTCACGTAGGCGTTCACGGCAAGTGCCAGCCACAGATGATCGTCGGAGTACCAGTCAAATTTCTTAACCGGCGCATCTCCTTGACCGCCCTCACCGGTTAACGGGAAGAACAGGTGATAGATCCTGCCATCGGTATACTGGCATTTTAGCAGCTTCACAATCAGTTCCTTCGCCTCATGAGGAATCGTATGCATAACACCAAGTGTATCTTGGGCGCTGTCCCGAATGCCCATTCCCCTGCCAAGCCCCAGCTGGTAAAGGGATACAAAACGAGACCAGTTGAAGGTGGTCTTGCATTGATATTGGTTCCAGGTGTTTACAAAAAGGTTCATCTCAGTATCGGGTGTGTCGACGGACAGCTTTCCGATGTAGCCGCTCCAGTGATCCTTCAGCCTTTGAAGGGCTGCGTGGGCTGCACCGGGGTTCAAATAGCCGCTTATCTGGTCTTTTATCAAGGCTTTGTCTTCGGAAAAGCCCAGTACAAATACCATTTCATATTCTTCGTTGCCTTCCAGGCTTATATCCACACAAAATGCGCCCACACCATTCATGCGATAGGAAATGGAGTTGGAGCACATCCCCTGCTCTACCGCAACAGGGTTGGCTTCGGACCGGTATTTGCCTATAAAAGATTCCAGGTTGGTGTCAAAGCTGTTGATTTCTTCTGCAGTGGCAAAGAATGCGGCTTCATTATTTACGTGATGGGGGTGCCAGGTGATGATGCCATCTTCGCAGCGGCCCTGGTTGATCTGTTGCACCCAGTCTACATTCTGCTGATCCATAATGGCCTGCCAGAAGCAAAACTCGGAATAACTGAAAACCTGCAGCGTTTTGCGCACATGGGTGAGGTTTTTTACTTTTACAAGCCAAATCTCAAAATCCCTGTCATCAGGAACAAAGTATGTAACCGATGACGATATTCCCTTATACTCCCCTTCCAGAACGGTGTAACCAAGCCCATGCCTGCAGGAATATGCATCCAGCTTTTTTTGCACGGGCTGGAAGCCGGGGTTCCAATACTCACCGGTAATCGCGTCACGAATATAGATGTATCGGCCGGGTCTGTCCATTGGGATGTTGTTGTATCGGTAACGGGTAACCCTTCTGTTTTGCGGGTCCTTGTGAAAGCTGTAACCTCCGCCGGTGTTGGAGACTATGCCGCCGTACTTGCCGCTGCCAATGTAGTTGATCCAGGGGGTAGGTGTATCGGGTCTGGTAACGACGTACTCACGGGCTTGCTGATCAAAATAACCATACTGCATATTCTGTTCCTCCATTTAAAAGAATACTGTTCAAAAATACTTCTATTGCTTTATGACGTTTCCCACCCCTCCGGCCAAAAATATATTGCGTTTTTTG
>CAYVFB010000077.1:2446-16579 GCA_964450305.1 uncultured Ruminiclostridium sp.
CCTCCGGTCAAAAATACATTGCGTTTTTTGACCTCCGGTCAAAAATACGTATCTAAAAGCTTTGAAGCTCAATCCTTTACATAAGGCATGCATTTTTCAAGGAAATGCTTCATGTGGCCTTTCTCGGCGTCAAACATTTCCTGTGTGATCTCTCCGCGCCCCAGCCGGTCGCACATGGCAAGAAGGGCAATTTCATGCAGCGGAACATCTCTAACCATGGCCCGGATGTTCGCAAACGGAAGGTTTTTTACCACCATCAGCACCTGCATGTGCCAGCGCACCATTTTGGATACCTTGATAACAAAGCTTTCATCCTGCGTAAAGGCCCTGAGAAACTCTTTTGAAAGCCTTTCCCCAGCCTTATCATGATCATAAGAGGTGAGCTTTCCCTTCCTGAGCATGGTTGTGGAAGGTTTTCCGATATCATGCAGCAGCGCGGACCACATAAAAACAGTCTTGTCTTCGCTCTGCTCGCGCACAAGGGCGGCATTATCCACCACCAGCAGTGTATGGTTCCACACATTTCCTTCGGGATGGTGGGTTGGGTTTTGTTCGGTTTGCTTTAGCGCACCAAGCAAGCTGAATGGAAAATCACTATTAAATAAACCATCTTCTTCAATGGCCTTCAAAAACAGCGAAGGTTTTTCATCCTCAGTCAAATGCTGCTCAAAGGCATCAAAGATCTTTTTATCTGCTATAATCATTTATATTTCCTTTACGTTCAGCTTCGCCTTTAAAAGCACTTTATCCCTGGAATCCGGCCCAACCATGATGGTAAAGGTGCCCGGTTCTATAGTTTCGGTGCCATCTTCATGGATAACACAAAGCGCGGAAATATCCAATGGAATAGTCACCGTCATAGTTTCACCCGCTTTTACGAACACCTTTTGGAAACCCTTCAACTGTTTTACAGGGGTAACCACCGAGCTGACATCATCCCTGACATACAGCTGAACGACTTCATGCCCGTCTACCGTACCGGCATTCTTCAGGTCAACCATCACATCAACTTTTCCCTGAGCCCCGCATTCCGTGCTGGAAAGCCTGAGGTTGGAGTACTGCCACAGTGTGTAAGACAATCCGTAACCAAAGGGGTACAGCGGCTCGGCGGGCATATCCATGTATTTGCCACCGTGCCAGCCCGGGAGCTGATTATAATAGACCGGCAGCTGCCCTGAGTGGTAGGGGAATGAAATGGATAGCTTTCCACTGGGGTTGGTATTTCCAAAAAGGATATCCGCTGTTGCTTTTCCGCCGAACATACCGGAGTTGAAGGTTTCCAGCACGGCATCGGCATTTTGCTTCACCCACGGCACGCTAAGGGGTTTTCCGTTTACAAGGATGATTATCAGCGGTTTTCCAGTCTTTTTTAAAGCCTTTAAAAGATCCAGTTGTGCTCCGGAGAGATCCAGGTTTGCCCTGTCCCTGGTTTCCCCATTCTGATCCCGGCAGTCTCCGACGACCGCAATGATGGCATCTGCAGTTTTTGCTGTAGATACCGCACCTGCAATATCCTGATCATTTTCATCCATGATATCGCAGCCCTGATGCCAGTTTACCCTGATTCCCCTTTTTTCACTCTCTTTACGAATGCCGTCCAGCATGGTATATACCGGAATATTGGGAACTGCGTCAGGCTGAGGGCGGGGATGCGTGAAAAAAGTCCAATCCCCAAATTGTGCCTTGATATCATCGGCATTGGGGCCTATGACGGCTATTTCACGAATATCTCCCCCCAGGGGCAGCACACTGCTTTTGTTTTCCAGCAGTACAATGCTCTCCCGGGTAAGCTGCTCGTTCACCGACAGATGCTGCGGGCAGGCAAAAACATCGGTCTTTCCTGTATGTCTGGTTTTACCGGGGTTATCAAACAGGCCCATGGCAAACTTGATTTTCAGAACTCTGGCCGCTGCTTCATCAATGGTCTTCTCCGCAAGCCTTCCCTGCCTTACAGACCAAAGCAATGCATCATAGCTTTGCAGCGTTGACATCAGCATGTCATTCCCGGCTTCAACGGCCATCCTTGAAGCTTCATTAATATCGGAGGCCACAAACTGACCGTCCGCAAGGGTGCCAGTATTGTTCCAGTCGGTAACGACAAAGCCGTCAAACCCCAGTTCTTCCTTAAGAATGGTACGCAGGTATTTCCTGCTGATGGTTACCGGGGTGCCGTCTATGGCAAGATAAGCGCTCATAAAGGTAGCACAGCCTGCCTCTGCCGCCTTTTTAAACGGTGGCAGAAAAATTTCCCTTACCTTTCGCTCAGAGAGGGGAGCCTCCTGGGCATCCCGGGCACCGGTACTCTCGCCGTAAGCAAGATAATGCTTCGCGCAGGCAAGAATACTGTCGTCATCGCTTAAGGCGTTACCCTGATAACCCTTGATAATGGCGGCGGACAGCTCTCCAATCAGATATGGATCCTCCCCAAAGGTTTCGTTGATACGGCCCCAACGCAAATCCCTGCCAATGCATAATACGGGTGAAAATGTCCAATGCAGGCCGTCAGCAGCCACCTCCCGGCCGGTTACCCTTCCCATTTGCTGTATCAAATCGGGGTTCCACGAGCAGGACATTCCAAGCTGAGACGGGAAAATTGTAGCCCCGTTGTATAAGGAATAGCCATGGATCGCGTCGATGCCAAATATCAGCGGAATGCCAAGTCGGGTATTCATCGCCCTGTCCTGCAGCTTTTGCGCTTCTTCGCCCAGAACATGCAGGAAAGAACCGGCAAACCTCTTCTCAACCCATTCCATTGCTTCTTTACTGTTAATTTCACTATAAGGGATCTGCATCAGTTGCCCTACTTTTTCTTCAAGGGTCATATGGGACAAAAGATCCTGTGTTCTTTCTTCGGGGGAGAGCATGGGATTTTTATAACTGTACGCAACGTTGCGTCCTGCCCCGGTATCGTGATGGTGATTCATAAAGTTTCCTCCAAATTCGTGCTGTTTATCAAAACGGAATACCCTCGGCCTTTGGCGCTTGTGAGGACTTTGAAAACAGAACCAGTGCCACAAGTGTTACGACATAAGGGAAGGTTTTCAACAGGATGGGTGGAATGGTCATTAATGCCGGAATAGCCTGGGATACGTTTGCGATGGTGCTTGCAAAACCAAAGAAGAAGGATGCACCCAAAACACCCAGCGGTTTCCACTGACCAAAGATGAGTGCAGCCAATGCCAAAAAGCCAAGGCCGCTGACGCTTCCGCTGAACTCTCCGGAATAGGTTAACAGGATGATCGCCCCGCCCAATGCGGAATAAGCACCGGAAACCATCACCCCGAAATAACGCATACGGTAAACATTGATCCCTGCGGAGGCAGCTGCATGGGGATGCTCCCCGCAAGCTCTCAGACGTAGCCCAAAGGGTGTTTTGTACAGCAGGTACCAGCTTGCCACAAGAAGTGCCAGAACAAGCCATGTGGTAATATAGGTCTGACGGAATAGCAAGGGCCCCAGTACCGGTATCTTCACCAGACCGGGAACGTCGAATCGGGGAACGCCAACGGTAATAAGGATATTTCCGCTGCCTGTAATCGTTCTTGCAAGATATACGGTTAAGGCTCCGGCCATCATGTTGATGGCAGTACCGCTGATCACCTGGTTGGCCTTCATGTTGATGCTGGCTACTGCATGAAGCAATGAAAACAACATTCCGGCGACGATAGCAGCCACAAGCCCCAACAGAACACGCAGTCCCGCGTTTGGCATTACAGGTTCAAGCTTGTAAATGGTAAGCGCGGCTGCAAAAAAGCCCATCACCATCAGCCCCTCAAGGCCAATATTGACAATGCCGCTTCTTTCGCTGAAAAGCCCACCCAATGCTGTGATCAGAAGCGGAATGGTGAACGCGATGGCATACGGAAAGATTTGACGAACAATTTCCCACATATTATGCCTTGCCTCCTTTTTTCTTTCTCAGCCGGTTCCATATCTTTTCGATTAAAAGGCTGGTGGCAGTAAAGTAGATGATGATAGCAATAATCGTATCGGAAATATCCGGTGGAATTTTCGTCATGGCATTCATGAAACCTTTCCCCGAATGAAGCATTCCAAAGAAAATGGCTGCGCCAAAAACACCCCAGGGTGAATTGGCCCCCAGTAACGATACGGCAATACCATCGTAGCCCTGGGTGGGAAGAACACCGATCTGTATGTTTGAAGCGTATCCCGTATAGAACGTGGCACCGGCAAGCCCTGCCAGAGCACCTGCGATCATCATGGACAGAATCACATTACGGTTTACTGAAATACCGGCATATTCAGAAGCATGGCGATTGAAGCCAACAGCCTTTAGCTCGTATCCTAATGTCGTTCTGTTCAACAGAAATGAAATGACCGCAACAGCGGCTATAGCCAAAAATAAGCCCAGATTGATGTAGGACCCCTTAAACAGCCCTGTGAGCCAGGGTGCTTTCAGGGAAGCCAGCTCTGGCAGCCTGGCTGACTCGGTTTCCAGATATTCTCCCTTAAAATAGGCAGGGACAATATAATATACGGACCAATAGGCGATCCAGTTCATCATAATGGTGGCAACCACCTCGTTTACGTTGAACCTTGCCTTGAGAAACCCTGGAATAATACCCCAAATTGCGCCCCCCAGAATAGCAGATAAGGACATCACCAACAGCAGCAACGGCCTGGGCCATGAAAAGGAAAGCCCCACAGCGGTAGCGCACAAGCCTCCGATCAGCATCTGTCCGGCTGCGCCAATATTAAATAAACCGGTGCGAAATGCAAACGCCACGGATAAGCCTGTTAAGATCAGGGGGGTTGCGGTTGCAAGGGTATTGCCGATTCTCTCGGCATTCATCAGACCTCCGCGGAATAAAGAAATATAACCCGTCACAGGGTTTTTCCCAATGACCAGCATCAGTATCGCACCGGCTACAAGACCAAGGAAAACGGCAGCCAGTGCTTTTAAAAGCTCACTGTTTAACCCTTTTTTCATTGCGTTTCCTCCGTTTTCTCCTTCTTGATACCGGTCATCATCAGGCCGATTTCATTTTCATTGGTTTTATCGGAATCCACCACGTCCACCAGTTCACCATGGCATACCACGGCGATACGATCTGAAAGGCTCATGATCTCATCCAGCTCCAAAGACACAAGAAGAACCGCTTTACCGTTGTTACGCTGCTCAACCAGACGCTTGTGAATGTACTCAATGGCACCTACGTCCAGCCCTCTTGTAGGCTGAACGGCGATCAGCAGTTCGGGGTTGCTGTCTATTTCACGCCCCACAATGGCCTTTTGCTGGTTACCGCCCGAAAGGGTATGAGCGGGTGATAACTGGCCTTGCCCTGCACGCACATCAAACATCTCCATCACCTGCAGCGCATGTTTGGAAATCACCTCGCGGTTCAGAATGCCTCTTTTGGAGAAAGGAGGGGTATTATATTTTTTCAGCACAAGATTATCTTCGACGGAAAATTCCATGACAAGGCCGTGCTTGTGACGATCCTCCGGAATATGTGCCAGGCCTGCATTCATTCTTTCCCTTACAGGCAGCGTGGTAATATCTCTGCCCTTTAAGCGGATTGTACCCGATTCAACCCGAGCAAGGCCCGAAATGGCCTCTACCAGCTCGGACTGACCGTTTCCATCCACACCGGCAACACCCACAATTTCTCCTGCCCTTACTGCAAGAGAAAAACCCTTCAGGGCAAGCACCTTTTGGTTCCTGACAGTCAGCTTATCCAGTTCCAGAATGACTTCACCCGGTTCTGCCTGCTCTTTTTCCACCGTGAACGAAACTGTTCTTCCCACCATCTTGTCTGCCATTTCCTGCTCTGTGGTTTGTGAAACCGTGACAGTGTCTATTTTCTTTCCCCGCCGGATGATGGTGCATCTGTCGGCGATAGCCTTTATTTCCTTCAATTTATGCGTGATCAGGATCAGAGATTTTCCCTCCCTAATCAGATTTTTCATGATATTCATTAAGTCTTGAATCTCCTGCGGCGTAAGCACCGCAGTCGGTTCGTCAAATATCAGCAGTTCTGCGTCCCTGTAGAGCATTTTCATGATTTCAACGCGCTGCTGCATGCCCACTGAAATGTCTTCTATTTTTGCCTGCGGTTCGATATACAGGCCGTATTGCTCTGACAGCTCTTTCACTTTCTTTGTGGCCTTTGCCAGGTCGGCCTTTTCGCCCTTTAGACCCAAAACAATATTTTCTGTGACCGTAAAATTATGAATTAATTGAAAGTGCTGATGTACCATTCCGATGCCCAGGGCGTTGGCTACATTCGGGTCGGTCATTCTGACCTCCTGGCCCCGGATCTTGATGATACCGGCATCGGGGTGATATAAACCAAACAGAATGCTCATCAATGTAGATTTTCCTGCCCCGTTTTCACCGAGAAGAGCATGAATTTCACCCTTTTTAACCTGCAGCGTGATATCATCGTTTGCAATCACGCCGGGAAACTCCTTACGGATGTTTAACATTTCTACGATAAATTCCATTGGGCAACCCCCTGAAATTCCCATTAATAGCTGTGCCATCTGATCAACAGATGGCACAGCGGAAAACGATTTGGTTTCTAGTATTATTTGATCAGATTGCCCTGTTCGGTGGCAACGTTGATCTTACCACTTTGAATATCTTTGAAAACCTGTGCAACCTTTTTCTCCACGTCATCATCAAGGTTCGGGTTTTCATTTGGGATACCGATGCCATTGTTCTTCGCATTGAAGGTAAGGATTTGCCCGCCAGGGAATTTGCCATCCTTTTCAGCCATGACCATATCGTATGCAGACTGGTCGATTCTCTTCATGGCAGAAGTAAGAATAGCAGATTTGCCATCGGCATAAATGCCTTCGGAATACTGGTCAACGTCAACACCAATAACCCATACTGCTTCACCTGCGGCGGCCCTTGTTTTTGCCTCATTGATAGCACCAATACCGACGCCGCCTGCAGCAGCAAAGATTGCCTTGACGCCCTTGTCATACATTTGGGCGGCAAGCTGCTGGCCTGCTGCTACGTTGTCAAAGGTCCCCTGATAAATAACATTTTCAGCCTTGATGGTCATGTTTGTGCTGAAATTGCTGTTGGCATAAGCTACACCCTGCTGGAAGCCCCAATTGAACTTCTGGACAGCGGGGATTTCCATTCCGCCGATGAAGCCCAGATCGCCTTCCTTTAGTTGCAGAGCGGTTGCTACGCCTGCCAGAAAACCGGATTGTTCTTCTGCATAGAAAATGGATACGGTGTTCTTTCCAACTACAACATTGTAGTCACCCGCGTGAGGGCTGCCGTCGATGATAACAAATTTGGCATCCGGATATTTGGTTTGCGCCTGGAAAATAGCGGTTTCAAACTTGAAGCCCGGGGCTACGATCAATTTAAAGCCCGCGTCATACAGGTTTCCGATTTCTTTCAGGTAGTCTGCTTCTGTGGTACCGGTTGGTTTAATATAGTTCTTTTCAATTTTCAGTTCATCTGCTGCCTTGACAACGCCTTCCCAGGTGCCCTGGTTAAAGGATTTGTCATCGATGGTCCCTGCATCGGTAACCATACCAACCTTGAATTTTGCTCCGCCGCCGCCTGCACAGCTAACCAGCATGGTCATAGCCATCAGGGCAACCAGGAGTAGTGACAGAATTCTGCCTGCTCTTTTCACTAAAATACCCTCCCTATTTTTCATTTGGCATCGGTGAACTGATAGTTTATGATAGCTTTTTAAGTTTCATCCCGACACCTATCTCATATTATATCATGTCCCGGAAATTATAGTTAGATGTTTTATGCTTTTTTCATGGAACATCATCAAAATTCATCTGAGCGCAGCGATGTCATACCCTAAGCGCAGCGAAGGATCTGAAGTATAATGCGAGATTCTTCGCTGCGTTCAGCAGGCTGTGCCTGCTTTCCTTTGAATAAAACAAGTATGTAGTAACACTTTCTTCGGGCATTTAGCGCGTATCATCTTATTGCTTTTCATCCCTGAGGTCTATCAGTTTGCTGCTATAATAGCCGGTCAGTTCAGGGTATTTTTCCAGCTCGGCCAGCGCTTTTTCTGTCAGCTTGTATACACCATGGCTTTCTCTTTCAAACCATCCATAATGATTGTCGCGAAGGATATTCCCTGTTTTTTCAGGCAGCTTTCCGGCTTCCCTTATTTTTTTGATTGCACACGGGCCATGTTCCTTAAGTATCACTGCAATTTGAATAGCTGTTTCCCGGTATGAGGTGACCAGCTTTTTCCGGGTGCTTCCTCCCGTATTGTAATCACCATGTCTTTCCTGGATTTCATGGATCATCGCTTTCCGTTTTCGTTTATAAGATGAGATGCTTTTCGCTCTGTCAAAGGGTAACGGTTGAATGGCTTCCTCAACCGATGAACCCTTTTTCTGGACTGTGACCAGCAGCAACCCAAGTTCAAGCCTCTTTAAAAGATGGCAGATATTCAGCCATCGTTTTTTATGCATGATTTTACTGTTTTTTGGCACGGCGATATAGGAAAAATCAGCGAACTTCTGGCGTTGAACAGCCTGCAGGATGACATCCAGGTTCAGGCTTGTTTTCATTTCGACAATAACAAGCACATCATCCTTCACCGCTGTTACATCGCAGTGTAAAACCTCTCCGTTTACCGCATAACCCAGGTTTTCAAAATAGCTTCGTACCGGTTGGTAGAGGTCCTCTTCCTTCAGCTTCATTCTCTCGCTCATTTTGATAACACCTTTTCTTTTGCATATATTCAGGCCATAGCCACTGAACACAACAACCGCCTGTTTTACCGGGAAAGTTTCATTAGTTCCAAAACTGCTTCGCCCAATTCTTTATCTGCCAACCTGTCGGGAAGCACGCGTTCATAGCCCTGGATACGGAAAACAAACGAGCCATCCGGCCGACGTATGGTGGAATTCATCACCACCTCTGAATTTTTGCAGGTAACCGATACGCTCTTTTTCCCTTTCGAATAATCCTTCCAGTCATAATATCCAAGGTTCTTCATCAAATCCTCGCTTGACAGGCTTTTGCCTGTGTCTGCCAGGCCAAGACCCTTTCTGACAGCGGTACCAACTTCCTCGGGAGAATAAGGCACTGTCAGCGCCACCGGGTACTCGGACGCCCTTCCGTTTTTCAGCTTGTCCATGGCAAAAGGGATGATGTGCATGTTTCCCCTGATGTCCATAAATATGCTGACATTCCCGGAAGGAACGGGCTCTGGAGGGTTTTCGGGCGGACCTTTGCTGCGCCCTGCGGTGATCCGAACCATCATAAACAATATGATGATAAGTGCCCCAGCTAACGCCCAAATCATACAGGGCTAACCTTTACCGCGGTGAGAACGAATATATTTTTCTCATCCTTCGCCGCATCGGGCAGCCTCTCTATATTCAGGCTGCCAAACCCCACATCCAGAAGCCACTGTTCAAGCGCTATAGGGTTTAAGCCCTTATGATAGTCGTGCATACTTTTGAGGAATTCTTCATCATCATGGGGCAGAAGATCAGCAATAAATAAAACCCCTTCGGGCTTCAGCACCCGGTAGAACTCGGAAATGATGTTCCTGGGCAGCTCGATATGATGCAAAATCATGGACGCGCAAACCAGGTCAACCTTTTCGTCACGGAATGGAACCTCGCTTTCTTCACATTCCACCGTGAGAATATTGGAAATGCCCTGGGATTTTGCCTTTCTTTCCAGCTCGTCCAGCATGGATTCGGACATGTCCATCGCGATAATCTTATCAACCCTGGAAGCGATACCCCTGGAGATATAACCATCCCCCGAACCATAATCGAGGACAGTCATACCAGCTGTGAGAAGGCCGGAATCCAGAAGCTTGCTGACGATGCTCCGATCATAAAGCGCTGCGCTGATTTCCTCCCATTTTGGAGCGATCTGCTCGAAAAACTGGCGGGTATCCTGCTCGCTGGAAGAATAGGTTTTGGAACTACCCTGTGACAGCCAGGCCACAAGAGCACTTTTTGAAAAACGCCACTCACGCCCGATTTTTCTTGCCGGCACGTTTTCTTCCCTTAAAAGCTTGATAAAGGTTTTAATGCTGACGCCAAACAACTCGGCGGCTTCTTCCATGTTCAGTATTTCCCTGTCAGAGTCCATTCCCCGTTAACCCCCTGTTCGCTAAAGCTTTGTCTGCCGTATGAACCGCCAACTTCTTGAAGAAGCAAGAGTTTATACATTCCAGCTATGGATATAACGTTCCTGTCCTTCTGTGAGCCGATCGATGGAAATACCCATGGATGAAAGCTTCTGAAAGGCGATTTTCCGGTCGATTTCCTCCGGAATGTTAAAGACGCCGGGCGCGAGCTGCAGATGGTTCTCCAGGATGTAGAGCACTGCATACGCCTGTACCGCAAAGCTCATATCCATGATTTCAGCCGGATGACCATCCCCGCAGGCAAGGTTGACCAGCCTGCCCTCACCCAGCAGATACAGCGTGCGTCCATCTTTCATGGTATAGCCAGTAATATTTTTTCTCGATTCTGTGATTTCAACACAAAGCGCTTCGAGATCGGGTAGTGAAACTTCTACATTGAAATGCCCTGCGTTGCACATAACAGCGCCATTTTTCATCTTTTCCATATGCCGGCCAATGATGACCTTTTCACAGCCAGTTACAGTTACAAAGATATCTCCTTCTTCGCATGCCTGATCCATCGTCATCACGTGAAAACCATCCATAACGGCTTCTATGGCCTTTACCGGCTCAACCTCGGTGACAATCACCTTGGCTCCAAGCCCTTTCGCCCGAAGTGCCACGCCTTTGCCGCACCAGCCGTAACCCGCGACAACGACGGTTTTCCCGGCAACATTCAGGTTTGTTGTACGATTGATCCCGTCCCAAACCGATTGGCCTGTGCCATAGCGATTGTCAAACAGATGCTTGCACATGGCATCGTTCACCGCCATCATCGGAATTTTTAAAACACCTTGTTTTTCCATGGCCAAAAGCCGCAGGATACCCGTGGTTGTTTCTTCGCAGCCGCCGTAAACCCCCCCCAGCAAATGCTGTTTGGTGGTATGCAGCAAATGAACTAAATCACCGCCATCATCGATGATGATATTCGGGCCAAATTCCAGCGTGCGATCAAGATGCATCTGATACTCTTCGGGGGTCGCATCATACCATGCATAAACATCAATACCATCGGACGCCAATGCCGCCACCACATCATCCTGCGTTGACAGGGGGTTGCTGCCGGTAACTGCCATCTGCGCCCCCGCGGCGGCAAGAACCTTTGACAGATATGCCGTTTTTGCTTCAAGGTGAATGGACAGAGCTATTTTTACGCCTTTAAGGGGTTTGGTTTTTTTAAATTCCTCTTCCAAATGGCTTAAAATGGGCATAAACCTTCGAACCCATTCAATCTTTTGTTTACCGGACGGTGCCAGATTAATATCGCGGAGCATACTTTTCATCATCATTCTCCTTGCTTGATTCAAAATTATGGGCTTGTTATTTTGACCACCAGAACAGATATTTAGCAAAAACAGGGGTTGGAACAAATTCACAGCACAATCACAGCTGATGTGCTGAACAACTTCATTATATCATCTGGTAACAGGCAGTTCAAGGAGTTTTACAATTATGTACAGCCAAAATTACTTCATTTTCACTTTTCTGATGATTGAAATGATACACGGGCTTTGTGATTTCAGATTATCTTTGGTTCATGTCCTAATAAGACTTAGAATACCCGATGGAATGAGGTTTTAAGGTAATTGTCAAATTCTGTGTTTGTTTCAGATGCTGGTGGTATAATGAGAGTAAGATAAAAATTTTCATGCGTTCTTGAAGCAGATGCATGAAAATGATTGAATTGAAAAGGATATTTTTATGGAGCTTCAGTCTGTTATGTCTATTGCCATGGAAGCCGGTGAGATTCTTCTGCGCAACGGTGCGGAAACCTACCGTGTGGAAGAAAGCATCACCAAAATATGCAATGGGTTCGGGTTTTCCTGTGAATCCATCGTGCTTCCGACGGGGATTTTTTTGACGGTACGCTCCCCGCAGGATGAAACTGAGACCTCTGTGCGCAGAATCAAGGTCAGGACATTGGATTTAACAAAAATCGACCGTATTAATACTTTTTCAAGAACGCTGGCTAAACACCCTGTTTCCGCTGAAGAGGCGTTCCGGCAACTGGAAGAGATTAAGGCCTCCGGGAATTATCCCGTCTGGCTGCGGTTTATTTGTGCATCCACGGTCACCTTTGCCTATGCACTGCTGTTTGGGGGAAGCCTGAAGGACGCGCTTTCAGTGCTTGGGATTGGTGCTGTTGTTCACCTGATGAACCTGGCAATGGTTCGCTACGGATACCTGCCCTTCCTGAACAACTTTGCCGTAGGGTTTGTCTGCAGCTTTTTAAGCCTTTTATCTCCGCTTGTCGTACCGGGGACACAGGTTTATATCATGATTATTTCATCGGTTATGCTGTATCTTCCGGGAATGGCCATGACAAACGGTGTGCGAGATCTGCTGGCCGGTGACCTGGTCAGTGGGTTAACCCGTCTGGGAGAAGCCATATTAACCGTATTAGCCATTGGTTTTGGCACCGCATTGGCCATATCCATAGTTCCACGCCTGGTTTAGCAAATTCGGAGGTTTTACATGACTCGGATTATTGTTGCTTTTATAGGGAGCCTGTGCCCTGCCTTATTGATCAATGTGGACAGGAAAAACTTGATTTGGGCCGGCCTTGCGGGCATGATCGGCAGGTTCTTAAACGACTGGCTTTTGAGACTGTATCCGAACGCAGCGCTGGTATCGGTTTTTTTAGGAACCGCAGCGGTGGCGATATACAGTGAAGTGATGGCCCGAATCCGTAAAACTCCCTCTACTATTTTCTCTATTCCCGGGGTTTTTCCACTCGTGCCGGGGGTCGATGCCTATCGCACCATTCAATCCCTCACTGAAGGGAACTATTCCGCTGCCGCCACCTTCGGGGTTTCGGTTGTGGCAAAGGCAAGCCTGATCGCCTTTGGGATATTGATCGTTTCATCGGTCTTTCGCAAATTCAAGCTGAAGAGAAGGGCGAAAGCACAGGCTGGCGCGTAAAAAGAGGGTTTTGAGTTGAAAATCCAGAAGGAGCGACCTGGTAACGTACTCCCATCGCCTGCAAAGGTGGAGGGCCTCTTGTTTGAAAGCGCAAAAAAGCGGGGAAACCCCGCTTCTATTCTGCAATAACCTATGGCCAACATTGAACGATTTCGGTGACGAGATTGGAAAACTTCTCTTGAACCCTCCTGCCTGTTTCCATCACCTCTTCGTGGTTCAGCGTCTGTTTTAGAATGCCGGCAGCCATATTGGTGATGCAAGATATACCGAGAATCTTCATGCCCATGTGACGCGCCGTTATTGCCTCCGGTACGGTTGACATCCCCACAGCATCTGCACCAAGTGCACGAAATGCCCTGATCTCAGCGGGGGTTTCAAAGGAAGGCCCTTTTGCATAGGCATATACCCCTCTTCGAATCTCATAATGAAGCTTTAATGCACATTCGGCGGAAAGCTCCACCATTTCTCGGTCATAAACCTGGGACATGTCGGGGAAGCGGGGTCCAAACTGATCCATATTCAAACCCCTGAGAGGATTGTCCGCAAGAAAGCCGATGTGATCCTTGATCAGCATCAGATCACCCGGTTTAAATTGGGTGTTAATTCCCCCCGCAGCGTTGGTCAGAATCAGGTTCTCTACCCCGAGAAGCTTGAAGATGCGCAAAGGGAAAACCACATCATTCATATCCCAACCCTCATAATAATGGAAACGTCCCTTCATTGCCACAATGTTCCTGTCACCTAACTGCCCAAATATCAGCCGCCCATCATGCCCGGGCACGGTGGTCTTGGGGAAATTGGGAATTTGGTCATAGGGGATTTCAAGCTTGTTTTGAATGGAGTTTGCCAGGCTGCCCAGGCCGGAACCCAAAACAATTGCAATATAGGGGGTTTTATCAATCTTCAGCCGCAGATGCTGCTCGGTTTGTTTCAGTTTTTCAAAATATTCCTGCATAATATCCTCCGCAATGTTCCAGTATTCGCCACTGGCGAGGTTCATTTCAATCTTATCGAATACCCGTTCTTTTGTCAACGCTGATGTCCCCAAACCATGTGAAATCAAGTTACAGGTAAGCAGGCGCAGCCTGCTGAA
>CAYVFB010000078.1:0-13496 GCA_964450305.1 uncultured Ruminiclostridium sp.
ACACTGCTGTTGTGTCGCTTCATTTTGTTCCTGAATATCCATCGCCGCTTTTTCTTCTGCACCTTGAAGCATCGCCTTTGCTTCCTGTTCAGCCTGTTGTTCAGATTTTAGCAAAGCATCTGCTGCTTCCTTTTTGGCCGTGGCAACAATTTCCCTTGCCTTTTGCTGGGCTTCGGCTTCAATTTGCTCTGCCTGCCCTTCAACAGCGGAGATTTCCTTGATTAAGGCCAGTGCCATTTTTCCACCTCATTTCGATATATATTATACCAACATCTGTTTTTTCAAAACTCAGGATTCAACTTGGAAGGCATATAAAGCCTTGATGATTCATTACCACTTTTCGGAGAACTCAAAACAAATAACAGGCATTTAGTAAATTTATATGAATTCATTTGTAATTAACCTTACAAGCTATGAGATACAAGGGACTAAGTTGAATAAAGGTGTACATTGTATACATTTTATCCTGTCCGCTGATAAAACGCAATACTCTCTTTTTCGCATCGGGCAAAGCAAATAAAGCAAAATAGAAACTGCCATACAACGTATGACGGCTTCAACCCAATCTCTGAACGGCCTGAGCTGGCGGATCACCCGGGCAAAGCTCGGAATTAGCCTTCATGAATTCAGTCAGACACCCTCCCACTCATTGAATTTAATAATATGCTTATACGGAATATCAAACTAGCTGTAAAGTTACAATCGTATTATTTTTCTCAAATGTAAAAAGAGAGGCTTGCACCTCCCTTTTTACGAAGTTGTTTTGGGTTGTTTTACCTTCTGCGAGGCCTGTTTTCTTCGGCTCTTTCAGCTCTATCGTCCTTTTCCCGGTTTTCTTCTCTCTCTGCTCTTTCACCCTTTTTATCATGGTGATCCTTTTCCTTTTCTTCAGCGCCTGCAACCGGAAAGTCGAAGATCTGGGGCGGGAAGAATTGATCAAAGGGGAAATCGATCGTGTCAAACAGATCGCAGGGGTTTTCCTCTGTGGCAGAAACACATTCACGGTTTGGAATGCAGAAATCAAATGCCGGTATCAACAGCTGTACCAGGCGGGTTAACTTAATGATGGAGAACAGCCCAATGGTAACCACAACATTTCTTGCAGGGAAAATCCCCGCTCCTGCAACTGCATCTTCATTTTCGAAAATTTCTTCATCCTGCAGATCAAGCCTTTTTCCGTGTGGCTTATGATGGCAGTGTGTTCTCTTAATTCTGGCATTCAGAACCAGTGGTTCAGCTACCTCTACCTTTACAGTGGGCAGATTATCCTGTTCCAGGGTTACACCACAACCCTCTCCGTCGCTGCCAACCGGTGAAGAACCATGTGGGTGATCGGAGGAGCTGAAGATCTTGACCTTGCCATCGGAACCGAACAGGAAAACGGTCTTGCTGAACCAGACAAATCCGGTCTTTACGTCGGTCATCAAATTACCGAATTGATCCCTGAAGCAGAACTCCACACGCAGCTTAATCTTGAAACGTACATTCACTGTAAAGAAGCCTCTTCTGAACGGTACTTCATCCAGATCTGCCAATACTTTAACAACCTCTGCATCCTTTACCCTTACTTTAATGGCTTTGTCGATCAGGCATTGTACATCGTCAACAAAATCCACCACTGCATCTTCTACACAATCCTTTTCCCGGCAATGATCGTATACTTTTTCAACCTGCACGCAAACAGCTTCTCTTAATCTGCAGATGTCCTCACCATCAATAAGGCCTGCAACAACGCGCTCTTTGCCCATAAAATACATTCCCCCAAAATTCAAAGTGTCTCATTTCATAATATGTCTCAGGGCTTTTTTGGTGAATGAATGGCTGTGTTTTGTCACCTTTTTTTGTGAACCGGATGCTACAAACAAATGAAATTTTGCAGATCATTTCCCTGCAGGTCATGTCAATAATATTCAGGAATATACATTAAAGATAAATGGGGGGATTTTGATGTATCATCCGGAGCAAAAGCAGGTGATTGTAAAAAACAGTCTTGGTGTTTCCTACCATATATTTTATGAAGCCGGCCGGGGTTTGTGTGTCAGAATGCTTGGAGAAAGCGGAATCTGGTCCAGGGGATATGTTCTGTCAGATAAATCGGTGAATGATTTCTCAGTCATTCTGGATCAGGATGATATCTTTCATTTTGTATTTCAATCCATGGAAGGCCAGATTCTGTATGGTCACGGAAAGCATGGACAGATTGAAATACAGACAGTGCTCACCAGCAAGGATACCACTCCCTGGATGAAACATGTATCGTTGATCCTGCATAAAAATGTGATTCTGCTTTTCTACTTGATCCGGTACCAGAAAAAGTACTTGCTCTCAATGCAGACCATAAAGGATACTGCCTTTTCAAAACCGGCAGCCATCGACTATACGGACGGTGCAGGCAAAAATTATCATGTGGTGATCGAGCGAACCGGTCAATGTCGCTTATTCTATACCAACAATGAAGGGCCGGTGAAGCGTTTATATCAAAGGCTATACAACGAAGAAACCGAACTGTTTTCAGCGCCGGAAAGGCTGGTCAGTTCTGAACATGAAGTTTTGCTGTGCTCGGCAATTGCCCCGGATAATCGAACGCATCTGCTGTATCAGGTTTCTTCGGATAACCTTTACCAGCTTTTTTATAGAAGAAATGATGGCATTTCCGAGTGCCTTTATAAGGGAACCTCTCCTCCAGGCTACGCAGGCCTTGTTTATCACAATGGAATCCTTCGGCTTTTCCGTATATCTTCAGATTGTATCTATGCGAGAACCTCCGGGGACGATGGTGAAAGCTGGACCGATGAAGTTCTTGTTCCCCTGGGGACAGGAACCTCAATAACCTGTTTTACCTACTTTACAAACTATTTCAAGGAACAGGAGCTTTCCTGTCACGAACTGCCGGGAACCTTCACAAAAGGTTATCAGCTGGCCTTTGTGCACAGCGAAGCCGCTGCGAGCCCCTTCAATGATTTATACCCGGATGGGTCGAGGTCTCGCGCCCCATACAGCGGCGGGAGAAAAGAACAAAGAGCGTATGAAAAAAGTCCTGAAAGCCGCAATGAGATTCCGGATTCCTCAGTTTTGAAGGAGCTTCAAAAAAAAGTACTGCTGCTGCAGAACCTGACCGAAAACATGCAGCGGGATCTCACAAAGCTTTGGCTGGCCCAAAAGGGACATGAAAGAAAACTCACACGTCTGGAGCGGTTTTATGAGCATCTGAAAAACGAACCCCGTGGTGATGAGGCAGAAAACAGGAATCCTGGTATAACAGATATTACATACCCGCCTGAACTACAGGAAAAGGCCGCTATGCAAAAGTCCGGTGACACAGGCACAACCCCTGAGGCTTCCCCGGCTGAAACTGAAGAGAGTTTTTATGATGATGACCTCGAGGGTTCTGAAGAGGATGAGATTGATTCCTGGTACAGTGAAGAGGAAACCCCGGATATTGCACAGGGATGAACCGAAACCCCTGTGGCATGAAAAAAGGGTATCCCGGGATACCCTTTTGAAACCATTTTTTATTGTATTGTAGATGGGTTGACCAGCTCGCGCCAGGCAAAATCGCCCCGGAAAAGCCCGTTGATCAAGATCTCGGCGGTGGCCAGATTGGTTGCGAATGGAATGTTGTGTGTATCGCAATGGGCACGAATGGTATTAAACCCTGCCAGCCTGCTTTCACTTTGATTGGGATCCATAAAGAAGATGACCAGATCCATTTCGTTATAAGCAACCCTGGCGGCTATCTGCTCCTCGCCAAGACGGCCGTATTCAAGGCAGATGACACCAAGGCCGGTAGCCTCGGATATCATGGAACCTGTGCCGGAGGTGGCATATAAGGTATGATCCTTGAGTATGAACTTGTATGCAATGCAGAAGGCTTCCATTAATTCTTTTTTATTGTCGTGCGCGATAAATGCAATATTCATGCATGCCTCCAACCCAAAAACCTTGAAAAGTGAACTTTTTATCTGCCGCAGCTCTTTACGCTTTTAATGGGAATATTTGCGATCAGGGCTGGTACAACCCCCTCGCCCTCTTCGCTTACGGTTTTGGTAAGCTGGATATCCAACGCATCCTCATCGATTTCCAAATAGTTTTGTATGACTTTAATGATTTCACCCTTGACCATTTCAAGAAACTGAGGTGAAACATTGGCCCGGTCATGGATCAGGACAAGCTTCAGGCGTTCCTTGGCAACATCTTTGGATGTACGCTTTCCGAAGAACTTACTAAACATTTCCAACATTTTAACCCCTCCTTAAGCCGATCTGAACCCGAACAATTTTTTAACCTTTGCAAAAAAGCCGTCTTGCCCGGTTATGTCGGCAAAAGGTACTTCTTCCCCCATGATCCTGTGTGTAATATCCCGGTAGGCTTTCCCTGCATGGGACTTTCCGTCTGCAACAACGGGGTCACCGCGGTTTGTTGAAATGATAATATTTTCATCATCCGGTACGACACCAATCAATTCAATTGCAAGAATATCGATGATGTCTTCAATAGACATCATATCGCCCTTTTTCACCATATCGGGGCGCACACGATTAACGATCAGTTTTGGGTTTTTCAGTTCCTGTGCTTCAAGCATCCCAATAACCCTGTCCGCATCTCTGACGGCGGAAACCTCGGGTGTTGTGATGACAAAACCCCGGTCGGCGCCCGCGATGGCATTTTTAAAGCCCTGCTCAATGCCTGCGGGGCAGTCGATCAGGATATAATCGTAATCCTCGCGCAATTCATCACACAGCTTAGCCATCTGCTCGGGAGTTACAGAATTCTTGTCCCTGGTTTGTGCGGCAGGAAGCAGATAAAGGCCTTCATAACGCTTGTCCTTGATCAGAGCCTGTTTCACCCGGCAGGAGCCTTCAATCAGATCTACCAGATCGTAAACGATCCTGTTTTCAAGCCCCATGACCAGATCCAGGTTTCGAAGCCCGATATCCGTATCTATTAAAACGACTTTTTTCCCATTCATAGCTAACCCGGTGCCAAGATTTGCGGTGGTAGTTGTTTTACCCACACCACCCTTGCCGGAAGTGATAACGATAACCTCACCCATACTTATTCCTCCGCTATTTGCAGGCTTCTTTTATCTTGTCCTGTCTATCCTAAATCATATCGGTTTTTAAGTTGAATGTCAACCGCGGAACATTACTGTTCGAAAGGGTAAAACGCTTATTTTATGCGGCTTTTAGCGAATTCCAACGCGCTCGACATAAATAATTTCGTCCTTGATAAATGCCAATTCAGGTTGTGCCCTCAACTCGTCCGAGGTATCCGGGCATCTGGTGATCAGATCGGCAATGCGCAGCTGTGTCGGGCAAAGCTTTAATGCCGCCACTACAGCATCTTTGTTGCCGTCAGCCCCGGCATGAACCATTCCCCGCAAGGCCCCCAGAACGACAACATTTCCCGAAGCAACAATTTCACTGCCGGGGTTTGCATCGCCGAGAACCACGACATTTCCCTCGTAAAAAACCCTGGTGCCCCCGCGGATTGTTCCCTTTACAAATTTGCACATGCCTTCCTGCAGATCCTTGAAAAAGATCTTGCGAAGCGGCATTCCTGAAAGCTTTTGCGGTTTTTTCTTTTCAACGGGCGCAGGTGCTTCTTCATGCCGGATATGTTCGATGATGGCGCCGCCGTTTTCCACCATGGCCGCAACAAGCTGCTGTTCTTCATCTTCGGTGAGCACCTTTCCCCTGTAAACAACCTTCAGCTTCGCATCCCGAAAAAATTTCCCGGCTGCCCGAACCTTTTCAGCCACCTGGTTCAGAAGAACTTCGGTTGACATTTCTTCAGGGATTAAAATGATCAAGGCTTCCGCCGTTCCCTTAAAAGCGATGTTTTTTGCTTCGTTATCCATGTGTAAACCTTCTTTTCTGATATTTGTTGCGTTTTTCAGGACTATTGCGCCTTTTTCTTTTCTTCATTACTAAAGTAGGTCATTAAAACATCTCTGGCAATGGGTGCTGTCCAGGCGCCGACAACACCCTTCTCAACAACAACTGCTACCGCAATCTTCGGATCATCCGCAGGTGCATAGCATACAAACAGAGCGTTGGAGGATTCGGTTTCTTCATGTCCGGTTTCAGCCGTACCGGTTTTTCCCGCCACGTCAAAGGGGAAATCCCTGAAGGCACTCACCGCGGTACCGTCCTCAGAGTTCGTAACGGCCACCATACCCTTTTTCACAGCCTCGATGGTGGACTTCTTCGCACCGGTTTCCTGGTATTCAATTTCAGTGATCAACGTTTCCCCGGAAGCGTTTTCTCTTTTCAAAACCAAATGCGGGCGGTACATTAACCCTCCATTTCCAATGGTAGAGACATAGTTGACCAGCTGAAGCGGAGTAAAAGCATTATAGAGCTGCCCAATGGAAGCATTGACGGTGTCGGCGGGAACCCAGCCTTCCTTTAGTTCCCTGAGCTTAAATTCCCTCGAGGCCAGGGCACCGATGGATTCATTGATTTCAATGCCGGTAGGCTTACCAAACCCAAAGTTCTTTGCCCATTTCACGATATTGTCAATGCCTGAATTAAAGCCGGTCTGGAAGAAAAACATATTACTGGAGGTCGCGAGTGCCTTTTCCAGACTGATGTATCCCTGGTTCCCCTCAGGATTTCTCCACCTTAAGCCGCCGATTTCCATACTAATGGGACAGTGGAGCTTCGTATATGGCGTGATTGTCCCGGTTTCCAGGCCAGCAATGGCTATCAGGGGCTTGTAGGTGGACCCCGGGGCATATCTGGCCAGGGTTGCCCGGTTCCATGTGGAACCGTCTGGATCATTGTTCAGTGCATTGATCTTTTCCCAGTCACCTTCAAGAAATATAGCCGGATCATAGGTGGGGTAGCTGACCATGGCCAGAATTTCACCGTTCTTTACATCCATGGCAATAACTGCCCCTGCATTCGCATCATGCTGGTTCTTTTTATGCTCCTTTTCCCGTATCAGCTGGATGTTCCTTTCAAGTGAATCATAAGCCGCCCTTTGAAGGTTCAAATCGATGGTCAGGTAAATGTCCTGTCCGGGCTTGGCGGCTACTTCGATCTCTAATGCCTTGAGCCTTCCCTCGGTGTCCACTTCCTTCCTTGTAATGCCGTTAACACCTCTTAAGGCTTGCTCTTCTGACCGTTCAATCCCGTCCCAGCCCACCATGTCGTTGATTTGATACCCCAACTCGGGGTATTTTTCAGACCATTCGGGGTAATTGTCTCCGATATTGCGCATATACCCAAGGATGTGGCCTACCAATGCTGCATCATAATATTCCCTGTAAGGCTTGGGGTATGTGCTTATCCCCATGAATTCGGCATTTCGCTCTTCCAGTTCAATCATGGTTTCCTTCGTAACATCCTCTGCAATCAGCAAGGGAGTTTGGACGGTCGCGGGTTTTATCATCATCTCGTAGCGGTATTCCATGATTCTCCATGCTTCCTGATCAGTATACAGCGGATCGATGTTAAAGGTCTTTTCACGCATATATTGAAATATTTCCTGCTCATCCGCTTCCATCAGGGTTTGTTTATCTGCGTCGCTCATGCCGATGACTTTCACAAGACCATCCCGTTTGATTCTGAAGGTGAACCTGTTGAAATCAAAAATATTGCTTAGCGTAGACTTATACACATCTCCATTTTTATCAAGAAGACGGGCAAGGCGGTTGAACATCGCATTCTTTTCAGAATCCAGTGCATTCACGTTTACATATTGAATGCAGTAACCCATTCGGGAGCCGGTGATGGGAACGCCGTACCTGTCATAAATATTGCCGCGCTCGGCATACATAATGCCATTTGTAACAATTTTGTTCAGGGCATTATCCAGATTTTGCTGACCCTCAGTGATTTGAAGATGGACAAGCCGCCGCAGCAGAACACCACAGGCGACAAGGATGACCACCAAAAACAGGATAAATCTTCGTTTCAGATCCTGCAGCCTTTTCTTCTCGAGTTCCTTTTCTGAGTTCATTTTCACCACCCTTATAATCTGGCATGGATATAATCAAATTTATCCAATCTTTTATGAATACGGACAATCAGCGGGTAGACGGGAATCGCCAGAACTGCGTTATACAGGCTTTCTGGAAGGATCAGCGTCGTCAGCACAAACACCATGTCCTGGTAGCCCTTCAGGAAATAATGAATAAAATAATACATCAGTTCAACAGCTGCCGTGGAGAAAAAAACAAAAAACACCGGGATGATAAAATTCTCTTTGTATAGTTTTGGGTTCACCATGCCAATACCAAAACAGGCCAGGAACAAAAGAATGGCATACCAGCCCAAAGCGTGGCCGATCAGGATATCCAACCCAAAGCCAAGCAGAAGGCCCATAAACGCCGACTCCATATCCTTTCTGCACAGCGCAATGCAGATCGCCGCCACAATCAGCAGATTGGGACGGATACCCATGATCTCGACATACCCTGTCAAACTGCTTTGCGCCAGGCAAAACGCATAAATAAGAGCAGATAAAGCCAACGCCCTTTTCTTCATGGCTTGTTCTCCTCTTCAGCGGTTATCTTGATCACAGCCACCTCTTCCAGACGGCGAAAATCCGCAACTGGCTCCACGATGGCATAATAGTCAAACTGTCCTTCGTTCCGGATCACTTCAATCACTTCACCGATGATGATCCCCTTCGGATAAAGGCTGCTCATTCCCGAGGTTTCTACTTTATCCCCTACCGCAACGTCCACATCGGGCGGAATATAATCCAGGCGGCACAGTCCTTGCGTGCGCAGCTGGGTATCCCCCTTCAGGATAAAGATGTCCCGTGTTTTGGATAGCCTGGCTGAAACCGAGCTTTCTGCATCGATGATCGCCACAACCGTTGATGATAAAAGATCAACCCGCGAAACCCTTCCGACAAGGCCATCTGAATTTACAACGGGATCGTTTACACCAATCCCGTCCTTGCTTCCCCGGTCGATGGTGAAAACTTCAAACAGGTTCCCGGGATCCTTTGCGATGATATTGCAGCCAATGAACTCCTGAGTATATTGCTCCTTAATGGACAACAGCTTTTTCAGCGCCTCATTTTCCTTCTGGAGCTGATACACCTTGTCCATTTCCCGTTCCATTTCCTGCAGCCTGATTTTCAGCTCTTCGTTTTCTTTTCTGGCTGTGCGGGCATCCTGAAAGAAGTTGATAGTATCCTTGATCTGATTGCCTATCCCATTGATTCCCTTTTGCAACGGTTTGAGAGGCACCGAAAGAACATTGCGGACAACGCTCAGCTTGCTGTTTTCACCTGCGGTGAGCGCAACGATAACAAGCAGAGCAATAACAACCAGAATAATTACAACAACCTTGTTCTCAAAAAATTTCCGCAACAGGTAGACCCCTTTCCAAGGTTCAAGGGGACTTACCCCCCTTTTTGGAATAAACCCTCACCCATACCATTCGCACAAAACACCTGAATTGCGTTTTGCGCATTCATTCGTTTACCGGCCTCTGCCTGATGTGATCAATACATTTTTCAGCACTTCTATTTCTTCCAGGACTCTGCCGGTTCCAAGAGCAACACAATCCAGCGGGAATTCCGCAATATTAACGGATATACCCGTTTCTTTCAATATCAGCTTATCCAGGCCCTTTAACAGTGCTCCGCCGCCGGTAAGCATAATCCCTCTTTCCATGACGTCTGATGCCAATTCCGGAGGCGTTTTTTCCAGTGTGTATTTGATGGAGTCAACAATGGAATTTACCGGCTCAGCCAGGGCTTCCCGGATCTCCACGGAGCTGATGGAAAGGTCCTTCGGAAGGCCTGTCACCAGATCGCGCCCAGAAATATTGATTTTCATTTCCGGTTCGATGGTGCTTGCAGAACCAATCCTTACTTTAATGTCTTCCGCGGTACGCTCCCCTATCATTAAATTATATTCTTTTTTTACATAGTGGACAATAGAATCGTCCAATTCATTGCCGGCCACCCTGATGGAGCGGCTGACTACAATGCCCCCAAGGGATATCACGGCTACCTCACTGGTGCCGCCGCCGATATCTACTACCATACTGCCGGAGGGTTCCTCTACAGGAAGCTTTGCACCAATTGCAGCCGCCATCGGCTCTTCTATCAGGTAGGCTTCCTTCGCGCCTGCCTGAAGGGTTGCATCGGTAACAGCGCGCTTTTCAACCTCGGTTACTCCGGAGGGGACGCAAACCACCACTCGGGGCCGCACCAGCCTGTTATTTCCCGTAACCTTGCGGATGAAGTATTTCAGCATGCCCTGTGTCACCTGGAAATCGGCAATGACGCCGTCCTTCATGGGTCGTATGGCTGTAATGTTACCAGGTGTCCTGCCGATCATGTTCTTTGCATCCAGGCCTACGGAAAGAACATCCCCCGTGTAATTGTTTATTGCAACCACAGAAGGTTCACGAAGAACAATACCCTTTCCCTTCAGATGAACCAGTGTATTGGCTGTTCCCAAATCTATTCCGATATCCCTTGTAAACATTCTCCACTTCTTCCTTTCTTCTTTACGTATCACTTATCGCAACGCTCCCAGGTACCAAAACTTCCGTTACCAGCGTGGTGCCAAAAAAGCAGATTGATTCCTCCTAAGTTCACTTCACCTGTCCAAAGGTGTCTGAACCCCCATTTCGGCAAGCATCATCGAAACGCTGTATAATGGGAGCCCCACTACATTGGAATAACAGCCATCGATTTTTTCCACCAGAAGCGCGCCCAAACCCTGTATGGCATATGCCCCGGCCTTATCAAGGGGTTCCCCGCTGTCGATGTAATTGCGGATGGCATCAGAGGTTAACGGGCGAACCCGTACCTTTGTTTTTTCTACATGGGTAAGCCTTATACCGGTTGCGCTATCGATCAAAACAATACCGGTCATTACCTCATGCCACTCGTCTTGTAACATCTGCAGCATCTGAAATGCGTCGTCCCTGTCTGTTGGTTTCCCCAAAACCCTGTCCTGCAGCACAACGATGGTGTCGGCAGCCAGCACGATGGCAGAAGAGCCTTCAGGCAATTGGCGGACAGCATTTTCCGCCTTTCTTGCGGCAAGAGTCTTAACAACCTCTGCAGGTTGTTTATTGTTATCAATCGTCTCATCCACCTCTGAGGGAAGCACGGTGAAGGGTATTCCAACCTGCTCCAGCAGCATTTTCCTTCTGGGAGACTGTGAAGCAAGAATTAGTTCTTTCATAAAATCCTTCTTAATTATGTCTTTATCAGACAACATTATACACGAACTACTGCTTTTAGGGAATAACTTTTTATCAAATGTCCGGGAGGAACTTGCTTGTTACGCTATTATTTAAAGGTAAGCTGGCGCAGCCTGCTGAACGAAGTTCCTGTCATCCTGAGCGAAGTGAAGGATCTCGCATTACTCCTGAAAAGATCCTTCTCGACGCTCTGGATGTCATCGTTGCGCTCTAGATAAAATACATACCTCTGGGTAGTAATCTGTTCAAAGGTGGCATTACAATGACATCCAGCGGACCCACGAATTACCGCCTGGCCGGAAGCAATTGTCAGTATGGTCGTGTCGCCATACCATCCAGAGGTTAACTGCTTATTCGGTCCTTTTCATCACACCTGACGGTTCAGGCAAGGACGAAGAACAATTTGTATATATTGTTCCTGTTTCTTTGATTAACCATTCGCAGAATGGGGAAATATGATACATAACAGTTAACAATCCTTAAAAAACCATCCTTCGTTTTAGCATGAGCGTGTGACAGGAGACTGCAGTAGAACCAGACAGGCGGGAAGCTTGCACAGCACAACAAAAGGACTATTTAGGTTCGGAGCATAATTTGGTACTTCTCAATACGGGGTTTTCAAAGTATAATGGTATTAAGGATTTGAAGCTGTTTACCGATGCTAATAGCAATGCAAGGTTTTGCAAAAAACATTACCAGGCTGTGTCATTAGAACAGCGTTAGCGTAAACCAACCTGAATGACTGAAATTTGAGGATGCTGAATATGAGAATTGAAAAAATCAACGACAACAAAATACGCATCTTCGTCACCTTTGATGACCTGGAAGAAAGGGACATCGACTTATCCTCGTTTAATTACAACTCTCCCGAGACTCAGGAGCTTTTTTGGGATCTGATGGAGCAGGCTGAATTGGAACTGGGGTTTGAAACCCATGAATCCCAGTTGTGCATTGAAGCGGTTACCGATGTTGAACAGGGCTTTGTGATCACCATCACGCGCATCGATGAAGATGGTGATTTTGAGTCTATTCATAAATTTATTAAAAACAGGTACAAACGAAATGATCTGAAGATAAAAAAGAAAACCAGCAATATTTGTTCCACCGTGCTGATATACAATCTGGACAGTTTTGATGATCTGTGTCAGCTTTCTGCCCGTCTGAACCCGCTTTATACTGGCGAAAGCATGGTATATCAATGCGAGGGCTCCTATTATCTGGTGCTGAAAAGGATGGACGGGGTGGATCACAACCTTTCCCGGGTTGAAAGCGTGCTGGCGGAATATGGCGACCGGGTTCTGAATGTCCTGTTCTTTGAGGGCTATTTAAACGAGTATGGCCGTCTGATGGTCGAAAAAGATGCCATCAGCCTATTTGCCAGAATGAATTAATTTTCAGGCAATTTGGGTTGATCGCAATCTAAGGCCTGGGTGCTCCCATGCATCCTGGTTGTTCACCCATACCACCTGGCTGCCCGCCCATGCATCCTGGTTATTTGGCATGCAACCTCACCACCCGCCATGCAACCGGTATTGGGAATATGGGTTTTAGTTACAGTAAAGGAGCTTTAGCTTGAATATCCAAATACTCCATTTGCTTCAGGGAGCAGAAAAGGCTGTTGGGCTGACTGTTATCATAGATGTTTTCAGGGCTTTTTCGGTTGCGTGCTACCTTTTTGAGAACGGTGCCGAGTCTGTTCTGCCTGTGGGCAGAATTGATGACGCATACAGGCTGAAGCAGGAAAACCCGGGCTTTATCCTGATTGGCGAAAGATATGGAAGGAAACAGGCTGGATTTCAATATGGGAATTCACCGGATGAGATCCATCAAACTGATTTTACAGGAAAAACCATTATCCATACCACCAGTGCCGGTACGCAAGGAATTGTTCATGCATCCAGGGCAGATGAGATTATTACCGGAAGCCTTGTAAATGCAAAAGCGATTGCTCAGTATATTCTTCAGCGCAACCCCCCGCAGGTTTCTCTGGTTTGCATGGGAATTGCCGGCAGATTTGAGTCGGAAGAAGATACCTTTTGCGCCGAATACATCAAAAGCCTTTTGGAAATGAAGCCTTACCCGGTGGAATCGGCTGTGGAAAAGCTGAAGGAAACCAGCGGCAAGAGGTTCTTCGACCCAGCGAACAGTGACTGGGCGCCGGAGAATGATTTTTATCTGTGTACAGACCTGAACAGGTTTCATTTTGTACTGATAGCGGAACGAACCCCGGAGGGGCTCGTTCGATTGAGAAAAACAGAGGATTTTACGAAGTAAAATCCAGCATCGAGCGACCCAACAACAGAGGAT
>CAYVFB010000078.1:13596-16409 GCA_964450305.1 uncultured Ruminiclostridium sp.
ATTTTACGAAGTAAAATCCAGCATCGAGCGACCCAACAACAGAGGATTTTACGAAGTAAAATCCAGCATCGAACGACCCAACAACAGAGGATTTTACGAAGTAAAATCCAGCATCGAGCGACCCAACAACAGAGGATTTTACGAAATAAAATCCTTTTTCATTCAATCGTTTACCTTCTGTTTCAGCCAGGCCTTGAATTCGTCCCCCAAATCTTTCCTATCCAGTGCAAACTCCACTGTCGCCTGCAAAAACCCCATTTTATTGCCCACATCATATCTTCTGCCAATAAAATCATATGCGTACATGGCTTCTTCGTGCATCAGGCTTTTGAGTGCATCCGTCAGCTGTAATTCTCCGCCCTTGCCAGGCGTAATGGTTTCAAGGTGGGAGAATATCTTCGGAGAGATAATGTAGCGACCTAAAATAGCAATGTTGGAAGGTGCCTGACCAGGTTCTGGTTTTTCCACCATATCATTTACTTTATATACCCTGTCCTCCACTTGCCTGCCAGCCACGATGCCATATTTGGATGTCTCACTGTCAGGAACCATCTGTACCCCCAGAACCGAGGTCTTGTATTCGTCATAAACCCGAATAAGCTGCTTCAGGCAGGGTTCTTCGGCTTTGACAATATCATCGCCCAGCAGCACCGCAAAAGGCTCATTGCCAATAAAAGCTTTCGCGCAGTATATGGCATGTCCAAGCCCTTTGGGTTCCTTTTGCCGGATATAATGGATATTGACCATGTTTGAAATATCCCTCACCTGAGCCAGAAGCTCTTCCTTTTTGCTCTTTTTCAGCTCCTCTTCCAGCTCAATGGATTTGTCGAAATGGTCTTCTATGGCTCTTTTGCTTCTGCCGGTAACGATAATAATGTCTTCTATCCCTGAAGCAATCGCTTCTTCAACAATAAACTGAATGGTGGGCGTATCCACTATCGGAAGCATTTCCTTGGGCTGTGCCTTTGTAGCCGGTAAAAAACGTGTCCCCAACCCTGCTGCGGGTATAATCGCTTTATGAACCTTCATGGCAATCCTCCTGATTCATTCCGTTGCTTCATCAAACCTGTTAAAGTTCTCTTCTTCCTTCGAGTGATTTTGCCAGTGTAACCTCATCTGCATATTCCAGATCGCCCCCAACGGGCAGACCGTGGGCGATACGGGTGGCTTTTACACCCAGCGGCTTTATTAGCTTGGCCAGATACATGGCGGTAGCCTCACCCTCCACGTCGGGGTTTGTTGCAAGGATAACCTCCCGGGCCTCTCCCGTTCCAACACGCTGGATCAGGGTTTTCATATTGATATCTTCCGGTCCTATGCCTTCCATCGGAGAAATGACACCGTGCAGCACATGATAAAGCCCCCGGTATTCCCTGACCCTTTCCATCGCCACAACATCTCTGGGGCTTTCCACGACGCATATCACGGAGTGATCTCTTTTTTCACTGCTGCAGACCCTGCAGGGATCGGTGTCGGTGAGATCGCCGCAAACAGAACAATAGTGAATGGTTTTTTTGGCCTCGACGATAGCTTTTGCAAAGGCCATAGCTTTCTCAGCCGGTAACCCCAGAATGTGAAAAGCCAGCCGCTGTGCAGTTTTATGTCCTATTCCCGGAAGCTTTTCAAACTCGTCGATCAGCTTCGCAACCGGCATTGCATACATGCTCATATTCTTCTCCATAAAGTAAACTTTTCAAATTGTGCAGTAGATAAATATCAGGAATCCGCGCATCCAAACCCAGGCTTCCGCGAAAACCAGATGAAACCTGAATATCGGGAGCCTGGGCCAACCCTGTATATCGGAAATGTTTCACCGGACTCAGATAATTTTCTTTAGAACATTCCTGGCATGCTTCCCATTCCCCCGGTGAACCTGCCCATGGTTGCCTTGGTTTCATCATCTGCTTTTCGCAGCGCTTCACTGACCGCAGCCAGGATCAGATCCTGAAGCATTTCCACATCATCGGGATCTACAACATCCTGGGATATTTCAATAGACTTTATTTCCTTCCCGCAGGTTGCAACGACCTTCACAGCACCTCCGCCGCTGGATGCCTCCACTGTTTTTTCAGCAAGCTCCTCCTTGGCCTTTTCCATATCCTGCTGCATCTTCATGGCCTGCTTCATCAGGTTGTTCATACCGCCGCCACCCATGCCCATTCCGCCCATGGGGAAGCCACCTCTTTTTGCCATACTCATACTCTCCTCGTAAAATAGCTTTTGTGAGGTTTAGGTTGAATAATTTCCAGTTACAAACCTCAGTATTATCCAATAATTAACTGGAAACTTTTGTGAGGCTGAAAACCACCGCGCGTCATACTAAACAACCAGCTGTAAGCTGATAGCGGTTCAGCCATAATTTCCACTCATCACCATTATAACAACAGAAGCGATTGCTTGCAATCGCAACACATAGGTTGCATAGGCGAGCAGCAAGCAAAGCTTGCGACCAGCCCCCGTTACAAGGTTCTTATATCAACTGATACATTCGCATGCAATTAGATGATTTCACCGCTGAAACTCTTTCCGCGTTTCAGTTACTTTTCAGAGGTAAGCAGGCACGGCCTGCTGAACGAAGTCAATGAGCTTCGCATTACTCCTGACAAGCTCCTTCCTGCGCTCAGGATAAAACACATACCTCTGAATAGCAGCGCATTTCACTAAAATGCCGGATTGATGGCTTTTATGCATGAAATTCAATGATATTCGAGTGAATGCAGTGAAATCATTATATCAGATCTTTATCCTAATTTCCATCTCTTATTGCAACGGCAGGTTTTGCTTTAGCAAAACCATCACACTGCAACAAGGTT
>CAYVFB010000079.1:0-8669 GCA_964450305.1 uncultured Ruminiclostridium sp.
ATCATTATGCTAACTAAGCTTTGTGAATTAGCCGGGAGCCGGGTTAATACCTGTTGTATATCCTGTACAGGAACATCGCTGCTTCGGCTCTGTTCGTATTTCCCCGAGGGTTCACCTTCCCGTTGTTCCCGATGATCAGGCCTTCGCTGACTGTCGCGGCCACTGCGTCCACCGCATAATCCGCAACAAGAGCTTTGTCGCTAAACCTGTCAAGATCTTTCATCGCTCCCTGCTGCTTCAGCCTGTTCAACAGCCTTAACGCTCTTACGGTCAGTACCATCATATCCTGCCGGGTGATGCTTTCCCCGGGCTTGAATAAATTGTTCCCGGTGCCGTTGGTAATACCCAGCTTTTTAGCAATGCCGATTTCCTTGTAATAAGGTGCATCAGGCTTAATGTCTTCAAAGTTGTCGTCAAATCTGGCATCAACGCCAAGAGTCCGGACAAGGTAGCACAGGAAATCGGCCCTGGTGATTTCAGTCATCGGATCATATCCGGCTTCGGACTTCCCTTCTACAATTCCCTTTGAAGCCAGAACCTCCACAGGCTTCCTGGCCCAGACCGCCTTATCCAAATCGCTGAAGGTTTTCATCGCAAAGGCTGCTGCATAATAACTAAAGTGAGTCGTCGTAAAGGTTACTCTTCCCGTTTGCGGATCATATTTGCCGGTCGGAACCGATTGGATATTTCCTTTGCCGTCGATATACCAGATGGTAATATGTTCAGGATCCTTCAGCTCTTCAGCTGTGGGCGTGTAGGGTATGGATACCTTTACCGGTGCATCTGGGTTGCTCCATTCGAGGGTATTTGTTCCCGAGATCAGTTTGAGCTCGACTACCGGCCTTGTGCCGACAAGCTTTCGAACATTTTCGGGCAACCGCGTGGGTGCAACCTGACTCATACTGATTTCAACACTCGCTGCACCCTGAAGGCTTACGCCGTTCAGCATGTTTACCGGCAGCGTCAGAATACCTGCAGGGCTTGTCATAGAAAGCCTTAGATCCAACCTGTCAGAAGTCAGGACCTTTGCAGGCAGTTTGACGGCATAGCCCGTTGAGCCTGCCACTTCAGGCATTTGAATATTCACAGTGCTGATGCCATCACCGTCTTTCGCAGCCTTTTCAAATGCCGCATTCAGGCTGTAGCTGCTCAGGCTGGCAGTTGTAGTACCCCTGATGCTGCTCACCTGAACGTTCATATGATAAGCCCCGGCATTGATGGATGCTGTTTTTCCTGAGTCTGCGCCTGAATCCGCTCCGCTGCCTCCATCATCCCCTGGCGCTCGGTTTACGGTAATGGTATAAGTTTTCACGTTTTTCCCGTCAGCCGTGGTGACATCAATCGTGATGATATTGTTTCCGGTTGTCAAACTGACGGATTGTGAAGCATGCCCACTTACAACAGCGGAACCATTTACGGTAATCACCATTGTTCCGTCCATAGCTACAGGCGTGATCGAAATACTGCCGGTACTGCTGTCTGCTTCAGTCTGATAATCGACTGTGTCCGTAGTGAAGGCAGGCTTGAGGGTTCCCCGGCTGATGGTCAGCTGACTTAAGCCAGCCTGCAGGAATGCAGTACTTTCATCCCTGGTGTTCAGGCTGAATGTAAAGGCTGAAAGGTCCGTACCAACGGTATTCTTCAGCGCCCCGGCTGGAATCGTCACAGTATAGGATGTGGCGTAAGCCAGTGGTGCGTTGGGCTTAATTTCCAGAATATTGCCACTGCAGGCAAAGGTGCATGGCACGCTCTGCAATGCGTTATTCCGCAGGACAATCCCGTTGAAATTCATTCCCTGTATGATACCGGCACTGAAAGGCAGTTTTATGGCACCATTCACAGCAGCATTGTTCAATGACTGCAGCAATGGGACCACTGCAGCGCTCGTTGTGGTAAAGGTAATGCTCCAGGGTTCCTCCATTACCCTGCCATTTACATCGGTTACAGAGTTCCTTGGCAGAGTGAGGGTGTATTCTGTTGCATATTGGAGCTGATGGCTGGGTGTTATCACAAGGGTGTCCCCATTTACTGCAGTACCAACTCCTGCCGTAATGCCCCCCGGCCCCGTCAGCGTTAGCCCCGGGCCGATTTGCTGCAGCAGGTTGTTGTTGAACGTAATCGTGATGGTCTGCCCTATGTTTACATTTTCCTGAAGGTTTGCAGGGGAATAATTCAATATGTTAAGGTATTGCTGGTTTACAGTCACCATCCGGACATTGTTTTCAAGCGTGGTTTCACTGGAAGTATCGCTCACCTCCATGGCAAGCATAATCCTATTGTCCCCGGAAGGGATATCGATGGTGGCAAACAGGTTCACCCTCCCCTCCTGAAATACCGTTGCAGATGGGCTCCACAGGTACGGCAGCTCGATGGTTTCGCCCGCCTTTATTTCTCCTGCGGCAAGGGTATCGATTTTCACCAGTTCTCCGTTCTGGCCGCCGTAATACAGCGTAACCAGGGCATCTTGAACGTCTGCCAATCCAATATTGGCTGCCCGTACTGTTACGGCGTATTTACCGCTGCCTGCCGGCGTGCACTCGAGGGCTGATAATTCCAAATCCGGCCGTTGAATATGGATAAACGCCTTATTATCCGCCGGGTTGGAGTCGCTTATCCCGGCGTGCGGGCTTACCACTACATAAATCGTATCACCGGCATTCTGTGTGGGAACCTCCCACTGTACCGAAGCTGTTACGGACATTCCGGGGGCGATGGTTCCAACCGGTGAGGCCTGTCCTATACTCACACCGCCAAGGCTGGGATTTCCACTGTAAAATACAGCTTTCATTCCGGTTTCGGCATATGAGCCTTTGTTCAGTACCTCTGCAGAAATCGTGACAAGGCTTCCGGGCTGCGGGTTGCTCTCGGAAAGGATTATCCCCTCGGAAGAAACCGCCAGATTATGGGTCAGGACTAATTCGGTCATGACAAGATCGGCAGTATCTGAAACGGAAGGATATGTGCTTCCGTCTTCAGGGTTCTCGACCATGATCGTCTGTGCTCTGTTATAAACGCTGACCAGTCTGTTTTCCACAAAGGCAGCCGATGGATTGCTATTGAGTGCGTTGTCAGTCGTAAGAGACATTTCACTGCTCCAAACATCGCCTGCCTTATCATAAGTTACGGCATAGAGTTCCTGCGCGCTGCCGGATTTACCGGCGCCGATCAATGCCAGGGTTCCGTCCCCGTCCGATGCAACCGTAAATGTGTCCTGCAGAAGGGTCTGTTCCAGAGCGGTCTTTATAACTGGAGAAGCTGAAAGAAGATCTGTCGCATAAAGAATTTTACCGCTCTGATTCCATACTGCGATGGCTTCGCCGTTGATATGGCTGATCTGGCCATTGGAGTCCTTCACCTGATTGTTTGTAAGCTTCACGGGCTCCGTCCATGTCAAGCCATCATACGCCATTCTGTAAATTTCCTGGTCAGCAGCGGTATTCAGGTTCTTATCCTCATCCACAGTAAAGAGGATGATTGCGCTGCTGCCATAATATGCCGCAGTCAGGTCCATTACAGGCCTGTCAAAGGATGCGATGGCCATTGGGATGCCGAACGCATTACCATCCCACTGCGAGAAGCAAATGTCGTTGACCGCTGAATAGTCCGCTGTCAGCAAATTGCTGTAATCCTCCGACTTGCTCTTCAGCCAGACGAGGATGGCTTTGTTTCCTGAAGCCGCGATTTGCGGCGAGCAGTCCATATAGCTGTCATCGGTCAGGTTTCCAAGCTGGATCCAGGTGTCTGAGGCTTCATCATATCTGGCTGTGCAGATCTCTTCGGCAGAAAGAGCATCCTCCAATGCAGCGTCATCGGCTAAAACCTCGTTGATGTTCTCCCAGGCGGCGATTACCCCGTCATTGGTTGCTGCGGCCACAGGCCTGTAGTCTGCCGTAGCATCGTCAGGATCAACAGCAGCAGGTGCTGTCCACTCTGACCCGTTATAAATGGAATATTTCAGACGGGTTCTGTTTGCGGCAGAACGGGTTGCGTCGTCTTCCACCAGCACCATAAAGGCACCGTCAGGATAACTGATAACACGGTGATCGGTATGCGGGAATGTATTGCTTCGAAGAACCGTCGTCGCGCTTCCGGGTGCTTCTTCTGAAAGGGCGGCCAGCAGCGGTTCTCCCTGAATCATGCCTGAAGAGGAAACCAACGGGAGTTTACTCTGTGTGAACTCCGATGCAGATGACAACAGAAGTTCTTCCCTCGTTATGCCGGATGCCGACGCCAGCAGAGCTTCTGTGGAGGTTATACCCGCTCCTGAAGACAACAGCCTTTCGGAGGATTTGGAATCCATGTTCCCCGCGCTATACCAATCGGATTGGGTTTGCAGATAATCCCGGTTCATCAGAGTGAATTCGTCGGTTTTCGGAAGGACAAACCAATATCCGTCGGCGTCACCCGCGGAAGCCAGCAGCGACCTGTCGGACAAAGCTTTCATGAAGGGATTGCTGCTTGCCCACGGCGAATTGTCACCCCAGCTGTACCTCAGGAACGGCAGGTCCAGATCCCATGCGAGGGCTCTGACATTAACCCAGCCCTTTACCTCAATAAAATAGTTGGTTTTCTTCTGCGGATATTGTATCCTTACCTTTCCGTCACCGCTGAAATGCACGCTGGCCGACGCCACATAAGCATCCAGGCCTCCGGCTATCTCAATGCGCAGTTTTTTGAAATCCAATGTTCCAAGATCATAGGTTATTTCATTGTTATAGCAATACGCCCACAGGAACGCTTCCATCAGCAAATCAAATTCTCCGCTCAGGTAAACGCTCAGCGGTGTGCCGGGGATGCCCCAGGAGCTTTTTCCGTAAACCTTTGAGTCTATCCCAAGCTTCAACGACCCTTCGTCATACGCCCATTCCCCGCTGAAAGCAGAATAGTGCCAGTAGAAGGAAGCATCCAGGTCACTGTTCATTTCCACGCTGCCTAGCCAGGATCTCGACTGTCTTGAGGATATCTCAGCTTTTTCGGCTTCGGTTACTGCCTTGCTTTTCGCATAATATTTCTGAAGGATGTTGTTCTGGCTGTAATAGCCATAAGCGCTGGCACTGGTGCTTCTGCCAATAAACGCATGGAACGTTCCGTCGAGGTTCATCACGCCGATGATGTTCGCCGGCTGCGTCAGGAAGGCAATAGGCCCGCCCTTTATCAGCGGAATGCTTGAGACGGCGGGAGTGTTAATTGCCGACAGACTAATTGTACTGTCAATCAGATACTTGCCGCCCACGAAGGTTGGCTGCACTGCACCGGAGAACTGTGCCGGCAGCCCGTTGATGATATTGATTCCGGCATCCACCGAAGCCGACCTTACACCGTCTGCAGATACGCAGGATACCGTGATTTTGTCCCCCTGCTTCATATTCCCGGCGTTAAAGGACATTCGCATATCGGCTTCGTTATAAACCTGCCCTCCATGAATGAATTCAACATATCCCGCGTCATGACCGTTCCAGTCCACAAGCACGGACATCTCAACGACAGCATCAATTCCCTGCAGGAAGTAGAAATTCTGACCGCTTGCGGCAGCGGTATCATCAATGAAGACCTGGCGGATGATGGGATTTCCCGCAGGCGAAAGCTTTGTCAGCGAAACATTCACAACGACGCTCCTCTGCACCAGCGAAACCGTTGAAACACTGTCATAATGCTTGTCACTGCTCACCCGCATCGTATATGCTCCGGTATCGAGCCCGGTGATCCTGTAAAAGCCGTTTGCGTCGGTTTGGGTGGATATCGGTCCTACCGAAACCTTTGCGCCGGATAGGACGACGTTTCGGTCATTTTTAACGTAACCCGATATTTCCACCTTGCCAATGGCGTTTTTCAGGATTCTTCGAACCTCTTTGCGAACCTGCATTCCATTGCTGATGTCGGTATAGGTGAAGGTAACATAATACTCCGGTACCCCTTCCGGCATCACGGCGGTAAAGGAAGCATTTCCATTATAATCCGTGATCACCGTCGCAAGTGCCTCGGGCGGCCTGTTCTCTGTAAGGGGATAAGTTCTTGTTATGGTAATGGAAGCATTTCTAATCGGCTTGTCCAAAGCCTTCAGTGAAATAACATAGTCTGATGGTTCGCCAGGATTCAACGGGACAGGTGCTTTTGGAGATACATCCAGCACAATCGATGCCGCGTCGGGTCTTCTCTGCACGCTGATGACCTTGCGGATGATCGTTTGAGCCCCGCCTGGGCCGGTCGCTGTCAGCACGACGTTATATTCTCCCCTGTAGGTAAACGCATGGGTTACCTTCGAACCAAAGGCTGCAGCTCCGTCCCCAAAGCTCCAGCAATATCCTGTTGCACCCTCCAGGCAGCCTTCTGCGTCAAAGCTGGCCGCATCTCCTTCCACGAGGATATCGCCCACCGACAGACCATTGGTCACCGAGAAGTCTTCCATAGAAGCAGCGCTGCTGCCGGTGGTAAAGCTGAGGGTATGGGCATTATTCACGGCCATTGAACTGTTCTGCACCGCACCTCTGGGGATTTCAACGGTATAAGCGGCGTTTGGAGCAAGATCCGCCTCCGGAGAAACGAGCAGTGTATTCCCGTAGAGCATCGCTCTGGCTGCCACAGGGACGAACACGGTCTGACCATTGACCATTTCGGCTTTTTTCAGTGTAATATTATTAAAGGCTGAGCCTTTCACCGCATCTTCGAAGGCTTCATCAAGCCTTACCGAAACGCCGCTGTTCACCGGGATGTCCACCGCATTCTGCGCCGGATTGGTGGAGACAACCTTCTGGCTCTCCGTTGTAAAAGCAATGGTATGGCTTTCCTGATCTACGTTTCCATATTGGTCACTGAAGCAGCCGGCACCTGCCCTGAATTCATATTTCATACTATATTGCATCGGGATATAATTATACGGATCATCGGGCACAACCTTCGGCGTGATGATCAGCCTGTTGCCGTCAATAGCCCAGGTAAACTCAACCGTGCCATGGGTGTCCCACCGGTACAGCTTCAAGTAGTCCGAAATGAAACCCGGTGCAGTTTGAATGGGTCTGTCATAGGTTAAAACAATCCTGCCCCGCAGATCGGTGTTTAGTTCCTGGCCGGCCGGGCTGGTGCTCACCAGAGCAGGTCCTGCCTGCTGCCGTCCTTCGGTAAATTCGAACACAACGTCGGCTGTCATTGTATTCCCGGCTAAATCCTTTACGGCTTTTGCGGGAATCTGGATCCGGTAGGTCTTGTAAAGCGGCAGTTCATTTTGCGGTGTAATCGTCAGTACGGTTTTGTTAATCCCGTTTACCTGTTCTGTCACCAGTTCAACGCCAATCGCGACAGGATCCGTCAGACGGGTGTCCTTCATTGTAATCCCGCTAAATTCATCCCCGGCCTGAACTACCTCGCTAAGCGTCACGCGGATAGGCAATCCGGTTTCAATCCTTCTTCCAAGATCAGCAGGATCGGTGCTTTCAACAATCGGCGCAACTGTATCCTGTTCAACCGTAAAGTTCATGCTCCAGGCATCGGCTTCATTTCCATACAGGTCCCTGACGGTGTCATAAGGAACGGAAATTGTGTACGATGCATTATGTGTCAGAGGCAATACAGGGCTTAATACCAGCTTGCTGCCGGTGATCGATTTACTGATGGTGATGGGGTGATCCAGGTCACCGGCAGGTGCAATTTCAATTTTATCGTATTGAAGCGCCGGACCTGCGGTGATATCCCTGGAATAATTGATTTCTATCCCCGAATCCGCAGGAAGTCCATCGGGATAGCCCTCCAGGCTGGTTCCGGTAACTACCGGTGCATCTGTCGTTCCCGTGGTAAACGCAATGTTGAGTAACTTGTTGGTTTTGGTTCCATAATTGTCTTTCAGAGCGCCTTCCGGAATGATCAGCGAATACTCCGTCAATGGCTTCAACGGGGCCAGCAGCGTGATTTCAACAGTTTTATTGGCCCCGTCCAGATTCACCATCATAGGAGCAGCTGTCCCATTGGCTTCCTTCAGGGCGATCCCGCTATAGGCCGAACCGGCATTGATTTCATCGGTAAAGCTTACCGTCAGGACTGCATTGAGCGGTACCATGCTTTCACCCTGACGCGGAGATGCCAGTTCAACGGGAAGGGGCGCAACTCCGACATCGATCACGTTTCTTTCAAGCCGACTGCTTACATACACCTTTCCGTTGGAATCCAACATCCCGGTTCCCTGATAATCCTTCATTTCAAAAGCCCAGTTTTCCAGGTCGCTGGAACTGAGAAGCCAGTACCGCCAGCTTCCCGAAGCCTTCGTGTAAATGGAGCGGTAAAACCTGTCATTCACGGCTTCAATGGTATAGCTTGCATCATCGCACCAGGTGAGGTTCCAATTTCTCCCGTCGGTTGAAGTGGCAAGGGTATTGCCGTTTATAGCAGCATAAGTGTTGCAGGCATAGGCGACACCCTGAAAATCCTTACCATATTGCCAGGTATCCTTCTTCAGGACTGGATCGTATTTCAGGAATGCCGGATCCTTTTGCGTAATCCCGGCAACTTGCCAGACCACACCGTCGGTTGAGCTGAAAATGTTCAGGTTATTGGCGTCGAGGCCTGTGCCGGTCATCACCAGCATATTATTGCGCAGATAAATACCGGTAATGCGATAGTAATAGGGGTTGCGGTATTTGTCCTGGCTGTCTTTTCTGAAATTCAGCGCTTCATCCCAGGTC
>CAYVFB010000079.1:8769-16294 GCA_964450305.1 uncultured Ruminiclostridium sp.
GGTAACGTACAGCTGACCCCGGTCCAGTTAACGGCATCCGGTGAGCTGTTGATGGTCACCGTATTGTTTTCACACCGGAAGTTGAAGAACCTTCCGCCTGCGGTGAAAATATCTCCTTCGGGATGGTTAAGGGGCGCACCCCAGGTTTCTCCGTCGGCGGACATGCGTATCTGTGTTGCGCCCACGGCGGCTACCTGTTCTCCTACCAGCATTGGAACAGCGGTAAAGCCCATATCCCGGCTTTCAAAGGCAATGCTTGAGCCTGCAGGGTAAACCGGCGCAGGCTTCGGTGTGGGTGTCGGCGTGGGTGCAGGCGGCTGTAATGAGTGCATTGCGTTTCGGATGGAAACAGTTATTTCAGCCCACACAGAAGCGGTCGTATTCCAATTCGTCGTAATATCGCCCGGGGTTTGCACAATTTGGGTTGTCATGCCCGACGTTCTTTGAATGCCAGTCAGAACTTCGTTGAAAACGCCTGCAAAATCAACCACCATGGCCTTTTCGGTCAGTGTAGCGATGGTGGTTCCGATGGCTTTGTTCGGATCGCCGTTTCCGGTGGTGATGACCAGGTTTTCAGGACCAATCTGGGCGACATTGCACAGGGACAAAAGACTGCAGCCGACATGCGTATTCACTCCATCATATTGCGCTTTGATGTAGTATAGGCCCGAAGTCTTCGGAAGCTCGGCATCGAGCAGGTAATACAGATCCATTTTGACATCCCTGTTGACTGCCGATCCGGCAAAGGTCATCGGGACATTATCGAATGTTACGGACTGCAGTTCCTGTGAAAAATGATTCGTTTCGCTGCTGTACAACCCCACCAGAAGCATTCTGTTCTTTCCGGCACCGGAATTCAGGCGGTAATCGTATTCGAATACCGACATCGGCTCCAAAGCCGGTCGTGCGGCACGCCATACTTCAGGAGGATTATAGGAATTATCGGTAAAGGTTGTCCATTCCAGCGCTCCAAAGTGGTTTGTCTGATTGTCTATGGCAATTTCAGGAAATGCCGGCATATAGGTAAGCTGGAGAACGCCTGTAGTCTGATTGGACTGTATCGATGCGCCATACCGGTCAAAAATAACGACCGGTTTGATTTCAATGCTCTCAGATCCACTGGTGAAACCCGTTACCGTCAGGAAAACCCTGATGATGTTTTCTCCGCCGGTAAGGGAGGACGCATTGGCCGCATCGGTACTGTCATTTTTCTTTACGGCCTGAATGGCAACAGCCTCCGCTCCTTCCGCGGCAGCATTGAAAATCAGGTTAAAGTCTTGCGCCGTAACAGCTCCGGTGCCATCCGAAAGGTCATAAACCCCCTTGTTGAACTGAATATCGACGTAGGAGTTGTTCTGCGCAATTTCTGCCGAAACGATCCGGGGCGGCAGCGCGCCTTCCGGAACGCTGCACTGGCCCGAGACATTATCCCCCCATGCGGTGATGGTACCTTCTTCATCCATCGCAAGGCTATGGCTGGTTCCTGCAGATACCGCGACGATACCGGCAAGCCCTGCGGGTATGTCACACTGGCCTTTATCATTTAAGCCCCATGCGACGACCTGTCCATTGGAACGCAGTGCCAGGGTATGTTTACTGCCTGTGGATATCGCTTTCACATCAGTCAAACCGGCAGGTACCGCGATCTGGCCCTGGGTGTTGTCACCCCACGCGGTGACGGTGCCATCGGCCTTCAGTGCAACGGAGTAATCTTCTCCCGCTGCTACCCAAACAACATCGGTCAGACCCTGAGGAACGCTGCACTGACCGAAGGCGTTGTCGCCCCACGCAGCTACAGTCCCATCATTCTTCAAAGCCAGCGAATGATACCCGCCGCCGCTGACCTGTATCACCCCGGACAATCCCTGCGGAACAGTGCACTGGCCATAGTGGTTATGTCCCCAGGCCGATACGGTACCGTCTTCATTCAGCGTCAGCGTATGGTAACCCCCTGCAGAAATCTGAAGAACCTTTTTCATATCGATCGGTATGTCTTTCTGCCCGTAATAGTTGTCGCCCCAAACCTTAATGGTTCCATCCCGCAGCAGAACAGCTGAATGACTATACCCTGCGGATACCTGCGCGGCGTTGTTCTGGTTTGTCGGCACCGGCGCCTGCCCGTAGCCGTTTTCGCCCCACGCAAACACATCTCCGCTTGCTTGAAGGGCAAGGCTATGATTTCCTCCCGCATCCATTTTGGAAGCATGCTGCATGTATATTTCGGAATCGAGCATATTCAGTGCAAGAAGACCGGTGCCTTGTACTGAAAGCACACTGCTGCCCGAAGCATCGAATATTGAAAAGCTTGTAGCCGGCCTGATCTCAATTGTTTCACCGCCGGACGGGATTCCGGTCAGCTCCAGATAAACCCTGACCTTCGTTTCACCGCCGTCAGGCCAGGGATTATAATAGTCGAGGGGATCGCTGATGGATTTAATGGTTACGCCGGAAAGGGTCCCGCTGCCATTGACGATAGTTGCCTTCAGATTATTAACTGTTAATGCAGTGGGCATGCCCACCGGACCGTAAAGCCCCAGCGCATTTGCTCCTTCATTTGGAGAATCCAAAAATTCCAGGTCTATATAGGTGTCGTTATGATCACGGAACAGGGTTCCCTTCAGGACATTTTGAAAAATGTTCAGCATTGCGGGCATTCCTGTGCGAAGGGTCGTATCATTGGTATTGTCCGCCCAGACCAGGACTTCGCCGTTTCTGCGAATAAACGCGTAATGATTGAAACCGGCAGAGATTGCGATGATTCCGGTTAAATCAAGATTACCGGCAACCTTTTGAACACCATCGGTTCCATATATTACAGCCGAGCCGTCTGTTTTCAATACCGCGTAACCGTAAGCCCCCGCCGATATTGCGGCAGTATTGTTCAGACCGCCCTGTGGAAGCGTGACAGCGCCCCATCCCACTACGGTGCCATCGGTTTTCAGCGCAAGCGAGTAATTAAAGCCGGCCGATACCGCTTTCACACCGTTCAGCCCGGCCGGTACGATGCATTGCCCATAATCCTGGCTTGTGAAGCTGTAATCCATTGCGGCAACCGTTCCGTCGCTTTTTAAAATTAGAAGGTGGTCACTGATGCCGGCTGAAATGGCAGAAACCGTCGCGGAGCCCAAAGGAAGCTCCAGATTGTTTTCATTGATATTACGCTGATTGAAAGTATTGAAGGTATTATCGCCGATCAGGGCTACCGTACCATCGTTATTGAGCGCAAACGCAGTAAAGTTACCCGAATCAATGGCTCTTACGCCGGTTAAGCCGGACGGAACCGCGATATCACCTGCAGCTGTCAATGTCCCATCCCTTGATAATGCCAGAGAAAAATCTGCACCTGTGGATACTGCTTTAATTCTGGACAAGCCTGAAGGCAAACCGCAGGCACCGGTAGAATTATCGCCGAAGGCGGTAACTGTTCCGTTATTTCTCAGTACCGCCGTAAAATCATCACCGGCGCTGACGTACACATCCGACATCCAGCCCTGTTGTTCACCATTTGCAGATGTCCCCGGCCACGACGGCGGGCACGGTGAAAACAGGTGGATGGGTCCGGTCGTCGCACTTTGAGATGGGGTTAGTTCACCCTCGTCATGCAGACCATACGAGGGTTTTATTTCAATGGTCTCAGCGCCGCTTGGCAACCCGCCCACTAAAAGGAACAACCGGATGGTTGTTTCCCCGCCTGTAAGCGGCGAAGCCTGATCCTGCAAATCGCTGTCAGGCTTGGTTGCCCACGAAAGCAATACTTCGGAAGCCGTACCACCATTTTGGGAAAATATCAAGTTGAAGTTTGTCTTATACGCCTCGCCATTCATTCCGCTTCCATACATTCCCCTGTCGAAGGTGACGTCAATGTATTTGTTGCTGCCATCCAACCGGGTTGAAACGATCCGTGGGCTGGGATCGGCCAGGTTCCGCTCCGTTGTTTTGCTGGTTTCAGGCATCGCCGTTCCTGTAGCGCTATAAACGGAATCCAGAACAGGACTTAACACAATTTTTTCTTCACCATTGGGTAGATACGGAGAAGCGAAGAAAAACCGCAGAACCGTCTCACCGCCTACCAATGGCGTTGCTATACCCGGATCAGCGCTATCCGGCTTTGTGACCGCCCGTATCGTGACCTGATTCGTACCGCCCAGGCTGTTATTGGTCAGGGTTACTGTAAAATCGCCAGCGGCTGCCGGTGTACTGTGATGGCTGTCTCCATATATGCCGGTATTGAAGGTTACATCCATGTATTGCAGCAGACGGCCTGCAATTGCGGTATTCGATACCGCAGCAAACTCCGGCACAACCGGCATCATATTCGAGGCCAGCTCAAGTGTTCCCGTAGTCTGCTCCGCATCCATTGCACCGCCGGTTCTGGAAAATATCGCCGCTCCACCGGCCGGGCTTATGCTGTAGCTTTCGTTTCCATCAGCCGCACCTGCCACATTAAAGAACAGACGCACCGTCTTTTCTCCTCCAGTTAGGGCAGACGCAGCCGTTTCCGATTCACTGTCGTTTTTCCGGACGGAAGAAATGGACAACCCTGTGGCTGTTCCATCATTTTGGTTGAACACCAGCTGGAAGTCCCCGGCTACTACGGGCAGCGTACCCGCTGCATCGCTGTAAACACCGGTATTGAAGGTAATATCCAGATAAGCGTTGTTTGCGCCCGGATAAGTTGATACGATCAGCGGGATGGGCGCATGAAGCACAACAGTGCCTGTTGTTGGCTGGGTACCAAGCGGATTTCCGCTTGCATCATAGATCTCCTTCCCAACTACGGCGGAAGGTTTTAACTCTATGGTTTCCGTACCCTCCGGCTGGCCGTCCACAGTCAGGAAAAAGCGCAAGCCTGTTTCTCCCCCTGTTGGCATTCCTTGCGGGTCATCTTCATTGGCTGCGGTTGTTTTTCGGACTGAACGGATGGTGACACTGTTTGTGCCCTCACTGCCGGTATTGAACAGCAGTGTGAAATGTTCCGGAGTTACCGGCGTACTGTGCGCCGAATCCCCATAAAGCCCTCTGTTAAAAAATACATCGATATACTGATTGTCTTCTGACAGGACTGCAGAGGTGATCTTCAGCCTTGCGTCGTTCAGGTAGATGATGTCCGTGAGGAAACCTGTGGTTGCTGAACTTCCAACGGAATTATAGATGGTATTTTCCCCCATTAATATATTGAAGTATTCTTCTCCGTTTGGAACGCCAGTGATCTCCAAAAAAACTCTTACTGTTGCATCCCCGCCTGCAGAATCCAGAGGCGAAGCGGCTTCTTCGGTGATACCATCCGGTTTTTTGATTGCCCGTGCAGTAATACCAGTCGCCCCGGCCGTATGCAGTGAAAAATAAAAATGGCCTGGAGTTAAACAGGTAGTATGACTGCTGTCTCCAAACACACTAAAATTGAAGGTAATATCGATAAAGCTGTTGTCTTCCGCCAGCTGCGCTGAGATAATCTCGGGGCGGGACAGATTCAGCGGGATCGTATCCGAGCTTTCATCCGCCGACATTGCAATCCCCTCGGAACCATATACGGAAGCGGCATCCACCGGTTTGATGGTTATCGTTTCCTCCCCGCCCGCGGCAGGGTCTGACAGCTCCAGAAAGAATCTGATTGTATTCTCTCCGCCGGTCAGATCGGAAGCTTCGGCTTCAACAGCGCCGTCACACTTTTTAACGGATTTTATCGTTACATCTTGCGTATTGCCGTTGTTTTTCGCGTAAATCAATTGAAAGTCACCGGCCGTAACCGGCAGCGTGCAGCCTGCATCCCTATACAAACCCATCGTGAAATTGACGTCGACATACCGGTTGTTCTGCTGCAGCATTGCCAGGCCAAAACCCGGAGCTTTCCCATTCAGCTGCACAATATCTCCGGTATCCTGGGCGCCGCCCTGCCCGGCTGAATTGAATACAACTTCAATTCTTGCCCCAACGGTTTCTTCCCCGGTTGGAATCCCTTCCAGATTCAAATAAATTCTGATTGTTTTTTCGCCGCCAACAAGGTCTTCACCGGCTGTGTTCTTGAACGATGACATGGTTAAGCCCGTGCAGCCTCCGCCATTCCGGTTGAAAAACAGTTGCAGGTTCATCTGGGTGATGCCGTTTATGCCAATTTCATCACCCGTATCGGTAAATTCCGACTGACCGTAAACACCGGTATTAAATGTAGCATCCATGTATGTGTTGTCGGGCGCCATTTCGACTGAAACCAGCGCCGGTGCAGGCGGGCTGACCTTGATAACAGCCGTTGACCTGCTTTGCGGGATGGCAACCCCCCGCGACGAATACAACGACGTATCTCCGGTAGGTTTTATTTCTAAAGTTTCTTCACCACTGCAATCTCCTGTAACGATAAGATGAAACCTCAGAGTCGATTCACCCCCGACGAGGGGTTCACCATTGATATTGGTCAGATTGTCTATTGCTGCACCAGAAGCACTGCCGCCATTCTGGGCAAAAGTCAGAATAAAGTCGTCCGGTGCACCAGCAGTGGTTTTTCCGCCGTCCCCATATATGCCCATATTGAAGGTAATATCGAAATAGGAATTATCCGTCCCCATTTGTGCGGAAAGGAGCTTTGCTGTAACCGCGTTCAACTGTATGGGGTCTGTGGACTCCTGCACATCCATCGCTGCACCAAAGCTGTCAAAGATCGACGACCCGCTGGCAGGCTTAATTGAAATGGTTTCCTCGCCGGTTGGATTCCCTTCGATCTGCAAAAGGAATCTTAATTCATTTTCTGCTGTTGTAATCGCATCGCCGTTGGTTTTTTGGATGGAGTTGATCACCGCACCGGTTGCATCTCCGCCATTGCTGTTAAAAACAACTTGAAAATCTGACAGGGAGATCGGCGCTGAGCCCTGTCCGCAGACGCTTTCATTAACGATTATATTCATGAAACTGTTGTCTGTAGCCAGCTGTGCATTAACAATCCTAGGAACAGGGATAATTTCACTTCCGTTGGGAAGATGACCTGCAGTGTCACCCCATGAAGCTATGGTTCCGTCGGTTTTCAATGCAACACAGCCGCCATCCTCCGAGGATATGGCTGTTACCTGGGTTAAACCAACCGGAGGCTGAAACATATCCGGGGTAAGGTCGCCATACCACCCACCCCAGGCAACAACCGTTCCATCAGATTTCAGCGCCAAGGAATTGCACAGTGATCCCGATACCGCTACAACATTGGATAGCCCGGCCGGAACGTCCAATTGCCCGCCGAAGTTGTCGCCCCAGGCAACGACTGTTCCATCGGACTTTATCGCAAGGCTGTGGTTCCATGGAGCCGCGATGGCAATAATATCCGTTAGCCCAGCTGTTGACCAGGAGCCATTGCCGTCATAACCCCAGGATACTACCGTTTTATCGGCGGTTAACGCCAGGGAATGATAGCCGCCTGCTGCAATGGCTGTAATATTGCTTACCTCAGGGACATTGCACTGGCCGTTCAAGTTCATCCCCCATGCAACAACAGTGCCGTCTGCCTTTAACGCCAGCGAATGGTATCCCCCCGCTGAAACTGCAA
>CAYVFB010000080.1:0-16089 GCA_964450305.1 uncultured Ruminiclostridium sp.
GGCGAGCAACAAGCTTTAGCTTGTGACCAGCCAAGCTTTAGCTTGTGACCAGCCAAGCTTTAGCTTGTGACCAGCCAGGCTTTAGCCTGCGACCAGCCGTTATATCGAGGCGGGAGAAGAGGATTTTGTTTACAAAATCCAGCACCCCGGGAGTGTACCCACTGGAACACTCCATAAGAGCGACCCGTGATTCAATGCTCGCCGCCTGATTAAGGTAATCGGTACCCGCCACCACACGTTTTTCAGCCCTTAGCTGAAAATACGTTAAGAGGTGGGGCGGGGGCCCATCTGGGCCTCGTTATAGGATTTGCGTGTTCTTTGATACAATGATTTCGCTGCGGAAGCTCTTATTAAGGTGGCAAATTGAATTTTTATTACTCATGCAATGAGAACCTGGCATTTGGCGATAATTTTCCGGAGGAACCGTGGATATGTTCCAATCGATGAATCGTGGGAAAGATATCATCTGTTCATGATCGAAAAAGCAAGGCTGAAGCCCTGTCGTTCCATTGCAGTGATGGTTCCTGCTGTGTCGCCACAGGCTTCAGATGGGCAGAAGGCAACCTTTCGGTTCCAATATAATGATAAACAGCCAGCGGTTCATACAAGGTACTACAAGCTAACCATTGCCCTGAAGAAGCAAAGCTTGCTTGATCATCATTCAGAAAGCTTCTTAATATAGCATCTCCGCTTTTTGTGCTGCCTGGTTTCATAAAACTTCCACAGCCCCTGAACATCTTTATTCTCTTCCAGCTCAGGGCCGGTTTCAGCAAATTTCACCCCGTTTTTGATTGCCGCCTGGTTGATATCTGCTAATATCAGCGCATTTACACCCTTACCCTGAAGTTCGGGTTTCACCGCCACTAGATACAAATCAAGCCGATCATTCTTTTTTAAAGCTTTCATCAGATGCAGGAAGCCAAATGGAAACGCTCTGCCATTCGCTTTTTGCATCGCCAATGCCAAGGATGGCAATGCAATGCCGAAGGCGACAAGCTGATCATCCTGGTTCAAAATAATTCTAACATAATCCGGGTTAACAAAGCTGAAATACTGTTTTACATAAGCGTCTATCTGCTTTTCAGTCAGCTCGACCACCCCGTATAAATCCTTATAGGCTTCATTCACCAAATAGAAAATTTCTTTGGCATAGGGCAAAAAATCGCTGGGTTTTTTTGCGGGCAGTATTTTCAGTTTCATCCTTTTCAGCACGATGTCATTGATCTTGACCACGCGCTCGGGAAGCTGCTGTGGAACCTGAATTTCAAACTCAAGCCAGTCAACATCCTTGGCATAACCCAGCTTTTCCATGAATTCAGGATAATATGGGGCATTGTAAATCGTGATCATCATGCCCAGCTCATTAAAGCCTTCTATCAGCATGCCTTCCTTGTCGAGATCGCAAAAGCCCAAAGGCCCGTGAACAGCTTCCATCCCCTTGGTTGCTGCCCATTGTTCGACAGCATTTGTCAATGCCCTTGCAACTTCAATATCTTCAATAAAATCGATCCAGCCAAACCGGGCCTGACGTTTTTCCCATTTCTCAATATATCGATGATTAATAATACCGGCGATTCGGCCAACAATTTTATCCCCCTGGTATGCCAGCCAGTATTTGGCTTCACAGAACTCAAACGCAGGGTTTTTGCCGGTGTTTAAGGTGTCCATCTCATCACTGATTAAAGGAGGAACCCAGTTTGGATTGTTAGCATACAGTGTAAATGGAAATTTAATAAACTCTTTTAGCTGACGGCGAGTAGTCACTTCCCTGATTTGAACCATTGCTTTTCCTCCTAATGCGCGATCAATGTTTTAAACCGTATATAACGAGGCCCAGATGGGCCCCCGCCCCACCTCTTAACGTATTTTCAGCTAAGGGCTGAAAAACGTGTGGTGGCGGGTAACGGTGTGTTGCGATTGCAAGCAATCGCTTCCGTTGTTATAAGATGTTATTTAGCGCAGTCTTACTGTTTCCAAGGCAGCATATACTATCTCTCTCATAATAACATATTCTTTTTTATCCATGTTAACATTTTCTCATTAACACCATCAAATTATTTTTTCCGACATGTTTCTGCCTGTGTTTGATCATTAATTACCAAATAACTTTCTTTTTCGCAACTATGTCCCTGAATAACTGTAGACTGTAACCATTTTACCCTGAAACAATATGATATATTGTATAAAACTTTGAGTGTGGTGATTTTATGGAAACATTACGGTTGGGTTCTCAGGGCCCTTCCGTCAGGCTTGTCCAAAGCCTGTTGGCGAAAATCGGGTACTCTCCCGGCCCCATTGATGGTGTTTTCGGCCAGCAGACCCAGCAGGCCGTGATCGCCTTTCAGCGAGACAACGGCCTCACCCCGGATGGTATTGTGGGCCTGGCAACCTGGAATTATTTCAACAGCTTTCTTCGCGGATATGACACCTGGTCCATACGCCCAGGCGATACTTTATATCAGATTGCACGGAATTATCATACAACCGTCAACGCCATCCTGACAGCAAACCCGGGGATTAACCCCATGTATCTGCGGGTTGGCCAGAGGATCACCGTCCCCTATGGTATCGATGTGGTTTTCACAGATGTGGATTATACTTATTCGGTGCTTGAGATGGATATAGAGGGCATGGAGGCAAGGTATCCCTTTATTGAAACCGGTGTGGCCGGTAAAAGCGTCCTCGGAAAAAATCTTTACTATATCCGACTTGGCACAGGGCCTGTTGAGGTGTTTTACAATGCGTCCCACCATGCCCTTGAATGGATCAACACTCCCGTACTAATGAAGTTCATTGAAAACTTCTGCAAGGCTTATGTAGCGGGCTCGTCCATTCGCGGGTATAATGTCAGGGATCTTTGGGCCAGAAGCAGTATTTATATTGTACCGATGATCAACCCCGACGGTGTTGATCTGGTGATTGAAGGCTTAAAGCCCGACAACCCCTATTACAATCAGCTGCTGCAATGGAATACAACAGGACGACCCTTTTCACAGGTATGGCAGGCAAATATCCGCGGGACCGATCTGAACCGGAACTACCCTGCAAGTTGGGCGGAAGCGAAGGCGCAGGAACAGTCTTTAGGGATATTCGGCCCTGGCCCCACTCGCTATGGAGGCCCTGCTCCCCTTTCCGAGCCTGAATCCCAGGCCATGGTGAGCTTTACCCGACAGCATGATTTCAAGCTGGTGCTTGCATACCATACCCAGGGAGAAGTGATTTACTGGCTTTATAAAGACATGGAGATCCCCCGGGCAAGGCAAATTGGAGAAATCTTTGCCAGGGCAAGCGGCTATACCCTTTCAATGACACCTTATGAGGCTGCTTATGCAGGATATAAGGACTGGTTTATTGAACAGTTCCAAAGACCGGGATATACCATCGAAACTGGAATCGGAACCAACCCCCTGCCGATATCACAGTTTAGTTCCATCTATAACAGCAATGAAGAAATCCTGCTGCTGGCCCCGATTGTTTAAGTTACCGGGAGCGACTGGGACGGTTTTATTTGGCTAAAAATGATGCCAGACAGAACCGTCCTGACTGAGCTTTTCTGGTAAGAAATGAAGGGAACCTCCAGGATGACACAGATAGCTCACTGGAGTCTACTTATCAGCAGATTTTTGTGTCGTCTGGGATGGCAGACTCCTGAGTTTGATCAATGAATCAGATTTTTTGATAGAAAAACGTCTGAATGGGCCGGAAGCCGAACCGTGTTGAACCAATGATTTGTTCCGTGCTGCCAAGAAAAAGAATCCCATCCTGAACAAGAGAAAGGTTAAAGTTTTCATAGATATATTGTTTCGCTTCGTCGGTAAAGTATATCAGCACATTGCGACAGACTATCAAATCCATGCCCTGTGGGTATGTATCTTCCAGAAGGTTTAACTTCTTGAAATCTACGCACCTTTTCACCTCATCTGAAATCTTGTATAAATTACTATTGATATAGGTAAAGTGCTTTTCCAGGAACTCTTTGGGCAGATCCTTCAGACTTCTTTCCGGATAAACCCCCTGTTGAGCTTTATGAATCGCCCCTGTATCAATATCTGTGGCGATAATTTTGATCTTGCTCAATGGAACAAACCTGTTCAGCAGCATCACAATGGTATAGGGCTCGTCGCCGGTAGAGCAGGCTGAAGACCAAATCCGGATATTTTCCGCATTCCCCTTTCTTTTGATCAACATGGGAATGATGGTGTTTTCCAATAACTCCCACTGGCTCGGGTTCCGATAGAATTCCGAAACATTGATCGTCAGATAGTTGATGAAGGTGTCGTATAAATCCTTGTCTTTAAGCATGGCCCAGTAAAAAGTCATAAAGGTATGATAGCCGTTTTTTTCCACAAGCGATGTAATGCGGCGTTTCATTTGCTTTTCCTTGTAGAGATCCAAATTGATTTTGGATTGATTGTAAAAAGCTTTCTTGAATTCTTCGTAATCCATCATGTCGAATCACCCTGCCTGTATCAATAATCATCAAATCTTCCTGAGATATACCCCGGGGCAAGACCCGAAAACCATTGTATAGCTAAACAAGACCGGATACTTCCGGTCTTGTTTAGTATATCGGTAAAGTCTGTTTACTCTTTAATGATATCACCGATGGTATTGGACATTTCCTCAACATGCTCGGTTGGAATATCTTCACCGTCGTCGCCTGAAACCGTGTCTGCGCGGACAGGGTCTATGGGTTCGACTTCACGGATGGACAGGCTGATCTTTTTCAATTCCGGGTTGACCTCGAGCACCTTCATCTTCACCGGCTGACCGACGGATAGAACCTCATCGGGCTTGCCAAGGCGGACATTGGAGATCTGCGAGATGTGAACAAGACCTTCGACGCCCTCTTCCAGTTCAACAAATGCACCGAACGGAACCAGACGAACGATTTTCCCCTCGACGGTATCCCCGATAGCGTATTTGTTTTCAACATCGTACCACGGGTTTTCTTCCGCCTTGCGGTAACCCAGCGAAACCTTCTGTTTTTCCCTGTCAAAGCCCAATATTCTTACCTGAACGGTTTCACCCGGCTTTAAAACATCGGAAGGACGGTTAATCTTCTTCCAGGAAAGCTCGGAAATATGAATTAAGCCATCTACCACGCCAAGATCCACAAATACGCCAAAGTTGGTGATGCTCTTAACGGTACCGGAGTATTCCTGACCCACTTCCACCTGACTCCAGAAGGATTCCATTTTTTCTGCCTTTTCCTTCTCGATGATGTTTCTGCAGGATCCGACGACACGGCGCTTGTTCCTTGCCATCTCGACCACTTCAAACCTGACCTTTTTCTTCAGGAATTCGTTCAGATCCTTCACATAATGGTCACTGATTTGGGAAGCAGGGATAAATACCCTGACACCTTTGTAGGATGCCACAACACCGCCGTTGACAACTTCTCTGACGACCGCTTCAAGAGGCTTTTTCTCGTTAAAGGCTTCTTCGATCTCTTCCATGCCGCGGATGGATTCCACCCTCTTCTTTGAAAGGGATACATTGCCTTCTCCATCATTGATCTTTATGATATATACCAGGATTTCTTCCCCTTCCTTTAAATCTTTCTCGGGGTCAAAATCAGGATCTTCCAGGAATTCTTCCATGGATATGGTTCCATCCGCCTTGTAACCAAGGTCAACAAACACCTCGCTGGTGTTGTAACCGATTATGCGGCCTTTGACAACCTCACCGGACCTCAGACTGTTTACCATTGACTCTTCGAAAGCCTGTTGAAAGGACATTTCGGTCTCCTGTTTGTTCATCATCTCTTCCATTGTTTCGACAACCTCCTTGATTACCCAATCCGGTGTTGAAGCACCGGCAGTAACCCCTATTGTGTAATTATGCTTTATTACCAATGACGGTATGTCCGCCACAGTTTCAATTTTATAGGTCAAAGGGCAATTGGCCAGGCAAATTTCATATAATTTCTGTGTGTTCGAACTGTTTTTGCCCCCGATCACAACCATCAGATCGGCCTGCCTGGATATTTCCCGGGCTTCCTGCTGCCGTTTTTCAGTCGCACTACATATTGTATCAAACTTTATCGCATTTGCAAACTTTTTCTTAATGAATTTGTAAATCTCTTCATACTTTTCAGGTTTCATCGTAGTTTGTGCGACCACACAGGCACTTCTGTCGCTTTGCAGCAAATCCTCCGCTTCTTCCGGTTCGGAAATAATCAATGCCTGATTATCGCACCAGCCATTGATTCCGATAATCTCAGGGTGATTTTTATCCCCCACAATAATGATTTCACAACCCTCCCGGTGCTTTTCAGCGACAAGCTTGTGAATCCTCTTCACATAGAGGCATGTTGCATCATGTGTGTGAACCTGTTTCTCCTTCAATTCCCTGTATACAGTTTCCCCGATTCCATGCGCTCTTATAACAACATGCTCATCCTTTTCAAGCTTGTCTATACTCTGGACAGCGTCCAAACCTTTCGCTGCCAGGCTTTCAGATACCTGTCGGTTATGAATCAGCTCTCCATACGTCCGGGTTTTATTCGGATGAGCCTGTAAGGTTTTCATTGCGATTTTTACGGCATTATCCACGCCAAAGCAGAAGCCTGCCGTTTTTGCAACAATAATCTTTCCCATGCCATTCTCCCATTGAAAAACAAAAGTGGGCTTCGCCAACAAACCATTATCGGTACTTACAGTTGTAAGTTACTAAGGTTGGTTTTCCAACGCATATATTTTTTCCATCAGTTCTTCAGCCAATTCCTGCATCCGAGCCTTTGCGGGTTTTTCAGCGTGCTGTCCAACCGGATACCAGGGTTGGCCATAGACCACGCGAAGCTTTGAAAACAATCGATAATTTCCGAAAATGCCCACCGGTACAATGGGAACGCCTGATTCAACAGCAAAAAGAATCGCTCCGCTTTTGGGCTTCAGCTTCCCACTGCTTTTGTTCCTGCGATGCCCTTCAGGGAAAATCCCAATGGTTTTTCCCTCCTTCAACAACAAAAGGGTTGTTTTTGCAGCCTGCATATCCCCGTGCCCTCTTTTAACAGGATAAGCACCCAGGCCCTTCAGGATGGACTTCAAAACCGGTATTTTAAAAAGCTCCTGCTTTGCCATGAAGTGAATCTTCATGGGCAGCCTGGGGCCGAATAAAAACATATCCAGCATACTGATATGGTTGCAACAGACAATGAATGTACCTTCTTTTGAAACATTCTCCAGGCCTGCGGCAGACACCCTGTAAAACAGTGCAAAGAATACATTGCTCAGCCAGCAGGCAAACCTGTATAACATATTAAACCCTCGCTTTTACGAACTCCAGAATCATGGCAACGCTTTTCTCAAGGGAATACCCGGTGGTGTCAAGCAATATGGCGTCATCAGCCTTTTTCAGCGGACAGAAGCTGCGACTGCTGTCATTGAGATCACGGTATTCCATATCCTTTTTTACTTCCTCAAAGGTTTGTTTCAGGGTCCCTTTTTCCTTCAGCTCATCATATCGTCTTCTGGCCCTGTCTTCCACAGACGCCGTCAAAAAAATTTTTATACCGGCATTGGGCAGCACATTCGTCCCGATATCACGCCCATCCATGACTACGCTGCTGTTTTTGGCAATTTCCCGCTGCAGCTCTACCATTTTTTCACGCACCGCCTGTACTACTGCAACATTGGAAGCCCCCACTGTAACCTCGGGTGTCCTGATTTGAGAGCTGACATCCTGTCCGTCAAGAAACACAAGCTGCTGTCCGTTTTCATAGGTGACGCGGATGTCGATATCTGCAACCATCCGCGATAACTGTTTGGCATCTTTGCAGTCAACTCCGGTCTGAATGGCCTTCAGTGCCACGGCGCGGTACATAGCACCCGTATCCAGATATAAAATTCCCAATTCCTTTGAAACCATTTTGGCCATGGTGCTTTTTCCAGCACCGGAGGGCCCGTCTATGGCGATCTGTATTTTTTTCACGCTTTTCCCTCCCAAACCTTAAACCACCCTGTGACCAATCCCGATGGATATTTCATTCAGATGCAGCAGGCCAATGCCAAAGAAAACACATACGGCCACATGCTCATGATACCTGGCTACGCCGATTTTCCCACCCACATTCAGGCCAATAGCCTTTGTGGTGATCTGACCGAGGGCCTCCCGGGTTGCACCGGCAATAGCCCCTTCCTCTGCGTGGCTTTCAATGATGACACCTTCGCGTTTGGAAGAAACCACAGCCCGCTCGATGATTTTCATAATGGAAGTGATGAAATCTCCGCCGTAATCGACGGCACAGGATTTAATGCCCATTTGATGGTATTGCTGCTTCAGGGCTTTTTCCTCTTCCCGGGTTGCCGATAAAGCCATGTTGATTGCTGCCTTGACGATATCCTTGCTCCCGTAATCATTCTGTATTTGATCATTTAACATATTCAGCCTCCGGTTATTTCAGGTTCTACCCCTCGCATCTGTAACCCGATGATTGCCCATATAAAGTGTTAAAACAGCTTTATTCTGAAAAAAAGCTGCTGCATGCTGCCGCCAGGATGCAATCGAACGTGGTTATCCAACCTGTTTTTACAGGCGTAATAAAGGCCAGGGTTCCTGGATTTCATCAGCGTGTCAAAAAATGACGTTCTGAATGTTAACCACATTATACTAAAAACATACGGTGGAATACAAGGGTTTTCAATCGAAGGTATAAAAGCAGCCATGGCGCAACAGCTACGCTTTATTCTTTGGAAATAACTTTGCCAATTCTGTGCAATCCTTTGTTCAGGGGTAGGGATGTCCGTGAATATTTCAGATCAATGTTGCCGGATGTGCCCGCAACAAATACAGATGTGCCGTCCAAACCTTCAAGGACCCATACCTCAAGCACATCTCCTTCCAGAACCTTCACCTCTACCGGAAACTTTTCCACCAGAAGGAAGCGTTCCCCATTTTTATAGATCATCACCTCATGCATTGAATACTGTCCCAGAACATCAAGAGTCACGGAACCTCTGACAATTAATGATTGAAAGCTGTTCAGGGGTTCACCCTGCCATGGGTCCTTCGGAATTTCAATCCAGATCGGGTAAACACGGATAACCTGTACTCCGATCAGTACAATGCACATGATAATGGATAAGAAAATAAAAAACCAACCCATTCTCATCATATCACACAGCTTTTTTGCTTTTCCCGCAATAACGGGTTTTTCTATTATTCCCCGCTGATAGTGATTTTAGACCGGAACAGGTGTAGATGCTGATTTTAGCCATCAGTCCTCGTGTAAAAAACTAAAATAAGAAATTACAGGTTTTCGATTGTTAAATGGGTGAGCCGGCAGAATTGTTCAAACGCTGTTGCCCGCCGTATAACCCGTTGAAAATGCAATCGTTAGATTAAAACCGCCGGTATATGCATCTACATCGATGATCTCCCCGACAAAAAATAATCCGCTGATCAGCTTGGATTCCATGGTTCCTGGCTCAATTTCCTTTACAGAAACGCCGCCTGCCGTTACAATGGCCTCGTCCACCGGTCTGGAACCGGTAACCTCGCAGCGCAGGCCTTTGATTAACTGAACCAGCCTGAACCGCTCCTCCTTTGAAACCTGATTCACTGGTTTTTCAGGAGGGATTCCGCTTAATTCCACCATAGCAGGGATCAGAAGGGTGGGAAACAATTCGTCCAGCGCATTTTTAAACTGTTTTCTGGAGAACTTGAGAAAATCCCTTTGCAGGCGGTTATCCAGCTTCTCTTCACTCAGGGCGGGCTTCAGATCGATCACGAGAAAAACATTTCTATAATCATAGCTCAGAATGTGCCGGCTTGCGCTTAAAATGATCGGTCCGGAGACACCGAAATGAGTAAAAAGCATTTCACCAAAATCATCAAAAAGTTTGTTTCCCTTTTTATCCTCCAACCGCACCGCAACATTTTTCAATGAAAGGCCTTGTAGCTGTGTCACCCATTTTTCACGTGTAATCAGCGGTATCAATGATGGCTTAAGTGGTGTAACCGTATGCCCAAGCCTTTGAACCATCTTGTGCCCTTCCCCGGTAGAGCCGGTTCCGGGATAGGAAATGCCCCCCGTTGCAACGATAACTGCATCAAGCTTTTTAACCGTTCCATCTTCCAGCCTGATACCTGAAATACAGCCTTCCTGTACGAGAATTTCAGCTACCGGGCTTTGATAGAAAATGCGCGCGTTGTTTTCCAACGCATAATCCCGAAGCGCATCTGCTGCATCCTTGGCCTGATCTGATTCAGGGAAGACGCGACCTCCCCTTTCAACCTTCACCGGCACCCCCATTTTCTGAAAGAACTCCATCACCTGTGCATTGGAAAAAGTGTACAGAGAAGAATACAGAAACCTTCCGTTCCCGGGTACATTGGAGATGAAGGTGTCAATATCACAGTCATTTGTGATATTGCATCTTCCCTTTCCTGTAATACGAACCTTTTTGCCAGCAATTTTATTGCTTTCAAAAACAAAAACGCGGTGCCCCCGCTCTGCCGCTCTTCCTGCAGCCATCAAACCAGCGGCACCCGCTCCGATAACACCAACGTTTTTCATAAAATTCTCCATGCTTTGTTCATGCACAATCAATCCGGTTGATTGCTTGTTGCCGGCTCACCCTTTTCATATACCTGGTATTCATCCCAGATATGTTCAAGCTTCTCAAGGTTTTTTTGTATCTGCTGCTTGCGCTTCAGACCAATGGCCACAATAATCGCGTTGATGATGCTTAGCGGTGCTACCAGTGAATCTACAAAGGAGTTCATGTCGCTTCTTGCAAAAATGGAATGGTTTGCAGTTTTTGCCAGTGGTGAATCGACATTATCTGTGATGGCAATCACCGTAGCCCCCTGGCTTCGGGCAAACTGCATGGCCCTGGTGGTTCTTCTGGAATAGCGGGGAAAGCTGATCCCCAACACGACGTCCCCTTCCCTGCAGTTGATGATCTGCTCGAATATCTCACTGACACTGGTAGTATGCACCAGGCGCACATTATCAAAGATCAGGTTGAAATAAAAGCCCATAAAGCTTGCCAGCGGAGCAGAACTGCGTACACCCAGAAGGTAGATATGGTTCGCCTTCAGGATCTCTTCCACTATGATGTTAAACTGTTCGGTATTTATTTCTTCCATGGTCACTTTAATTTTATTCAGGTCGGACTGAAGAACACTTTTAACAACATTATCCTTGTCTATCCGATTGGAGGATACCTCAAGCCTCTGCACGGAGGTCAGCTTGCTTTTAATCAGCTCCTTCAGTTCCTTCTGAAGCTTCGGATAACCATCATACCCCAGTTCTATGGGGAAACGAACCACCGTGGATTCACTGACGCCCACTTCTTCTCCCAGCTGTGCGGCGGTCATAAATGCAGCCTTTTCGTAATGGTTCATGATATAAGTTGCGATCGTTTTATGGCCCTTACTGAAAGATGCATATTTTTCCTTCATTAATGCGATTAAGCCATCCATAAATATCCGGTCTCCTTTGCCTGTCAAGTAAAAGTTACACCTGTACCTTAACTATAATATTTTGCAGGATGAAAATCAAGATCCTGCAAAACAGTTAATGTTGTTCCCTCAGGATGAACTGCTCGATCACATACGCTACGCCATCGTTTTCATTGGACAGGGTGACATAGTTTGCTCGTTTCTTAATTTCTTCGGGAGCATTCTCCATGGCTACACCCAAACCGGCGTATTCGATCATGGACAGATCGTTAAAGCCATCACCGACGGCTATCATTTCCTCCCGACAGATTCCATAATGCTCTCCCATTTTTTCCAGGGCAATGGCCTTCGAAGCATTTACATCCACAAACTCGAGGAAAATGGGCTGTGAGGTATGGAAATTCACCGAGGAGCCAACCAGATCATGCATTTCTTTTTCAAATGCCTGAATCCGCTCCACTGTATCATACCACAACAGTTTATTGATGCCTTTTTCAATCAGCTTATGAACATCTTTGTAAAGCTTTGGCTGTGTTCCGCTCAGTTGACTGTATTTTGCCGCCCGCTCATCCAGCCTGTTGACAAAAAGCTGGTTGTCCGACCAGATGGCGATTGTCGTATTTCGCTCCGTTCCAAGCCTTTCAACCAAAAGAACATCCTCCTGACGCATATTGCAGGAATAAATGATGTTTTTGCTGTTTCCCGTAATAACCATCGCGCCATTATAGGTGATCACCGGAATATCTACTTCCAGTTGCTTTGTGATGATTTCCACACCCTGAATGGGCCTGCCGCTGGAGATCGTAAAAATAACCCCTTTATCGATGGCCTGGTGAATAGCCTTTTTCGTTCTCTGCGTAATCTCCCTTTTATTGTTTAAAAGTGTTCCGTCAATATCAACGGCTAATAATCTGTAGTTCATGAATAGACTCCTCTCTTCAATGAGCACTCCATCATCTCTCGTTATTATAGCAACAGAAGGAAAGGCTTGCAATGCACGCATCATTTACGACCATGCTGTGAAACCTGCTCAAGGTCTCAAGTTTACTGTGGTGTGGGGAATATTTAACATCAGAGTTCATCAAATGCCCATCAATTACCTGAATCGTAAAAAAGGCTTCAGTGAATTCTTGACTTTATTTTCCCGGTTCATTTACTTTATCGGTTGAAATCGTTATAATATAGCTGAATAAGCTTACCATTCAAAGGATTATTGGATTTATCGAAGCAGCATCCAGTGATCCAAGTGTTTTCAATATTGTGGATTACGGCGATTTCAAGGTTCATGATGAACCTGTTTCCAAAGGAGGCAATTGGTTTTGAGGCTCAGAAATGTTCCGGGGGCGCGGGAAATACTGCAAAGTACACCTGATTTTATCCTAGAACCAGAAAACCTGAAGGGAAAATGGGCTGAACACTTTAACAACTCACATCCAATTCATATTGAGATCGGTTCAGGTAAAGGGAAATTCGTCACAACACTTGCACTGCAAAATAAGGATATCAATTTTATCGCGATTGAAAAGTTTGCCACCGTTTTATTAAAGCTTGTCAAAAAGATACCGGAAGAGGGGTACCCAAACCTCGCCATACTGAATTCGGATGCCGAAATGCTGACGCAATTCTTCGAGCCGGGCGAAATTCATAAAATATACCTGAATTTTTCTGATCCCTGGCCAAGAAAACGCCATGAGAAGCGCAGATTAACGCATGTACGGTTTCTGGAAACCTTCAAATCGCTGTTGAAAAGCGATGGGACCATCGCCTTTAAAACAGACAATCATGATCTGTTTGATTTTTCCATTGGTCAATTTGAACTGGCCGGGTACCTGCTGGAAGACATTACATATGATCTGCATCACAGCCCCTTGTCACAGGAGAATGTTACAACGGAATACGAAGAAAAGTTTATCAGCCAGGGAATGCCTATTTATGGATTAACCGCATATAAAAATAACCTGTATCCGGCAGGTTAGCGAGGGTTTGGCGCGGTGCCGGGCGGGTAGCACCCGGTTGGGTGAAAAACCTGATGTTTCTTATTGACATGCTAAGGGCTTTTATTGTATACTTGAATTCGTCAGTCAAAGGGGAGTAGCTCAGCTGGTAGAGTACCGGTCTCCAAAACCGTGGGTCGCGAGTTCGAATCTTGTCTCCCCTGCCAGATATACCAAGCCTTATGGGGTTTGGTATATTTTTATTTTCAGGAGTTTGGCTACATTTATTTTTTACAGTGATTCTGGCTATTACCATGATCCATCCAACAAAGCTTGCGAATGTATTGATTTGTCGATATAATTCAATGAGGCGCTTACCACTTTTCATTCCTCCGCCATTTTTGGGGATGAACTTCCTTGCATTGTTCGGAGGCCCTTTTTTGTTGCATCGAAAGTTCCTTCTTCCTTCCCTCATTCAGCTATGATATAATTATCCCCATGGACAAGGAGGCGATATCGGTGGAGGAAAAAACCTTTGAATTGCTGGAAAAGATGTATGTTGAGTTCTCGGAATTCCGAAAGGAAACCAATACAAGGCTTGATAATGTTGAAGGCCACATCACACGAATCGAAAACGAGCATGGTCAAAAGCTTGATGCCCTGTTTGACGGTTACAAACAGACATATGAAAAGCTTCAGGAACATGACAAACGATTTGATGAACATGACAAACGGTTTGTTCGTATCGAAGCCAAACTGGACAACCTCTCCCTCAAAGTAAACAACCATGATTCCAAACTCGAAATCCTGGAGGGCGGCCGAAAAAAATAATACCGGCTTGGTTTACATATTCATTTACATTCTGATAACATTTCTATAACACCATATGTGAAGTTCCCCGAACACAGTTATATCAATTCTTTGCTTTTACTTATATAGTTTATTAATCATTATCGCTTAATAGGCGAATGTTTCTTATGGGAAATCAAAGGTAGCTAAGCTTAACACAATAGAATCTGAACCTATAATTAAATCAATGCCCGGTTACGAAGGAAAGACAATCACAATCCAAAGTAATTCTTCCTTTTCCCGCGAAACAGGAATGGTTACATTTCTGCAAAATGGGTTCCCTCTTCGGGGATGCACTTGTTGGGCATAATGGAGCATAAAAACATATCGGAGGTAGTTCAATGAACATAATCAAAAGGAAGCCTGAAAAATACGGCCTTATGAAGATCGGAAAAAATTGCGTCCGGATTGTCCGGCTACTAAAGGAATACGACAATATAAAAGACGCTGCGGACGATCTCGCCCGTCTTCTGGTTGGTGAGATCACCGAGGATCAGTTAGGAGGCGGTGAGATTGGAAGCAAGCTGTAGCCTGCCTGCCAGGTATACCAAGCCACTTGCACGGAGAAGGGTGGAAAGAGGCCTGAAAGCCGTACTTTTGGCTCGGGAATTGAAACGCCTGCCCTCAAAAGGGGCAGGCGTATTCGTTCACGCATTTCAACACATAATTTATGCTAAAATAGTACCGCTAGTGAATGCTCACTTAACAAGTGCCTTCATGGGCTCTCCCCATCTTCCGAGGCCCTTCCCATCCCATGAAAAATAGGTTTGGCAGGTTGTTCTAACCGGCGCAATAGCCTGAATGCGCTGTTCAATACTGGTGTTTTTATCTGCCAAGGGCTCATCGCCGATAACATTCCTTATTTTGCACAGGAACACTTCGCTGCCGTCAAGGACGACGGATTGTGTTACCTCCAGTTCAAAGGCCAGCGGACTGTTTTCAAGGATAGGAACATTTAGAACTGATCCCTTTATTGTCTGAATCGGAAAGTCCATTTTATCAGCTTTATATCCGTCCATATTTCCGAAATAATCTGCAAGCGGAAGGATCGCTTCAGTAACTAGATTTGCAGAGAAAACCTTCGTTGCATGGATCCGATCTTTCGTCAGTTTATTGCCGCCAATACACGCCATCACACCCAAACCTCCGTCAGCGTAATAGCTGAACCAGCAAAACAAACCAAAATTAGGTGTTCCGTCTTCTTTATAAGTACCGTACATAAACAAGGTCTGGGGGCAAAAGTCGTTGGACAAGGGCATTGATTTTTTCATGTTATCATCCTTTCCGTGTCAGCAAAGACGCTTCATTTTTTTTCAATCTAATTCACTGATATCAAACGTTTGCAATGAACCCGGGTAATACCTGCCTTTATCAGCGGTGAACTTTAAAACACAATAATCATCATCGGTAACGCCCTTCGGGTAATACACCTCAAAGCCTTCGCGCCACAAAAGCTCCCTATGATAAGGATCGGTACAGATCTCCATGGTACCGGTGAGCATGAACCCTTGGTAGGAAAGCTCGTTGCAATAATAGATACAAGCCTTTGGGTTTGCTTTAAACTGTGACACTCTTCTTGTGGAAAAGTTGGTTGAAATATAGTGGATGCGTAATCCATCGTGCTGCAGTGATAACACTGCTTCTGTGTTTGGATATCCGTTTTTATCAATAGAAGATACATAAACAACTTTTGCTTTGTCGATCAGTTCGGTTATTTCCTGTTTCATTTGCTCAGTCATATTCGATTCTCACTTTCATTTAAATTTTTTAAAATATCATTGTTATAAAATATCCTTCCTTATTATTTAAAAGGAAGGAATAAGATGTTAAAAATAATAATTTATAAAGCAACAAAAAAAAATAAAAATATAAGAAAATAAGATTATAGTAAATT
>CAYVFB010000081.1:0-15384 GCA_964450305.1 uncultured Ruminiclostridium sp.
AAGAATCCTGTACGGCAGACGCGACTGGCTAAGAATTTTGTAAAATCTTCATCCAGGGCGATTCCAATGGCAACCTGAACCCGTAAAAACCTGCAACCCGTGGAGAAGTCGCTGCCATCCTAAAAAGGTTTTGGGAAAATGCGGCTTACTGAAAACTAAAAAGCTTCACCTCATGGCAAATTCGGTATAGATGCAAATAAACGTCAGCTATGCCGATATTTTATGTTGATGGACTCGTTTAGTAAATTGTTGCAGTGAGATGCTTTTGCGAAAGCAAACCTGTTGTAAAACGGTGTTGTGCGTTGTAAAGTGCCGGTATAAAGGAAGTTGAGGGGGATAGGCCTAAATGACGAGCAAAATCATTGTTCGCGAGTATAAGCCGGGAGACCCAAGCCTGGTTGCACATTTAAATATGGTTCTTTATCAAAAGCATTATGGTTTCAAAGGTATCTTCGAGTATTATCTTGTAAAAGGGCTGGCAGAATTTTTAGAGAACCCTGATGGAAGCCAGCTGTGGGTGGCTGAAATCGATAGTACAATTGCAGGTTCGATTGCAATTGTCAAAAAAAGTGAGCAATCCGCCCAACTAAGATGGTTTGCAGTAGAGGCTTCCGTGCAGGGTATGGGTATCGGCAGTAAACTGATGGATAAGGCTATGCAGTTTTGTGAGGGATCTGGATATACGGAAATAAGCCTTTGGACAATCGATATTTTGCATGCTGCAAGGCACATATATCATAAACATGGATTTGTTTTAACACAAACACAGGAAAACACCGAATGGACGGATCATGTTCTGATTGAAGAAAAATGGGAAAAGATAAGGAAAGCAAGTTCAAAATCTGACCTTTAGCATGTCTGAAAAGCCTTGTTTTCAGGGTTTATGGGTATTGGTTGGATATTTTATTCTGCCAAAGTGTTAACCTGTTATTTGAACTGGATAATATAACATAGAGTAGTTCACAATCCCGGGGTTTCATCAATGAACCAGGCTAAAAAAGTTGAAGAATATTTACTTATATTGTTAAATTGAAAACTGTGTTGAGTTTATCTGCCAGAGACACGACAAGAGTGGATTAAAAGAGGTGATTTTATGAAGATAATGAATGCACTGAATGTTTTTCCGGTAAATGATATGAATAGAACAGCAGATTTTTATGTACAAAAGCTGGGGTTCCGATGTGTAAAGTATCTTGATGTTGCACAGCCACATGTTTGTCTATATAGGGATGCCATAGAAATCATATTGACCAGGGCTGAAGGAGAAGTCATTCCAAACAGAATAAGATATGGATATGGCGAGGATGCGTATATGATTACTGTGGAACAGGAAAGCCTGCAGGAGGAATTCAGAGCCAGGGGGGTAACTGTGATAAAGGAAGTTTCCATGACGGATTATGGCAATAAGGAATTCATCATTCAAGATATAGATGGCAGACAGCTTGTGTTTGGAAGGAAACAATGGAATGACTGTGATGAGGATAAGCAATGGGAGGAACTGTATTCCCGGGCTAAACACGTCCATCGTGACAGACAAATATCAGAAACGATGCAGGCCGGATGTGTTTCAGCGGCTATCATGACAGCGAGCGGAAACATCTATGTGGGCGTCTGCATAGACATGGGCTCATCTCTTGGAATGTGTGCCGAGCGGAATGCCCTGGCAAATATGATTACCAATGGAGAGAGTGAGATTAGAAAGGTGCTTGCCATCATGCCGAATGGAAACTGCGGTGCACCTTGCGGAGCATGCAGAGAATTCATGATGCAGCTTGGTGTTAACCCGAAAGAGATTCAGATCATGATGGATTACAAAACGAAAAGGCTCGTTACACTTGAAGAACTATGCCCGGACTGGCCGAAGTAGTCTATCGCCGGTCGTATGCTATTCATCGCTGGCTATTATCAATATACTTGATTTGGCCAGTGCATTGTATTGATAAAGTGCCACCACTTGATAAAAAATTTTTATCGAGTGGTGTTTTTTTATTGCTCTGAAAGGGCTTGAAATAAAACTGATATTCACCGTAATCGGGGGAGATCTCGGGGGGTTCTGAGAGGGCTTGAATGTTTAGTTATGCACCCATTGCGTTTGTTGTCATAGACTACATTACCGGGGTTATAGTTACCGCGCTCGAGATTGGCTTCCGGGGCATCTTCAAAAAGACGCTGATCTTCGTGTTGGTAGGCATAAGCCACATCATCGACACAAATGTCATTCAAACCGCCAGCGTTGTCCGCACAGATGTGAGTTATTTTACCTGCTAAACTAAGGCATCAGCATCCTTGAGAACAGTTCAAATATTGGGCTTCCCATTCCTCGGAAGTTGAAGGCTGTATTGAAGCAAATCGGTAAAGAGGAGGACGGCAAAGATGATTCATAATGTATACCTGAGCCCTTCCACTCAGGATAACAACATTGGTTTCGGAAATTACGGCACCGAGGAAGAAAGAATGAACCAGATATGCGATGTGGTTCAGGAGGAGCTGCTCAGGCATGGCATCACAGTTTTCAGGAACAGGCCGGATATGACGTTAAAGCAGGTAGTGGAGGATAGCAACCGAAAGGATCCGACCATCCACTTTGCCATCCATAGCAATGCTCATACAGGTCAGGCCAGAGGCAGCGAGGTGTTCTGCCACAGGTTTGGCGGAGAAGGTGAACGGCTGGCAAAGCTTGTCTATTCAGAATTAGAGCCCTTGACCCCAACGAAGGACAGGGGGGTTAAAGAAGGACTGAATCACCTCGGCCCAGGAAAATCCCTCTATGAGCTTGCCAATACAAATGCACCGGCTGCGCTGGTGGAGATTGCTTTCCACGATAACTCGGAGGATGCAAAGTGGATTCTTGCCAACATCGTGCCCATTGGGATTGCTCTGGCTAAGGGGATTTTGAACTACTTTGTTGTTCCGTACATAGAAGAAGACAAGGAACTCCATGAAGCGGTTGATATACTTGTGACAGCCGGGTTGATTGACTCTCCGCAATACTGGAAGGACAATGGGATCAAAGGTAAAACAGTTAATGGTGAATATGCAGGCTTTCTTATAAAAAGAATGGCAGTGCGATTAACAAAGCGGGAGTCTTAACAGGCTCCCCACTTGTTACCTTGTTAGGGATTAATAAGAATATTTTCAATTCCTCTCATGAGGCATATCTACTCAAGTGTATTCATTTAGCCCTTCATAGTTTCAAACAAAAATACACCAACGGATACCGAAGCCAGGGTTCAGCACATTATGAGAATAGATGGATACTGGTACTTCAATTTATACTCTGGTATAATATAGTAAGAAAAAATGTGAATTATTGGAACCCACAAACTTAAGGTGAGCTTTGAATCATGTTTGTTCTATCAGAAAGCTTTAAACGACGGAGAACAGCAAATATATGGAGGAAACACTCAATGAAACAGCTAACCAGGAACATATTGATGCGCTGCTAGAATTGATAAACAGTGGTCCGTATTTTGAACTTTTAGATAATGATAATGAAATCTCTCCCTTTTGTCATGAAAGCCGTGATCCTGTTTTTATCACATAGAACGGGCAGGGAGACTTAGCTGTTATAAGCATTGAGACTTTTGAAGTGCTCAACGGCAAATTGGAACTCTACCGACTGCTTGACGAAGACAGGGCAGCGGTCAAAGCAGGAAAGAAACGTCACGTCATAATAATGGAGGGAGGAAATCACTGTGGATTACATCATCAGAGAAATGAAAAAAGAAGAGTATCATCTGCTGGATGATTTTCTGTTCAATGCAATCTTTATTCCGGATTGGTATACAAAAGAAGTGCCGCGAAGTATCATCTATGAAAATCCCCAGATATATGCGGCTATCAAAGATTTCGGAACACATCCGGATGATTACTGCCTTGTGGCAGAAGTAGATGGTAAAGTTGCTGGTGCAGTGTGGGTGGGAATTTCAGAATCCTATGGGCACATGGATGATCAGACTCCATCGTTTTCCATATCATTATACAAGGGGTACAGGAACCGCGGAATTGGAACAGAACTCATGAGGCGGATGCTCGAACTGCTAAAAGCGAAAGGATATAAAAGAACATCATTAGGAGTAAACAAAGATAACTATGCAGTTCGTATGTATCAGAAGGTGGGGTTTGAAATCATCGGAGATGGTGCCGACGAAACAGAATATCTGATGGCATGCAAATTGAATGATTAAGAATATCAGCGAAGGGAAATGATGCCCCATTTCAGAAAAGAGAACTTGTTGCTTCGAAAATGATACTGTCTGAGCAGTTATTTCATCGTGTGATGGACACAATGATGCAAAAGTAGTGACTAACAGAGAGATGAACAGCTACTAATAAAGAAGTCTGCTACAATTACCGATATTTCTGATGAAATGTATTTGGAATTTTTACACAAATGGAGTCGTATTATGAACAAATTCTTAGGTCTCGCATGGGAAAATATATTCGTAGGGTTTGACTCTACCGAATAAACGAATCTTCATCATTGAGCAATCAGTTATTCGAACTACAAGTCTCCCTAATTTGAACCTTTGAAATAAACGATATTATATCTGAAAGCATTTTTGTGTTTTGATAATTGTAGTATACTCTGTGTCTCTATCAGGCAGGTTTAACAGGTAAACATGGCATCCCATAAGAGCACGATCAGGCATAAGGATGAAGTACAATATGAAAGCAGATGCAAAAACGAGCAAAACAACACATTTAGCAAGACTGGCAGAACTGATAACATCTGGTGGAAATAAAGTCTACATTCAGATGCACAATTCACCCGATCCCGACTCAATTGCCAGTGCATACGGGCTGCAGTACCTGCTAAAGCATGAAGGTGTAGATACAGTCATATGTTATCGGGGTGAGATTGAAAAATACAGCACCAACCGGATGGTTGAACTGTTGGACATCCGGTTGAAGAATATTCTGGATATTCAAGAAATGAGCGATAAGGACTTTATTGTTCTCGTAGATTCTCAGAAGGGCAACTCAAATATTACAGATTTTACTGGAAATGAAGTCGCGTCTATTGATCACCATCCTGTTTTTCATGAAGTGCAGTATCTTTTTGAAGATATCCGCCCGAATGTTGGCGCGTGTGCTTCTATCATCGCGCAATACTTTTATGATAACGCGGTTGATATACCTGAAACGATTGCTACAGCGCTTCTGTATGGAATTAAGACAGATACGCTGGATTTATCAAGAGGTGTCAGTGAACTGGATTTGGAGATGTTCTACAAGCTTTATAAAACTGCCGATATCAAACTGTTGAACCAGATTCAGCTGAATAAGCTGCAATACTGTGAACTAGCTGCATACAGTAATGCCATTAATAATATCAAGCTATATGATAATGTTGGTTTAGCCTACCTCGGCCTGGATTGCCCCGATTCCCTGCTGGGGACGATTTCAGATTTTATTATGTCGCTGAAGGAAGTTGAGTTATCTATTGTTTATTCAAAAAGAAAAGCGGGTGTTAAATTTTCTGTTCGTAATGAGACGCGGGATTATGACGCCGGTCAGATTATTATGAAGGCTCTGGATGGCTTGGGCAGCGGGGGTGGACATAAAACCATGGCGGGCGGATTTATTCCAATGGAGGCAATCGAACAAGTGGGTCATACGCTTCATTCATTCATTGAAAGCAGAATCATGGATGTTATTCATGCGCAGCGCGTAAAATGAGGCACCCAATGTGTTATAACTTTTGTTATCATGATAAGCAAGCTTGATATTCAGGCTTGGATAGCGATAAGGCAGGTGAGTATCTGCCTTATTTTTACGTTCAGATTTGCGAATAATAGAATGTGTACAGATGCTGTTCCACAGAAATTTTATCTTTGAATAGGGTAAAACCGGCTTTTCTTCGTATAAAACCTCTGGCCTTGAAAATGGTCATGAAAATAACTTGACACCATAACGTAACGGTAGTAAAATAGATTCAACAAACGACACTGAGGTGAAAAATGGATTCCGTGCAATACCGTATTGGTGAGCTCGCCGAAAAAGCGGGTGTTACAAGAAGAACCGTCCATTACTATATGGCAAGGGGTCTGCTGCCGCCTTCCCAGGGTACAGGCCTTGGCACAACCTATTCCGACGATCACCTGTACCGCATTATGCTCATTAAAAAGCTGCAGGATCAATACCTTCCGCTGGATCAAATCCGCATTCGAATCACAGATATGTCGCTTGAACAGGTTAAAACCAGTCTGGAAAGCGAACCTGTAATCGTATCGGAACCAATCATCCCATATTCAGTCGAAAAAATAACCTGGATGGATTATAAAAGAATTCCTGTTGGCTTTGGGGTGGAAATTCATTTTCCGTCAAAGGATGAAAAGGCCGCAGAGTTTGCAGAAAAGCTGAATCAATATGCTCAGAAAATGATGAAGGAAGGTTGATGATAGTGAACGAGATAAGTTACATTACCAACAAATTAACGGGAAAGCCCGCCTGCCCATTACTTGATGCAGAGGTTTCGGCGGTGATTGACACGAACATGGCCGAGGTGACATTGACGCAGAATTATATAAATACAAGCCCGGGAAACATCGAAGCCCTTTACACCTTTCCGCTGCCGCACCAGGCTGTGGTTACGGGGTTTAAGGCAAGGATCGGAAATGACGAGGTGACGGGTACCTACAAAGAAAGCAAGGCTGCCTTTGATGAATATGACAAAGCTCTTCGCATGGGAGACAGCGGTTTCCTGCTTGAAAGCCACAGACCCGATATCTTCCAGGTTTCACTGGGCAACATTGCCGGCGGCGAAGCCCTGTCGGTCACCATCTCCTACATCGAAGACATTCAATGTACAGACAACGAGCTGCGTTGGGTTCTGCCCACCGTCGTTGCCCCAAGGTACATACCGGGGGTAGAGGCAGGGGGGAAATTGGGTACTGGCATGGCCTCTCCCACCGATCAGGTTCCGGATGCAGACTTTATTACCCCGCCTGTTGGTCACGCCCCCTATACATTAAAGCTGAAAGCATACCTGAAGGGGATACGCGGGTTAAAAAAGGTTTCCTCTCCATCCCACCCGATTGTTATCCATGTTGAAGAAGTTGGTTATTATGTTACTCTGGCAAAAGATAACGAACCGCTAAACCGTGATTTTGTTCTGAATGTTGTTACCGATAAAGCTCCAGACAACAGGCTGGTGCTGTCCCATCACGAGGATGAGGTTTTCGGCGAGCTTACCCTGGCCCTTGAACTGGAAGAGCCTTGCAGACAAAGCAACTATGAATACATTTTTATGATCGATATCTCAGGTTCCATGTCCGGGCAGAAGCTTGAACAGGCGAAAAAAGCGCTGCAGCTTTCGCTGCGCAATCTGATCGAGGGTGACCGGTTCAATATCATTGCCTTTGAAAGCGGATATACCTGTTTTTCACCGGAAAGCGTGCTTTACACACAAGAAAATCTTGAAAAAGCCGATCATTGGGTTTTGTCTCTTCAGGCCTTAGGGGGCACAGAAATTTTAAATCCACTGCGTTATGTCTTTCTAAAGCAACACGATGAAAATTCCTCCAGGGTCCTGTTCCTCTTTACCGATGGGCAGGTTGGCAATGAGAAAGAAATCATACAGCTGGTGAAAAGGAACGACAAAAACCTTCGTTTGTTTCCCTTTGGCATAGACACCGCGGTAAACAAATATTTCATCGACAGCCTGGCACAGGCTGGAAACGGGCTGCCCGAGGTGGTCTTTCCGGGGGAAAGGATTGATGATAAGGTTATTCGACAGTTCTCCAGAATACATCAAAGCTATATCAGTGACGGGAAAATTGTTCAGGCAAATGGGGCAGAGCTGGAGACCGTGCCTGCCATACCGTCTCGTTTGTACGGCGACGAGGAGTATATCTTCCGTTTTCGCACAACAGATGCTGTGGAAGGGCTAACCCTTACAGGCAGTCTTGGAAACAGCAAAGCTCAGGTTCAAATTCCGGTAACGGCCAGAGGTGATTTTAGGCTGTTGTCCGTAAAATGGGCGAAGGAACGAATCCGAATGCTCGAGCAAAGCCTGGGCTCGGGGAACCCGAGAAGGGATGAGAACACAAAGAAAAATATTATTGCGTTATCCGGGCAGTATGGTGTATTATCCACCCTAACTTCTCTGGTAGCGGTATATGAAAGGTTCAATAAAGAGAGGGGAATGCCTGAAACGATTGTGGTTCCTGTGGCGAAACCGGAAAGCTGGGATATGCTTTTCCCTATACAGCATTGTTTTGCAGCATTCTCCCCGATGAACTCTGTGACCGAAAGTACAAACTTGTATGCTGATAATGAATCGCAACCGGAACTTCCCATTTTTATGCGCCGCAACAGGGCAGGCAGAGCCAAAGCACTAAAAACAATGGTTTCAACAACACAGGAGCGCAGCATTGCGCAAGACTTCCTGCATAAAGGAGAGGTAAACTGTGCCCCGCAGTTAAATGAGGATATAACGGATCTGGTTCGTGAAGCCGCCCGCAAACAAAAAGCAGATGGGTCCTTCGGTGATGAAAAGGCCATCTCCCGGCTAACTTCGTGCTTCATCATTGCCTTGTTGCTTTTGAAAGACCGCTGGAAACCATACAGAATTCAGTTGATAAAAGCCGGCAAAGCCCTTCTTCAAACAGGGAATGACGCTTCTTTGCTGAAAGCAGCGGCTATCAGCCTGCTCGGAGCCCATAAGCTTCTTGCCCGGGAAGATATGATAAAGCTTGTGAAAGAACTAAGAAACCGCATGGGGGCTAAGCAGAAGGCTGCTCTCGATGCGTTTGAAGCAGGAGATCAAGACATCCTGAAGAATGAATTCCCTGATACCAGTCCGGAAGAGCCGCTTGCCGTCACACTTTTAAAAATGGTTAAGGGTTCTTGATTATCAAGATGAATTGGGGTAAAATGGGTATGGTTCATATTGAATTTGTTCAGCGGGAGCTTATAGCAAAGCGGCTTTAAAGGGTAAAATCGTTATGGTTTTCAGTGGGATTTTCTACTCCCACTGAACAACGAACCCCCTTTAAAGCAGTGAGGGCTCACGAAATTTATGATAGGAAAGGGGAGGAAAACATGGTCCTTGGGTTCATCCTGTACTCAGCGTTAATTTGCGCTTTAGCCGCCATGTTCAGGTTCATGAAGCCTTCTCCTTCTTCCAGGTTGACCCGTTGCATCCGTTACCAGGTAGAGTGTATTTTTGATCTGCTTGGAAAATGGATTCCCGTTCTGATTGCGGTGGTTCCGGCGCTGATTGTTCTGGCTTTGTTCGGCCAATCCAATCAGCTCATCCTATCTTTGGAAATCTCATACCTGTTCAGTTTGCTGCTGCTTATTTTGTTCCAACGTATTAAACAGTCTCAAATCCTTTCCGCTCATGCTATTCCTAAATAACTGAAGCGGAGGTTTATGATGAGAGGTTTAGAAAAAAAACAGATTCCGGTGGTTCGCATGGAAGATGCGCAAAACCAACCGGAGTTAAGCTATTATGCTACATGTCTGAAAAAAATCAATGAAACAGATTTAAAAACCTGCCCGGATCACGTTTTAAAGGGTTTTGCCGCCGATTTGAGCAAAAAAGCCGACCAGGGTATCCAACCGGATCTGTTGCTTCCTGCAAGCTTTGCGCTGGTCAGGGAAGCATCCCGCAGAATCCTCGGTCTTTGGCCTTATGAAGTACAGCTCCTTGCGGGGATTGCCCTTCACAGGCAAACACTTGTCGAAATGCAGACGGGTGAGGGTAAGACCCTTGCGGCTGTAGCACCGGCGTTCCTTCATGCACTGTATAAAAAAGGCGTCCATGTTCTCACCTTTAACGATTATCTGGCAAAGCGGGATGCCTTATGGATGGGGCCTGTTTATGAATTCCTGGGGCTTTCGGTGGGTTTCATCCAGGAAGGGATGGAGCAGGGGGCCAGAAAAAAGGCCTATCAGGCCGACATCACCTATGTAACTGCCAAGGAAGCCGGTTTTGATTATTTGCGGGATCATAGATGCTTTGATCTGCAAGACAGGGTCCACAGGGGCTACAACTTTGCAATTGTAGATGAAGCCGATTCCATTCTGATAGATGAAGCCAGAATCCCGCTGGTGATTGCAGGGAATACACAGGACCAGGAAGACCGCACAAAACGGGCGGCAGCAATCATCTCAACACTTACTGCCACCGACTATGAGCTGGATGAATATGAGCGCAATGTAAACCTTTCAGAGGCAGGTCTTAAGAAGGTTGAGGCAAGCCTGGGCGGAATCAACCTGTACGAAGAGCAGAATTATGAATGGCTGACCCTGATCAACTGCGCTCTGCACGCCCGTGTATTGCTAAAACGGGATGTGGACTATATTATTCGGGAAAACCGGATTGAACTGGTAGATGAGTTTACCGGCAGGGTTGCTGAAAAACGGCACTGGCCCGACGGCCTTCAGGAAGCGGTGGAAGCCAGGGAAGGAATTACTTCCGGCCAAAGAGGGAGAATCCTCGATACGATTACCATTGCCAACTATATGGGCTTGTACAGAATGCTGTCCGGCATGACAGCCACAGCAAAAACTTCGCGGGATGAATTCTTCAGCCTGTATAAGCGGGACATTGTGGAAATCCCAACCCATTACCCCTGCATCCGTGTAGATGAATCGGATTTAATCTTCACCCACAGGCAGGCTAAAGAGAAGGCTCTCGTAAAGGAAATCAACTCGGTTCACGCTACGGGGCGTCCCATTTTGATAGGCACCTCAAGCATCGAGGAATCCGAAAGGTTATCCGATCTGCTTATGGAAAAGGGGATTCAATGCAGGGTTCTGAATGCTAAAAACGATGAAATTGAAGCGGAGTTGATTGCTCAGGCCGGAGACCTGGGGGCAGTGACTGTTTCAACTAATATGGCTGGCCGCGGCACCGATATCCGCCTTGGCGGAAAGAATGAAGAAAGAAGGGACGCGGTTGTTGGTTTGGGGGGCCTTTATGTGATCGGCACCAACCGGCATGAAAGCAGGCGGATTGACAACCAGCTTCGGGGCAGGGCCGGAAGGCAGGGCGACCCCGGAACCACGAGGTTTTTCATCAGCATGGAGGATCCGCTGTTCAAGCGTTTTGGGCTTATCAACGCCTTGCCTGAAAAATACAGAGAACTACGCCAAGACGGCCCCATTGATGAAAAGGTTTTTGCGCAATCGATAGAACATATCCAAAGGGTGATTGAAGGCCAGAACCTGGAGATACGGAAGAACCTGACAAAGTATAACTATATTCTGGAGCAACAAAGGCGGATTATCTCGCAACGGAAGGAAACTCTGCTTCGGGGTAAGGGAAGCATTCTGCGAAGCCACACGCGCTTTCAATCCCTGCAAAAGTTATACGGGGAAGAAGTGATGCACAGGGTAGAGCGGGAGATTGTGCTTTACCATTTAAATGAAGGCTGGGCGTATTATCTGGAAGAAGTGGGCTCTATCCGTGAGGGCATTCATCTGACGGGTTTTGCCGGGAAGAACCCCATGGATGAGTTTCATATGATCATTATTCCATTATTTAACGAGCATCTGAAATCTACTGATGAAGCAATCATCAGGTGCTTTGAGGAAGCTGAGATCACTGAGAGCGGGATTGACCTTGAAAAAGAGGGGCTGAAAGGGCCATCATCCACCTGGACCTATCTGGTCGAGGACAATCCCTTTGGCAGCGAAGGAATGTTCATACACTTCGTGAAAAAGACAGGTACGCTGGCCCTGACGCTGTTCAAGAGAATGCTGGCCTGGCCGGGAAGGGTGATAAAACGGTTAATGGCTGGTAAACAAACTGACGCTTCGGTGTGAAGCAATAAACACGTTCAGCCTAAGATGAAGAGTAAGTTTTTACGAGTTACTCAACTTTCCCGCCTCAACTTGTGAGCAGTGTTTTGAAGTGCTGATACCGACACGTGGAGGTGTGATATCACACCTCCACGTATCGGTAGTCTGCTGTGCAGGCAAGTGCCCAAAACGAAGTGGGAAAGTTGAGTGGATAATTGTTACTTTGGTGGGGGACGTCACCCCCACCAAAATGTTAACAACTACATGGGTTTCTTATTTTCGTTCAACCTGACAACAATTTGTTCCAGATGCTTCTTTTTTTTGCTTCTGATTTCGCATCCAGATAAAGCAGCTTAAAGGTTCTTTATACGGAGAAGGACATCTTCCTCGGTATATTGACAAATGTGTATATAGAGTATATACTGTAAATACTGTATATGAACATTGAATTGATGGAGGCGGTAAATGAATATCATTATTAGTAATGCGAATAATGAGCCGATTTACGAACAGATATATAGTCAAATAAAGTCTGCAATTATTTCGTCTGAGCTTAAGGAAGGGGATCTGCTCCCGTCCATTCGAAATCTAGCAAAAGATTTGAAAATTAGTGTAATAACCACTAAAAGAGCTTACGACGAACTTGAAAAGGATGGATATATTTATTCCACAATGGGTAAAGGCTCTTTTGTTGCAGAAAAAAACACAGAAATATTGCGGGAAGCCCATCTAAAAGAGATCGAGGAGCACATGAGAAAAATTTTAAAAATTGCTCCTGCATGCAGATTAACAGTCAACGACATTATTGAAATGTTTAAAATCATTTCAGAGGAGGAGTAAATATGAACAGTATTGAAGTGAAGAATATCACAAAATCTTTTGGTGATTTCATACTTAAAGATATTAGTTTTAATCTGCCTTCAGGTGCTATTATGGGACTGGTTGGTGAAAATGGTGCCGGCAAAAGTACAACCATAAATCTGATTATGAATTCCATAAAGCCAGATAGCGGTGAAGTTTCAGTTTTAGGAGTGTCCAACCTGTCGAAGGAGTTTACAGATGCTAAGCAAGAAATTGGTGTTGTACTTGATGAAGCATATTTCCCTGAAGTGCTGAATACAAAAAATATTAATAATATTATGAAGCTTATCTATAAAAATTGGAGTGATGATCTATATTTTGGATATATCAAAAAGTTCTCTTTACCACTTGATAAGAAGTTTAAAGACTTTTCAAGAGGAATGAAAATGAAATTATCTATTGCAGTCGCCCTTTCCCATAATCCCCGACTCCTTATTTTAGATGAAGCAACCAGTGGACTTGATCCTATGGTGAGGGATGAAATTCTTGATGTATTTAATGATTTTACACGAAATGAGGACCATTCAATTTTACTTTCGTCGCATATTATAAGCGACCTTGAAAAAATTTGCGACTACATCTGCTTTATTCATAAAGGTAAGCTTATATTATGCGAGGAAAAGGATCTATTATTAGAAAAATATGCAGTTATAAAATTATCGGAAGAAAATTTGCAAGAATTACCGAAAAGTTCTATCGTTCGCAAAATGAGAACTAGTTTTGGTTATGAGGTTCTTGTTAAAAAGGATAAGATTAACTCCGCTTTTCGCATAGAACATACGAGCCTTGAAGATATTATCTTGTTTATGGCAAAGGAGGATAAATAAATGAAAAGCCTGCTTTTAAAAGATTGTTATGTTATTACAAAACAACTTAAAATATTTCTCGTTATTATCCCGGTTATTGCATTGACAACAGGTGGGTCAATGTATGCTCTTGCAATTTTACTGGGAGCAGTTTTGCCCATGACGGCGATCGCATATGATGAACGCTCTAAGTGGGAGCAACTTGCGGCCATGATGCCTTATTCAAAATTCCAACTTATTTTCAGCAAATATTTACTGGGATATATTTGTATGCTTGGCGCAGCTCTGCTTGCATTTGTTGGGCAAATTATCGGAAAAAGGATTGGCATCATGCAGACAGAAGATAGTAATTATATTCTGTTTATTGCTGTTATAGGCGGACTTATCTTTATTGCAATAAATACTCCCATTCTCTTTAAGTTTGGTAGTGAAAAAGGGCGGTTCGTATTTATTATTGCAATGGCGATTATCGGTGCAAGCGGGCCAATCTTACAAAAAGTTAACAGCAGAATCATACTTGATATTTCAAGAATATCTCCCATTCTTCTTTTTACAGCTGCTATTGCTATAAATGTTATATCCGTTATAATTTCAATAAATATAAAAAAGAGCAAATCATAATCATTATGAGCAAAGTGGACATAATGTGCGCCTTATTCTATCGTGGCGGGTGTTCCTGCTACATTGTTTTTGTAAGTCCTTCATGCTGGTCGGAGTGCAATCGCAGCATCCCTTAAATTGCATAGCAAAGCAGTTAACAACTACATGGGTTTCTTGTTTTCATTCAATCTGGCGACAATTTGTTCCAGGCGCTTCTTTTTTGTGGCTTCTGATTTCGCATCGAAATAAAGAAGCGTGTAGGTTCTTCGTATGGAAAAAGACATTTTCATAAAGTTGGAATAGGCCGGCTCATAACCTTTCAGGGCTTCAGCCAATACCGCGATTTGCTCCTCCGTTAACGGCTCCGGTTTTGGGGCATCCCATTTATTTAGTTTCTTCGCCTGTTCAATAGCGGCTACGCCCGCTTCAGTCATCAGTCCCCTCTCCACAAGCTTCATGGCTGTATTGCGATTCTTTTCAGACCATCGGCTGTCCTTTCTCCGTGGAGTAAATTTCTTGATATATCGGGTTTCATCAATGCTTTTTAGCTGACCGTCTATCCAGCCAAAACACAGCGCTTCCTCCAATGCGTCCTCCGGCTTTACAGTGAGCAAATGACCGGACTTCCCGAAGACCATCCAGAAGCCATTGCTGGAAGCATGGTGTTTTGCGAGCCATTCTCTGAATTCTACCCGGTTCACGAAGGTCAGTTGTTCTTCCATAAAACCCTCCTGTTTTCTAGTAACTTACTGTTATTAAAACAAAAATTTGATGTTCTGCAACTGTATGATAAGTTGCGACAGAGGTATGTGTTTTATCCTGAACGCAGTGATGTCATTATGAGCGCAGCGATGTCATCCTGAGCGTAGCGAAGGATCTTGTCATTAGTAATGCGAGATTTTTCACTTCGTTCAGCAGGCTGCACCCGCTTACCTGTGAATAGTAATAAGGGTTATACAATTCATAAAATTATTTTATGTTAAATATTGTAACGCAATCTTCTTTGTGTTACAATCAGAACATAAGTTCTGCTATAGACGTGAGATGAAAAGATTACAAGCCTCAGGTAAATGGGAATAAAACAGGAACATCACCATATATCTAGGAAAACGTATAGAATGTAGGAGGAACAAACAAATGCAATATCGCGTATTGGGTAGCACAGGCATGAAAGTAAGTGTTATTGGGTTGGGCATGGAGTATTTACAGTCCAATGTCACCAGGGAGACAGTCATATCTGTTGTTCATGAAGCGATTGCTCAGGGTGTGAATTACTTCGACATGCTTGCTTCATCGCCGGAGGTTAAGGATAACTTCGCAGCAGCCTTTAGTGGGCACAGAAATGATATCATTTTAGCCG
>CAYVFB010000082.1:0-6049 GCA_964450305.1 uncultured Ruminiclostridium sp.
AAGGGGGTATGAAAAATGTCTGTTTTGGTGACGGGTGGCGCCGGTTATATTGGAAGCCACACATGCGTCGAGCTTCTTGCAGCAGGATATGATGTTGTGGTTGCAGATAACCTTAGTAACAGCAAGGAAGAATCCCTGAAAAGGGTTCAGGATATCAGTGAAAAGCCCTTAAAGTTTTACAAGGTGGATTTATTGGATAAACCGACTCTGGAAGAGATTTTTAAAAGGGAATCCATCGAAGCGGTGATTCATTTTGCCGGGTTGAAGGCTGTGGGCGAATCAGTTTCAATTCCTCTTCGATATTATCATAACAATATTACCGGAACCCTCACATTATGTGAACTGATGCAGAAATACGGGGTGAAGAACCTTGTGTTCAGTTCATCCGCAACGGTATATGGCGATCCGCATGCGGTCCCGATTACCGAAGAATTCCCGCTTTCAGCCACGAACCCCTATGGCCGGACAAAGCTGATGATCGAGGAAATTCTACGGGATCTTTCTGTAGCAGATCCCTCCTGGAATATTGCCATCTTAAGATATTTTAATCCCATCGGGGCACACCCAAGCGGCAGGATTGGTGAAGACCCCAATGGCATCCCGAACAACCTGGTTCCCTACATCACCCAGGTGGCCGTTGGAAAGCTGAAGGCACTGAACGTGTTTGGCGATGATTATGATACTCCGGATGGAACAGGCGTCAGGGATTATATTCATGTGGTCGACCTGGCTTTGGGCCACCTGAAAGCATTGGAAAAGCTGCAGTCGAAACCAGGTGTTGTAACATATAACCTGGGAACAGGTCAGGGTTATTCTGTACTTGAGGTGGTGAAAGCATTCTCTAAGGTTCTAGGACGGGATGTTCCCTATCATGTTGTTGCTAGAAGGCCTGGTGACATCGCCATGTGTTATGCGAACCCGGAAAAGGCGAATCAGGAAATGGGATGGACTGCAAAAAGGGGTTTGGATGAGATGTGTTCAGATTCCTGGCGCTGGCAGCAAAACAACCCTCAAGGCTATTAATAGGGGCTGGTTTCTTTGAGTGAACTCCTTGCGCAACAAACGCTTGAAATTGTGGGTAGGGTGTTTTTACGAAGTAATATACAAAATGGCTTCAGAGTGAGGCTCTACTCCACCTTAAGATTAAATAGGAACTCCCAACTAATCGAGTTTTAGTCTCCGGTAAGAAAACTCGTTATTGAAGTGGGGCTTTTTTTCAAAAAACAGTTTAGGAAAGGTGAATCACATATGGCAACAAAAACACTTGTCATCATGGCTGCCGGAATGGGCAGCAGATACGGCGGCAATAAACAGATCGACCCCATGGGCCCGAACGGAGAAATCATTTTGGAATATTCCATTTATGATGCCCTGAAAACGGGATTTGATAAAGTTGTGTTTATTATAAACAAGGCAATAGAAAAGGCATTTCGGGAAAATATCGGATATAAAATTGAAAAGCTGGTGGAAACAGCTTATGTTTACCAAAGCGTTCACGACATCCCCACTGGATTTGCAGTGCCGGAGGGGCGGGTAAAACCTTGGGGGACAGGCCATGCAGTGCTGTTATGTAAAGACGCCGTGGATACCCCCTTTGCGGTGATAAATGCCGATGATTATTACGGTGCAGTCTCCTTCAGTGCCCTGGGGAATTTCCTGGGAAGCATGATCGATTCCGAAGGGCAGTATTCTTACTGCATGGTCGGGTTCAAGCTGGAAAATACATTAACCGAAAATGGGCATGTTTCAAGGGGCATATGCTCGATCACCCCGGAAGGATACCTGGCGGGCATTCAAGAAAGAAAGAAAATACAAAGGTTTGGTTCGGCGGCAAAGTATACTGAAGATGTAGATACCTGGATCACAATCCCTGCGGGAAGCACTGTTTCTATGAACATGTGGGGGTTTACACCCAGCCTGTTCGGTGAGCTGGAAAAGGGTTTTCACGCATTCCTTGAAAAAAGCACGGATAAAGCAGCAACAGCAGAGTTCTATCTTCCTTCGGCTGTAGACAGCCTGATTGCTACCGGCAAAGCCAGAGTAAGCGTACTGACAACAAATGAACGGTGGTATGGTGTAACCTATAAGGAAGATCGGCCTGTTGTAATAGAGGCTATCAGAAAAATGCATGAGAAGGGGATTTACCCCAGCCGTTTGTGGGAAGATTAAGCTTGCGAGACTCTTTTTTCTAAGATGACTGTTTTTATGGTGCTCCTGTGAAATTTGCCAAAGCTTCGTGTTGTTTGGAGGCACCTGGGTCGTGGGGGACTGCTCACACCTCAGAAAAGTTAGCGAGTGGCTTGGGTGATTTCAATGACGAAAGGCAACATAATGTTCAGCTATTAACAGATACTTGTCCATTGTCATAAGCTGTCATCAAGTGCTATGATAAGAGGTGTGTTTTAAGAATAACTTGTTTGGAGGCCTCTATGTCACAGCATTGGAAAGCGGATCTATCCATATTAAGCATCACCATTATCTGGGGTTCTTCATTTATCCTGATGAAGAACCTCTTGGATTATACTCCTGTATTCGCCTATCTGGCCCTTCGGTTTCTTTTGGCTTCGGTGATTCTGTGTCTGATGTTTTTCAAGAGGTTAAAAAACATTACTGCATCAGCCCTGAAGAAGGGTATTCTCGTCGGGCTGACCCTATTTGGGGGGATGGCACTTCAAGTAACCGGGCTTCAATATACGACTGCTTCCAACTCAGGTTTTATTACAGGCATGAATGTTGTTATGGTGCCTGTGCTTTCAGCGTTATGCCTGAAGAAAAAGCCGCCATTGCTGGCTGTTGTGGGAGTTTTCTCTGCTGCTGCAGGGCTGTTCTTCCTTTCCGGAGGCGCACAGCTCCAGTTTAATTTAGGGGATCTGCTGACACTCTTTTGCGCCATTTGTTTCGCCCTCCAAATCATTTTCATTGATGATGCTGCCTCGAAAGAGGATCCTGTTTTAATAACCATCATCCAGGTCGCTACGGCAGCTGTGCTTTACACGGGTGTCTGGGGCTTTCAGGGCTTCGCTTTGCCGGTTGTCAATACCACACTGGTAACAACCATATTGTGGACCGGCGTTTTTGGTACCGCCTTCGCAGTGGGCGTTCAAACCGCAGCACAGAAATACACGACCCCTACCCGTACTGCCCTGATCATCACTTGTGAACCTGTGTTTGCCGCCATTTTTGCATGGACAATTCCCAACAGCCAGGGGATTACCGAAAAACCAGGCCTGTATACTATCGTCGGATGTATCCTCATACTAGGCGGGATGCTTCTAAGTGAACTTCCCAAGTTAAAAGTGAAAGAAGTTCGCGATACTGTTTCGTGAACTACCCGCCACCAAGTGCATTTCAACCATATTGGCTGAAAATATGCGACGAAGTGGGGAATTCAAAATTGTGAACATGTAGTTTTATTGTGATAAAAAGCCACCCTCATAGAGAGTGGCTTTGAGATATGATTTCATGCCCTCATTTCAGGCCATGGTACAATGCATCAAGAAGCACCCTGTTGGGATCCTGACTTAGTTCCCAAATCATAGCACCGCCCAACTGCCTGTCCTTAATATATTGCGCTTTCAAGCCCATGGAATGCTCATCTTCATAACTGATAAAGGTGGAACCGTTGAAAAGCCATGGAACCATGGAGTGCTGGTGAAAATACCGCACATATCCGGCCGCATTCAGATAATTGGCTGCAATACTTGCATAACTAAGGGCGGAACCGCCGGAGTAGGTCTGATAAAGGCCGTTATTCATCCCTGATACGGAATGATACCGGTATCCATAAAATGGTACTCCGACAATAAGTTTTTCAGCCGGGAACCCTGTATTCAGCCAGGCATTGACGCCGGAATCCACACTCCATTTATATTGCGGCGATACGTCTGTGCTGTTATAAAGGGGAGCATTGAAATCGGTATACTTATCCCATGTGCCATGGATATCATAGGCCATAATGCTCCCATAATCCAGATATTGGTGCAGTTGATTCAATTCAACGTTATTTACATACCAGCTTCCGGCAGCTCCTGCAAAAGCCAGAAGGTACGTTTTCCCATCTTTTGCACCCTGCGCATCAAGTTTTTCGCGCAGCTTTTTCATTAAAAGCGTAAAATTCTGTTTATCCTCAGGCCTTTTGATGTTTTCTGCCAATCCCCCGCTTACGGGGTACTCCCAGTCAACATCAATTCCATCAAAGCCATGCTTTACCATAAAATCAACACAACTGTCAGCAAAAACTGTTCTGGAAGCATCCGTTAAGGCAGCGCCGGAGAATTTCCCGGATCCGTTCCACCCACCAACAGAAATCAATGTTTTTATATGGGGATTTTGTTGTTTAAGTTGGTTTAATTTCATAAAATTCGAAGGATCAATATAAGAGTCACCCAAAGCAATCTTTAAATCACTGCCTATAACTGCAAAGGCATATTGGATATGTGTTAATTTCCCTGCATCAATTTTTTCAGGCGTAAAACCCGAATAGGCAGACCATCCAGCATAATAACCAACAACTCTCACGGGTGTAACCGGAGTTGGTGTAGGTATGGCCGTTGGCACCGGAGCAGGGGACGGTGTTGGTGTAGGTGTGGCCGTCGGCACCGGCGTAGGAGATGGCGCTACTGTTGGTGCAGTTGTAGGCACAGGTGTTGTCGGTGGATCAGGAGTATATTCCGATGGCAGGGTTTTCACCTTTATTGTGTTGCTGGTGCCCGAAACATTCCCCGAAGCATCACGCGCACGGACAAGAAAAGAATAGGATGTATCCGGATCTAACCCCCTGACGGTATATGTATTCAATGATGTACTGGCTGCAAGACTTCCATTTTGATAGATGTCATAGGCAGTGATACCTACATTATCCTTCGAGGCAGTCCAGGTGAGTGAAACGGTTATAGCGGTAATTTCAACCGTTCTAAGGTTTTTTGGTACCGAGGGCGCAGCCTTGTCGTTTCTGGATGCCATGCTGGTAATGTTGAACACCAGGCTGAGAATTAGAATTAAAACAATGGAAAAAGTAAGTCTTTTCTTTTTGCAGAGAATACTTTTCATAAAAACACTCCTGTATGGTATTTTGTGAAACTGTGTGAAGCCTTTTTAGTTAACTGAAAATCTGATTCTTTCTTCAGAAGAAATGATTTCTGATTCCATGTTATCAAGAATAAGAAATTATGTCAACTAGATGACATGAGTAATCTGACGTATTCAAGACAGTAAATTAGTCCTATTCGTTCATTCTTCAATATTAGAAAAGAAGAGCTTGTTGAAAGCCCATGTGCAGGCAATAATAGCCAGAATGTCAAAAGTGAAGTTAAACAAAAAGAGTTGCTTGGCAGTGTCCGCCTCCCCGTTTCCGACAAATGGCATGGGAAACTGAAAAGCACCGATAGCCATGATCATCCAGAGCAATTCAATACGCAAGCGTGATTGACTATCCTGCCGCCTTCGTCGGTACTTAAATACAGAAACGATGATAACCGCAAGGTAAACCAGCACAATAAACCATAATTTATTCGGAAAGACTGTGCTGCGAAAATTCGACCAAAACGTGAATCGGTTGAAGGTATAGGTGTATTCGGGCACATCCTTTTTTTCGTACTTCCCGAGGAAGGTTCCTGTCTGAAAGCTTTGCGAAGCGGTATATTTCATACCATTGATGAACCTTTGCGGATTCAGCAGATAAAACCGAATTAATTTGAAATTGCTGATTTTCTCATTGAATTCGGTCTGGGTGATTTCGGACCTGGGAACATATCGGAGATATTCATTGTGGGGGAGATAGGCATGCTTTCCTGCTTCAACCGCCAAATCAACCGAAAGCCCCAGTATTTCGAGATCTCTTTGCGGATCCTCGGAGTTTTTTAAAATGCCATAAAAAACTGCATTGTATTTTGTATCCACACCACAGGTTTTATTCTGATGGGAATAAAACCCAATGGTACAGGCAAACAACAGAATGATGGGAATAGACAATTTCAAAATTGAATAAAACCCTGTATTCCAAAATGATGACTTCGCTCGCCGTAAGCTTTGCTTACTGCTCGCCCATGCA
>CAYVFB010000082.1:6149-15079 GCA_964450305.1 uncultured Ruminiclostridium sp.
ATTCCAAAATGATGACTTCGCTCGCCGTAAGCTTTGCTTACTGCTCGCCCATGCAACCCGGGCTGGTCGTAAGCTTTGCTTACTGCTCGCCCATGCAGCCTGGGCTGGTCGTAAGCTTTGCTTACTGCTCGCCCATGCAACCCGGGCTGGTCGTAAGCTTTGCTTACTGCTCGCCCATGCAGCCTGGGTTGGCCGCAGGCTCGGCTTGACGTTTATATATGGGTGCAATTGCAGACGAACACTTTCATTGTTTTCGAAAGACTCTTTTCCATATAAAATGAGCCTTGCATGCATGAAAGCAACAAAGGGAAGTGCCGTGATACATTGAGCTTTGGAGCATAAAAACAGAAAAGAGGAAAGGAACAGTATTAGAATGTTTTTTATTTGGATGGTTCTCATCTGAATGATATATAGAGTCGAGGCAGTGAGCAGCAATAACGAGATGATCATCATTGGCTCCCCATAAAGGCTGTTAAACCATACAAGATAATTTCCATCCAGTAAAATAACTAACGCTGCAAGACTGGCAAAAATGAATACAGGACTGCGTGTAAATCCCAACCACCTCAGACACATTATAATAGCCGCAATATAAGAAAATACATAAACAGCGGCCAGTATTCCCGTATTGAAGGCTGCCAATCCAATCATTTTGCAGATCGATTTTACCAGAAGAATAGGGTAAATTAAACTGGAACTGAAGATAAAATGAAGAGGGTTGACAGAAGTCATGTTATATTCAGCCCTGACATATTTAAAAAAGCGAAATTCCGGCTCTTCCAGGGAGCTTTCTGTTTCCTGAAGACCTGAAATGTCCATTATTCTCTGAAAGTCGCCTTGATCAGCAACTCCTGGTCTTGGCGAAATAAAAAGAACATATAACGCAATTACAGCTGCAATCGCTGGAATCATCCAGTTCAATAGGACAGTGAGTTTTTTCTTTTCCATCTTAATTGATATTTTGGCTGATGTGGAGAAGATTATTCACAATGAGTTACCACAATGGAATCAATTCAGAATCACTAAAGACAAATCACTGTATTTTTCGTCTATCTTCCTGTATGATGAAAAATGATTTCTTTGTTTAACCCGGGAGAAAAGCTATGGCGCGCGAACGGTTATATTACGTTGACTGGTTGAGGGTTTTGGTGATATTAACCCTGATACCCTATCACACTGCATTAACCTTTACCGGATTGGGAATGACATATATATTCCAGCCGGTAAGCAACATCACAATATTGCCATTACTAGCTTTTACCGCGTCATTGGATAATTTTTTTATGACGCTGTTGTTTTTCCTGTCGGGAATCGGAACCTATTACGCACTTCAGCGAAGAAGTATAGCGCAATATTGTTCAGAAAGGATTCGGAAGCTTGTTGTTCCACTGATCGCAGGATTAGTGACCATATGCCCTGCACAGGCCTATACAAAAGCGCTTTATCACGGATATCAGGGAAACCTTTTCAGCTTTCTGAAGGAGTTCTTTTCTCGCAAAGTTGTATACTACCTTGGCTATGCCCATCTGTGGTTTTTATTGTATCTTTTCGTCTTTTCAATGCTCTGCATTCCACTGTTCAAAAAACTGAAGGATGGAAACAATTTGAAAAAGACGGCTTTGTTTCTGTGTAAAGGGAAAAATATTTTTATCCCATTTCTTTTTATGATGCTTGCAGAGATCTTTCTGCGGCCGTTTTTCCCCGGCACACTGAACCTTGTATCCGATTGGGCAAACTTCATTGTCTATTTAAGTGTTTTTATTTTTGGTTTCATATTTGCATATGATGGTGGAATTCAGGAAAAGTTTGCCGGGCTAATGAAAACTGCAACAATCCTGGTAGCCGTTTTTGTCCCGGTTTTAACCTGTTTATACTATTGCTGGGTTGTTCTCCGTTCATCTTCCCCATTTGTCGGCTTTGCATGGGTTGTTTCAAAAGCAGTATATCAATGCGCGGCGATCGTTTTTGTGATGGAGTTGGGCAAAAAGTTCCTGAACAAAAACAACAGCATTTATGCTTATCTGAACAAAGCATCATTTTCTTATTATTTCTGGCATTACCTCCCCGTTTCCATATTGATGCTAATCTTCATTCGGTTAAAGATGGCACTATACCTGAAGTTCTTTGCCGTTGTCATTCTTTCGTATGGTTTTCTTTTTTTGTTCTATGAGTTCATCCTAAGAAGAATCCCCCTGCTCAAAGTAAAAAAGCATGATGTTTGATGCCTGAAACCCGCACATAAACTAAACCACTTCTTTTACGTATTAATTCATATCACCGATGTTCTACTCATCATTTCGCTGCAATAAGGTTATGATGTATAGGATGAGAAAACTAAATAAATCGAAGGAGTGAATGTACTGTGAAGAAGGGTTCTTTATTAATTTATGGATTAGTTGCGATTGTTGTTATTGCCATCGTCTTAATTTTTTCAGGGATAGGCACATATAATAAGCTTGTTGCACAGGATGAAGAGGTTCAAACTGCTTTAAGCCAGATAGACAACCAGCTGCAAAGAAGAAATGACCTGATCCCTAATCTCGTGGAAACCGTTAAGGGTTATGCCGCCCATGAAGAAGAAATTTTTACTTCCATAGCCGAATCCAGGTCAAAGCTGGCCGGAGCGGGATCTATGGGAGAAAAAGCTGATGCCAGCTCAGATTTGTCCAACGCTTTGTCAAGGCTTCTGGTCGTTGCTGAGAATTATCCCGAGTTGAAAGCCAATGAGAACTTCCGGCAACTGGCCGACGGGCTGGAAGGAACAGAGAACCGTATTGGGATTGCCAGAATGGAATACAATAATACTGTCAGGGACTACAATACGGCAATCAAGCGCTTCCCGACAGTCATATTCGCAGGTATCTTCGGGTTTGACAGGTATGACTATTTTGAAGCTGCTGAAGGAGCAGATAAAGCGCCTGAAGTAAAATTTGGGGATTGATAGGATATGATAAAAACGAACCGTATAATCATCTTTGTCCTGTTCATAGGGTTGTTGCTCTGTTTTCCCGTCAATGGTGAAGCTGTTATTCCTGAGCCCACCAATGACTTCTTTGTGAATGATTTTGCCAAAGTCATTGACGCATCAGACGAACAAGCTATCCAATTTGCTGCTGTTCAATTACAGGAGGCAACAACAGCCCAGGTCGTTGTCGTTACCGTTGATAGCCTTCAGGGTGAACCCCTTGAAGATTATGCGTATCAGCTGTTTAAACAATGGGGTATTGGAACTGCTCAGCAAAACAATGGGGTGCTAATCCTGGTGTCAGTGGGCGACAGACAATCCAGAATAGAGGTTGGATACGGCCTTGAGGGCGCGCTTCCTGATGGGAAAACCGGAAGAATACAGGATGAATATATGATCCCATATTTTAAAGACAATGACTATGGTTCCGGAATTCGAAATGGGTTTCTGGCTATTGTACAGCAGGTTTACGACGAATACGGTATAGCCCCCGGTGATTTGGAGATGCCTGACAGAGCATTTACCACCGAAACCAATACCGGTGAAAGTGATAATGCAAATATGGTTTTGTTCATTATTATTGTCATTGTTCTGTTGATTGATTGGATATTTCTTCGAGGAAGGATTACCAGGTTTTTCCTGATAGCTTCCATGTATAACAGACGAGGAAGCAGCCATTACCGTGGGGGTGGAGGTTCCCACCGCGGAGGTGGCGGTGGATTCTCGGGCGGCGGCGGACGAAGCGGTGGCGGTGGAAGCTCACGGGGCTGGTAAAGGCTTTATCAAATGCCCTAAAACCCCTGCCTCTATAACATATTTTAGACCTTAGAGCTAAAATACGCGTGTCGAGGGATAAACCGATTTCTGCAATACAGCAAACTTCTGTGCTTTTAGAGCAGAATTTGCGCAAGCGTCATTGAAATCTGCAGTTCTCGGATCACCCATGTGTTGCTTCCACAAATGTATCATTCACTACTCTTTCACAAATACTATTTCGAAGGAGTGTGATACATGATGAATGCAAATGTTGAAATGTTGAATTTTATTTATCAAAACGCTGAGATGGGTGTTGAAACCCTGAATAAGCTGAAAGCCATTACGGATGATAAGGAATTTGAAAAGTATTTGGATGCCCAGTTTGCGGAGTATAAAGAGATTAATGATGTTGCCCGCACACTACTGAATAAAAACGGGTGTGATGAAAAGGGCATCGGTGCGATGCAGAGAATACGCACATATCTAATGTTGAATCTTCAAACTTTGGTGGATAAAACTCCATCTCATATCGCTGAAATGATCATGGTTGGAAGTTCTATGGGGATCATAGACGCAATAAAAAACATCAAGAAGTACCGGGAAGAGGCAGAGCTTGAAATTGTGCAGCTAATGGAAAGACTTCTGCGATTTGAGGAGAATAATTTTCAACAGATGAAACAATTCTTGTAAGCCAGGGGGACAGGTACCATGGCTCATTTTTACTTGCATCCTGGGCTGGTCGTTCCGCTTCGCTGCACTGCTCGCCCATGCATCCTGGGTGTGTTGTGATTGCAAGCAATCGCTTCCGTTGTTATAATAGTGAGGGCTTTTGTTTTGGGTGCCCATACCAAGGGAAAAACCAGGCAATGGCGCATGATAAAACTGTTGAGCCCAAAAATTACTACGAAAGCTATGAATTAACAATCCTCCGGAGCAAGGGAGAAATCACAATGCTGCTGAAGATCACAAACGGTTGTGTTGCTTTTGGAACAACGGTTATACTGTCTGGTATAGAGTTTGAAGTTAACAAAGGCGAAAAGATTGCGCTGGTTGGCAGGAATGGTTCCGGTAAAACCACGCTTCTAAAGCTGATAGTTGGCGAATATGAGCTGACTCAACTGGATAACGGGGAACAATCCGCTGTCATCAAGCCGGGGAATGTTGACATTGGTTATCTGAAGCAGGTTACCTTTGAGGATGAAACCATCACCCTTGAACAAGAGGTGAAAAAGGCCTATCAAGCGATTCTGGAACTTGAAAACAGTATGGAAAGACTGCTTAAAGAGATAGAGAGCAACCCAAGCGGTGAAGCTTTAACGAAGTACTCACTGTTACAGGACAGGTTCCGGCTGCTGGATGGTTACAGCTACAAAAAGGAATATGAAACCGCGATCCGGAAATTTGGTTTTACCGATGAAGAAAAAGCAAAACCACTTTCAGACTTTTCCGGGGGGCAGCGCACCAAGATTGCCTTTATGCGGCTGCTGCTCAGAAAGCCCGATATATTACTGTTGGACGAGCCCACCAACCATCTGGATATCAACGCTATTGAATGGTTGGAGGATTACCTGAAGAGCTACAAAAACGCTGTTGTGATCGTTTCGCATGACAGAGAATTTCTGGATAAGATCGTAAGCCAGGTTTATGAAATTGAACGCGGAAGGATTACAAAATACACCGGTAACTATTCCGCCTTTGCGGTGAAAAAGCGTATCGACTGGGAAAAACAGCAAAAGGAATATATTGAGCAGCAAAAAGAGATTGCTCATTTAAGCGGGTTGGTGGAGCGGTTTCGTTATAAGGCCACAAAAGCGGCCATGGCCCAATCCAAGCTGAAACAGATTGAACGGATGGATAAAATAGAAGCCCCCGAGCTGGCGGATTCAAGAACCTTTCATGTGAACTTCCAGCCTGAGTATCCAAGCGTTAGGCTTGTATTCTCCGCGAAGGGTTTGGAGATAGGTTATAATAAGCCGCTTTCAGTCATTACTTTGGATATCTGGCGTGGAGAAAAGGTCGGAATTATCGGCGGAAACGGTCTTGGAAAATCCACCTTCCTGAAAACCATCATCAATAAACTGCCTGCGCTGAATGGCTCTTTTACCATTGGTGAAAAGGTTAAAATCGGCTATTTTGACCAGCAGATGGCACAATATAAAAGCGATAAAAACGTATTGGACGAGTATTGGGATGAGTTTCCGAAGCTTACTCACACCGAAGTGCGAAGCGCACTCGGCGCTTTTCTGTTTACCGGGGAAGATGTATTTAAGCCGGTCAATGCCCTTTCAGGCGGCGAAAAAGTACGCCTTGAATTGTGCAAGATTTTCCAGCGCAAGCCAAATTTCTTGATCCTGGATGAGCCGACAAACCATATGGACATCATCGGTAAGGAAACCCTGGAGAAAATGCTGAAGGAATATACAGGGACGCTGCTTTTTGTTTCCCACGACCGGTATTTTATCAAACAGGTGGCAACCTCTGTACTTGTGTTTGATGAAGATAGAGTTGAACTCTATCCCCACGGCTACGAGTATTACCTTGAACAGACCGCGAAGAGAATGACCGGGCAAAACAACCAGGACACCAAAGAAGTAAGGGAGAAGAAGAGCTATACCACGCCTGCCAAGGAGAAAACCAGACGGGAGGCAAAAATAAAAAAGCTCGAAGAAAACCTCGCGCAATGCGATGAAAAGATATCAAGGCTTCAGGCAGAACTTGCTTCGGATGGTGTTGTTTCGGATTATATCCGGTTGACCGAACTGCAAAAAGAATTATCTGAACAAGAAGAGTTACACCTGAGTTACCTGGAAGAATGGGACATGCTGATGGACGAAGATTAAGCTCTTAGGTGGACAGGGCAAGCTTCCATTGGCGCCTGCCTGTAAAAAAAGAGGATACCGCTTCGGGTATCCTCTTTTAAAGTTTTTTAGGAAATGGAATCAACCCAAATCCAACGGGGTGATAACAATCAGGTTTTTATGCAGCTGCAGGATGGAAGCTGGCACAGCGGGTGTTACCGGACCAAACAGCGCTTTTTTCATAATTTCCTTCTTATCGTCTCCGCTGGCAATCAATAGAACCTTCTTCGCCTGCATAATCGCTTTAATGCCCATGGTCAAAGCTTTCTTCGGTACATCGTCACGGTTGGCAAAAAACCTTGCGTTGGCGTTGATGGTGCTCTCACCCAAAGTAATACAATGGGTGTCCAGTACAAACTCATCAGCGGGTTCATTAAACCCAATATGGCCGTTATGACCAATGCCCAGAAGCTGCAGATCAAGGCCGCCAGCCTGCTCAATTAAATTATCGTAACGCTTGCATTCAGCTTCAATATTTACTGCCTTACCGTTTGGAACATTTGTGTTGGCGATATCAATATTTACCTTTGTTAGGAGGTGTTCATTCATAAAGTAACGATAGCTTTGATTATGACTGGGATCCAGATCATAGTATTCGTCCAGGTTAATGGTTGTAACCCTGGAGAAATCCACATCGCCGTTTTTACACAATTCGATCAGCCTGTCATAGGTGCCTATGGGCGTGGAACCAGTAGCCAATCCCAGAACCGTTTCAGGCCGCAGTACGATCTGGGCGGCAATCACATTCGCTGCTTGCCTGCTCATTTCTTCATAGTTCTTTACTTTTACAATCCTCATAAATATCTCACCTTTCCATATAATCTGTCTGGTATAGTCTGCCTGATAAACTGCATTTGTCAGGGTTGGCAATATTTTGCCAAAAAATTCTTAAACAAGAAATAAAGGTTAAACTTCTTGCTTATTATACCATGCTCTTTTATGAAAAAAAAGCCCCTTACCTATTCTGTTACGAAAAACTCAAAGAAAATTTCAAGGCTTTCGCAGCGGGTCGCCAAACGACACGAAACCTTGTCAGGTTTCACAGGAGTAACTCTGTCAGGAGCGTGTATAGTGACAAATACTAAAGCATATTGCCGCAGAGAAATCAGTATTGTAGAATGAGAACAAGAAAATTTTTGAGGAGCTCTTTATGAATATTCAAATCTTTGGGGCCGCAAAATGCTTTGATACCAAAAAAGCCGAAAGGTATTTCAAGGAGCGAAACATACAATATCAATATATTGATTTGCAAAGGTATGGCTTGAGCAAGGGTGAGTTTGAAAGTGTAAAAAATGCAGTCGGGTTAAGGGCGTTAATCAATTCAGGCTCAAAAGCCTATAAAACGCTCAACATGCAGCAGCTTGGCGCAGGGAGCTGTGCAGCGGAGGTTCTTTTTAAGAACCCTGCTTTGTATAAAACCCCAGTGGTGCGCAACGGAAAGAAGGCCACGGTAGGGTACCAGCCAGAGGTTTGGAAGGAATGGGAGTAATGGGAAAGATCACAAAATCAAGAAAGAATCTTTTCCAGGTCTGCCAGATCCTTTTCAAGCTTTGGATCGGTGAACTTGCTTTTTGCCTGCTCCAGCATTTGCTTCGCCTGTTCCTTTTCACCGGTGGCAATAAGGTAGTAGATCTTGATTACCGCAATGCTTCCGCCCAAACCCGGATGCTGCTCGAATTTCCGGAACAATTCAGTATTGGCATTAAAAACAGCAATAGCTGAAGTGTTTTCTTCCAGCAGGAAATGGAAATAACATAGGTTGTGGTTATAGATCACCTTGTTAATCCCCTTCATTTGATTCTCGGGGATCTGAAGAAGCAGTTCCTTTGCTTGCCGATAATCGCCTTTTTCAGCGTACCCCACAGAGATATTCATGGATATCATGTTCCGGTTCAATGGGCTCCTGACGGTTTGGAGCAGCTTTTCATTCTCGGCAATAAACCTGTCGGGGTCCTTTTCCTTATAAAGGATATGGGTTAAACCAGTTAATTTTTTGAAAAACCGCAACTGCCAGATAAAATTTATTGCAAAAATCGCTATGAAGACGACTAAAATATAGATCAGGTAAAAAGGAATAAATTTGTTATCTGGAATATTCAACAGCTTTCGCAAAATGAGGGCAAAAATTCCGAGTCCAACCCCCAATAAAATTGTCCATTTCTTCTTCATTAGTACACCTCTATAAATTATTGTCAGGGATCATTGCTTTATCAAGCATATGTTTAATGCTTATCATATCATGTATTAACAGACATGAAAACAGATATTACTGTTTATACCCCCAATTTCCATGCATCCCGGGCTGGTCGTTCCGCTCCGCTGCACTGCTCGCCCATGCAACCCGGGCTGGT
>CAYVFB010000083.1:0-15064 GCA_964450305.1 uncultured Ruminiclostridium sp.
CTTCCGACTTTATGCAAGCGCTGGTGATGATTTTTGCACTGGTAACCATTTTAGTGGTGGGTACGGTTTCAGCTGGAGGTATTGGCAACGTCGTCAATAATATTAAGCAAATCCCCGGGTTCTTTGATTTCTTCGGTATTGCATCTCCCAAGCTGGCAGACGGCGTTCAGATGGTAAATGCGCAGAACCAGCCCGTTTTTGGGGAAGCAGGAAAATATGGTTTCCTGACAATCCTTTCAACCATTTCATGGGGTCTGGGTTATTTCGGTATGCCCCAGGTTTTGCTTCGTTTTATGGCGATAAAAAACCCCTCCGAGCTTGGAAAGTCCAGAAGGATTGCAACGATTTGGTGCGTTATTTCACTTATTGCAGCTGTTGCCATCGGTTTGATCGGCAGGAGCCTGTATCCAGCCACCTTGCTTACCAAAAGTGCATCTGAGAGCATTTTCATTGAATTGAGCAGGAACTTGCTTCCTCCATTACTTGCAGGCCTTGTTATGGCCGGCATTCTGGCTGCGACCATCAGCTCTTCGGACTCTTACCTGTTAATTGCTACCTCATCCGTGGCTAAAAACATTTACCATGGCATTTTGAAAAAAGATGCCAGCGATAAACAGGTCATGACTATTTCAAGAATAGTGATGCTTGTGATCGCTGTTGTCGGTATTATTATCGGTCTAGATGAAAACAGCATCATCTTCGAAGTGGTTGCTTTTGCTTGGGCAGGCTTTGGTGCAACTTTTGGGCCAATCATCCTGTTCTCGCTGTTCTGGAAAAGAACGACCAGAGGCGGGGCTATCGCGGGCATGATTGCCGGCGGATCGATGGTTTTCATTTGGAGATTGTTGATTAAACCCATTGGAGGGGTATTCGGCATTTATGAACTGCTGCCGGCCTTTATCTTCTCCTGCATCACCATTGTTGTTGTTTCCATTCTTTCCAGGGAACCTTCAGCAGAGATTCAGAATGAATTTGAACAAGCCAAATTGGGCTGATCAGTAACGAGTATAGATCCATTTTATCAAGGGGGGGACGGTTTTGAACCTTGAACCGTCCCTTTCTGTTTCCGTTTTATATGACTTCGTGGGACAAAGGGGACAGGTTCTTCGTCCCGGCTAGCGACAAGGAACCTGTCCCCTTTGTCCCACCCGTTGTCCCCTTCCAGGAAATATCGTTGACAACCATTCCTTCTTCAATGTATACTTTCTCTATAGTGATTATCTTCTATATAGGGATTAAGGAGATCGTTATGAAAAAATTTCTGTCAGTTCTTCTTGTAATGTGCTTTCTAAGCGCAAGCCTTCTTGGTTGCTCACAAAAAACCAACACTGCAGCCACGACAACAATCCGAGTATCCGGCGCATGGGCATTATACCCGATGATGCTGGTTTGGGCGGATGAGTATATGAAAATCGCTCCCGTAGAAATAGAGGTTTCAGGCGGAGGCGCCGGCAAGGGCATGACCGATGTGCTGAGCAACCAGGTGGATATCGGCATGGTATCACGCCCGATAAAGCAGGAAGAATTGGCTCAGGGTGCTTTCTACATCGCTGCCACCAAAGACACCGTGTTGGGTGTTATCCACGAGAATAATCCCGTTTATGAGGACATTCTAGAAAAGGGCCTTTCCCGGGAAGATTTGCGGAAGATATTCACGCGAGAGACAACGCAGTGGGGTGACCTGTTCGGGAAAGAACTGGAAGATGATACCATCGTTGTTTATGGCCGCTCCGATTCCTCAGGCGCAGCCAGCGTATGGGCGGACTACTTGGGCAAATATACCGAAGCTGACCTGCAAAACCATTCCGATTCCAATGTCAGCGGCGACCAGGCCATCGCTGCCGGTGTTCAAAGCGATAAAAACGCTATCAGCTTTACGAACCTGAATTACATCTTTAACGCCGAAACCGGCGGATATATTGAAAACCTGCGCCCGGTACCCATTGATTTAAATGACAATGATATAATGGATGATTCAGAAAGCTTCTACTCCGACAAAAGCAGCTTCCTGAAAAATGTTGCCTCCGGTGTTTACCCCGCCCCACCAACGCGGGAGGAATTCCTGGTTGGAAAATCTGTGTTCAAAGGCCCTGTGCTGGATTTTGTGAACTGGATACTGGCCGACGGACAGAATATCCTGGAGGAAAACGGATACATCCAGCTTACCGATGAAGAACGAAAACGCGAAGTAAGTATCCTTTCCAAAGGAAGCAGGGAATAGAATCCTGCTTAAAGCCAGCGGATGAACAGATGCAGATTTTTTGCTCTTATAACAACGGAAGCGATTGCTTGCAATCGCAACACACCCGGGTTGCATGGGCGAGGTAAATATGGTAAAGGGTTTGCAGGTTTGGCCCATTTGACTTAAAAGCAAACGGGCTGCCAAAAGAAACCAGACATACGCAATAACAACAAAATTATCGTAAGGGGTTCAAATGCAATCTGAAAAAAGACAAAAGCTTGATAAAATAAGCAAAGGGGCAATGCTGACCTTCGTCATTGCCCTGTTCGCCTTTCTTATCGCCCTGCTTATGATGCTGGTGCAGCGCTCACAGCTGATATTGAGTAGATTCTCACTGCAGGAGCTGTTGTTCTCATCGGTATGGGATCCGCAGAAGAGCGCTTACGGTTTTTTCCCTGCGATTGCCGGTACGTTTATCGTCACCTTTCTCGCCATGCTCATCGCCATTCCCCTGTCTGTGCTGTGTTCCATTTATATCTCCGAATATGCCACGAAAAGGATCAAAACCACCTTCCAGTCTTTCATCGATGTACTGGCGGGTATCCCTTCGGTTGTTTATGGGCTTTGCGCCCTTTTGGTGCTGGTGCCTTTTGTAAGGGACACCCTGGCTCCGCTGTTTCGCGTAAAGACAACAGGCATGTGCGTATTTACGGCGGCACTGGTTTTAGCGGTGATGGTCATCCCCGTCATGATATCAATATCGGTGGAATCCCTTCGGGCACTTCCGGTTGGGCTTCGGGAACAATTTCTGTCATTGGGGGCTACGAAGCTGCAGTTGGTGGAAACAGTTCTGCTGCGAGCTGCCGGTCCGGGTATTATTTCCGGGGTTATTCTGGGGTTTGGCAGGGCATTCGGGGAAACCATGGCCGTTGCGATGGTCATTGGAAACAAGAATATCCTCCCCACCTCCCTTTTGTCTCCGGGCCAGACATTACCGAGCCTGCTGATTGGAAGCTTTGGTGAAATGATGTCCGTGCCCGAACAGCAATCGGCACTCATATTCATGGCCCTTGTTCTGTTTTTAATCATTGTTTTATTCAATATTGTCTCGAACTATATCCTGAACCGGCTGAGGAAGAGGTGGAGATATGAATAAGTACCTCAAAGAGAAAATCTTCAAGGTATTGATGTTCATTGCCGTGCTGATCGTCGCGGCCTCACTGGTGATCATAGTTGGCATGAACATTGTGAAGGGTGGGCTGGTTCTTTTGAAGAAACCCGGCCTGCTTGTTGCCTCACCGGGTCCAAAGTACCTGCTTGGCGGTGATGGGGGCATCCTGCATGCGATACTGGGAAGCATCTATATGGTCATACCATCAACCATTATCGCTGCGATACTTGCATACCTCATCGCCCTTTTTCTTCAGATTGACTATATCAGGAAAAAATATGCCGATAAAATCAGAGTGTTTTTTGACATCCTTTGGGGTGTTCCTTCCATCATCTACGGGATCTTCATGCTGAGTGTGCTGATTTTTATCAATGGCCGGGGAAGCCTTCTTGCGGCAATTGTCACACTGACATTATTGCAATTGCCCATCATTACAAGGTATATGGATGAGGCCCTGCAAACGGTGCCCCATGGTGTTCGGGAATCACTGTATTCACTGGGGGCCACAAGAATTGAAACCTCCCTCATTACCACCAGGTATGCGCTTCCGGGAATTATGGCTGGTATTTTGCTGGGAATGGGCAGGGCAATGGGCGATGCGGCCTCGGTCGTATTCACCGCAGGTGCCGGAAATGCGATGCCAAAGGGTTTGCTGCAGTCGGCAACATCTTTGCCTGTCTTAATTTTTCTGCAAGCCGGCTCCTATTACGAAAGTGTACGGGAAGATGCTTATGCGGCATCATTTATACTGATTTTGATCATCATCGTGTTGAATCTGGTTTCCCGCCTTAGTGCGGGGCACTTTACCAAATATACTGCGGGAGGCAGACACTGATGTCAGGGATAAAAATACGAAATTTAAATATTTCCTATGGAGATAAAAACCCCGTTCCAATCATAAAGAATATTAGCCTGGATATTCCAGGAAAACAACTGACCACCATTATCGGCCCATCGGGTTGCGGTAAAACCACTTTGTTAAAGGCAATCAACCGGCTGCATGACATCGGTAACGGCATAAAGGTAGAAGGCCACATCTTCATCGGAGAGGAAGATATCTATCATTCGGTGCGGCCGGTGAACGAGCTTCGGAAGAAAATCGGGCTCATCGCACAACGGCCCTATGTTTTACCGTCCAATATTTACAACAATATTGCCTTTGGACCCAAGCTGCATGACAAAAAGAAAAAATCAGAGCTGGATGAGATTGTGGAAAGCTGCCTTACCCGGACGCACCTGTGGGATGAGGTAAAAGACCGCCTGAAGGCACCCGCCGTAAATTTATCCATCGGTCAGCAGCAGCGGCTGTGCATTGCAAGGGCCCTGGCTGTGGAGCCCGAAGTAATACTTTGTGATGAAGTAACCTCGGCGCTGGACCCCGTATCCTCGGAAAAAATCGAGGCTCTTCTGCTTTCGCTGAAGGACAGCTATACGATAGTGATGGTAAGCCATATACTGCGGCAAGCCAGACGGCTTTCGGACAATGTCGTTTTCATGTACTTCGGTGAGCTGGTAGAGGTTGGTGAGGCTAAGGCCTTTTTCACCTCCCCTGCGGATGAAAGAACGAAGAAATATATTTCAGGAACCATGGCAGGGTAATGATTACAAGTAAAAGCCCTTCCCTGTCCTTCCTGGCGAAGCTTTATAAGAATGTGCAGCATTGGCCGGGGTGAATGTGTGCATTGATATTGATACAGGGAACCGGAGTGACATGAATTCTGCTGTAAAGAACAGGACACCTTCTGTTTTGATTAACCATTTTTGAGGTATATATTCATATAAATTCATTTTTGGAGGTTTTTATATGAAGAGATTGACTTGGCTTCTTCTTGTTTCTATGCTTTGTTTTTCGCTGCCTGCATATGCATATGAGGTTCAATACGGTTTTGCAGCGGAGGAATTATGGGAACGAGGTCTGTTTCTGGGTTCGAACGGGAGCTTTAACCTGGATCAGCCGTTAACAAGAGTTGAAGGTGTTACAATGATTGTACGTCTATTAGGGAAAGATGCGGAGGCAAAAAGTAAAAGCTATCCTCATCCATTTTCTGATGTGCCGGACTGGGCGGATCCCTATGTCGGGTTTTGTTATAACAATAATATTTCAAAGGGAATTTCCAGTACCGAATTCGGCAGCACCCAGAAGATGAGCGCGGTTCAATACCTGACGCTTGTCCTTAGGGCACTGGGGTATCAGGACGGTGAGGGTCTGGATTTTATCTGGAATAAATCACCGGATAAGGCGTTGGAAATAGGTTTAATCGGAGATCCCTGTCATACACAATATACCACGACGGATCTGTTTTTAAGGGATAACGCAGCGGTGATTGCATTTAATGCACTTTCACTGAAGATGAAGGGGTCGGAAAAAACCCTGGAGTCTACTATTACAATGCCGGGAAGGCCTGATGGGCAAATGCCGGTTTATGCAAGAAATGATTCAAGCACAACCGATTCAAAAACACCTGAGCCTTTGGGGAAAAATGATGTGAAAACGTCTGATACTAACCGGGTAACTCTGCAGAACGGACACGATAACAATAACGTGCTGCTGACATATCAATACGCCGCAGGAAGCATATTTGCCGCACAACGCTTTGTAACTCTGAAAACCGGTGGATACGGCGGATCGCTGCAAATAACATTTTCCACGGACAACGGGAACGATACCAGAAATATCGAGGTAGAAGCAAATTCCACCTATGCGATAACCTATACCTATTCGGTCGACAAGATTCAAGACACCGTAATCCGGCAGCCCGATCAGCAGATCATGAATGGCATGGATCCGATAACCGGTGCACCAAAGTACATTACAATTCCAGGAACGACAACAACAATTCCGGCACCTACCCGAAGCATTAATTTGAATATCAGCGTCAGCGGCGGCGCAACGAGTGAGCTTGAATACACGGAGTCTTTTGCCGGCTACTACAATAAGGGTTCTTTTAAGATGACAAAAGTAAATCCATAATGGGATAATAACGATAGCGATTTTTGCTTTTTAGTATTTTTTAAGAAGGATGAACCTGGAACTTATCGGGTGAGATAAGTTCCAGGTTCATCCTCTTAATATGTTTTCTCCTTGGAATAAAGCAAAGGCTTATTATGGTGTATATAAAAAATTCCAGATTTTTGGGGCAAAAACTGGGTAAATAGATATCAAGAGAAAAAAATCTTACTTTATTGGAAACGTATAAATGCAGGTTTGAGGGGTGTTGGGAATAACCCCAATTGACAATCACAGAAAGGTTTCTTAACCCGCTTGTTCTAAAACGGTGGATGCACTCGCAGCTTTGAAATGGAAATAAAGGAGACCGCTATGGAATTCTTGCTTTTTCTTAATAAAGAGAATTCGAAAAGAAGAAGGTATCTCATACTTTTTATCGGCTGTATTTTGTTTATTACTCTTACCGTTATGCTTGCTATTTTGTCAAACATAGACCGATTTAGCAGCAATAATAGTTTAGTAAAATACCTTTTTGTATACAGGGGAGTTCTCACCCAAGCCCAAATGTTGATCTCAGTATACCTTGTTCTGGCTTTGAATAAGCAAGGTTATTTGATGACTGTTATTATGAACGGAATTTCATTGATAACGTCAATTATGGCTATTATACGAATGAATTCCGCAGAACCTGTTCCTGGTTTGGCTGCTTACCTTGCGACTATTATTATTCTAAGATTAATTTTTAATTACCAAAAACAGGCTAAAGATTACGTGAACCAGATTGATGATCAAAAAAAGCAACTCGAACTCTCGGAAGAGAAGCTCGTTTTTCGTGCTAACCATGATTCTTTAACAAAACTATACAACCGCGATTATTTTCTTCAATATCTCGATCGGGAAATTGAAAAGGCAAGAATCGGCAAACGCATCCTTGGTATTGTTTTTATTGATCTGGATTCCTTTAAAGCTATCAATGACACCTTAGGACATTTAGTAGGAGATGAAGTCTTAATTCAAATTTCGGATAGATTCGCTGCAGTCCCGGATCCCCGTTATATAGCGGCAAGACCTGGAGGAGATGAATTCTATGTATTAGTCAAAGATGTGTCAGATCTTTCGGAAGTCAAAGAAGTTCTCAATAAAATTACAAGAAAGTTCAAAGAACCATTTTTTGTACATGGGGCGGAGATGCTTCTGTCAGCAAGTGCTGGGGTTTCTATATATCCTGTTGATGGAGAATCCTCGACAGAATTAATTAAAAATGCTGATATGGCAATGTACGAAGCAAAAGGTAATGGAAAAAACCAGTTTTTATTTTGCAGCGAGAGCATGAAGAATGAAGCTGCACAAAAAATGAAGCTTACCAACCACCTATACAGTGCATTGGAAAGAGATGAGTTGTTTCTTCATTATCAACCTCAAATTAGCGTAAAAACGAATGAAATAGTTGGGTTTGAAGCGCTGTTACGATGGAAGCATCCCGAATATGGGACGATTTCACCCGGCACCTTTATCCCGTTGGCAGAACAAACTGGTCTGATTCGGCCGATAGGCCTTTGGGTTTTTGAGGCTGTATGCAGAGAAGGCATGGGATGCGGCGGTAGATATAAGGATCGCATTAAGATATCAATCAATTGCTCGGTGGAACAACTAAAAGATGTTAATATTGTCCATCAGTTTGCCCGAATCATTCAACAAACAGGAGTCGATCCTCATCAGATCCAGATTGAAATAACAGAAAGCATTGCTTTCAGCAAGGACTCTGTAATTCTTGAAAGACTGCTCCAATTTAAGGAATTAGGATTTCTGATCGCGATTGACGATTTTGGCAAGGAATATTCGTCGCTAAGCAGAATTCGGTCTTTCCCGGTAGACCTTTTAAAAATTGATATGGAGTTTATCCATGGCATATCATCAGGCAACCCAAAGGACATAGCTATTGTAAAAACAATTATACAAATGGCTAAAAACCTGGGTACAAAGGTTCTTGCTGAGGGAGTCGAAACAAAAGAACAGTATGAATTCTTAAAGAGTGAAAATTGCGATGAAATGCAGGGGTTCTATTTCTATAAGGGTATGACGGCAGCAGAGGCCAGGAATCTGATAGACAGCAGCAAATAACAGAAATTTTTGAGTTATTCCCATTCATATGCTCACAGATAGTATTCCCCTGCAATACTCAGCGTTGTGCTTCGCCAAGCAGGGGTAACCCTGTAACGGACTTTCACTGCCAAGTTACGCGCCATGTGCGGTGCACCAAAAACAGCACCGGAAGCTTTCATCGCTTCCGGTGCTTTCTCTATTAATGGATCGTTATATAGGGTTGTTCCGTGCTGGAGGGGGGGTATCTTATTACTGTTTTCTTACCCCATCTTCATCAATTTCATAACCATCAATGATAGTGCTTCTGGCCAGAGCTCCATCGACATGGAAGTAATACCACCGGCCGTCAATCTGAAGCCATTTGTCAGATACCATCAGGCCATCTTGCTCGAAGTAATATGTCTTTTGGGTGCTGGAGCAGTCTGTGAAGCCTACCAGCATTTTGTTGCCGGAATAGCAGCGCCAGTTGTCGCCGTCCTTCACCCAGCCTGTTCTCAAAACGCCATTTGTTTCAAAGAAATACTTCACACCATCGATGATCCGCGTTCCGGTGAGAGCCTTGCTGTCCTTGTAACAGAGCCACTGTCCGGCATCGTTCAGCACCCAGCCTTGTGCGGTGGCGGGTTCAATGGTCAGCCTGACGTATCGGTACAGCATGGTGGAAACCTCCGCACGGGTTGCATTGGATTTCGGATTGAACCTGTTGTCCGTACCACCTATCATGATGCCCGCCTGTTGTATAGCTGTAACTGCTGTTTTGTAAATGCTGCCGATGCTGGAAGTGTCCTCATATCCGGTGGTGTTTCCAGTGACAGGTAAGGTGTAGCCGGTAGCTTTAGCGTAATTTGCGAAGATCATTGCAATTTCCTCACGGGTGATTGCCCGGTCAGGATCAAACCGCTGGTTGCCGATGCCCTTCACAACGTTTTGCTTGTACGCCCACTCGATGTAAGGTGTATAGTATTTGTCCGATGCCACATCGGTGAAGCTGCTGGTGGTGTAAGCTGTCACGTCTGCGCCTGCCAGCCTGCCGAGGACCGTCACCAGCATTCCACGAGTCATTGCGGTGTTGGGGTCAAAGGCCGTTTCGGAGATGCCCTTCAGAAGCCCTCTTCCGACTACATAGTCAATGGCTTCCTTTCCCCAGTGGGTTCCAATATCGGTAAACCTGGCACTTGGAGCCGTGTAGCCCACGCCATATACCGAGAAGTGGTTAGTGGGCATCAGCAGGCTTCCACTGTTTGCATCATAGGTCGAGTCAGGAATACGCAGCGCTTTGCCATTCGCGTCTACATACACACCGAACAGATAGCCGATGGCCTCATTACTGCCCGGTGTATAAGGAATGGAAAGGGTGGCGGTTCCGTTGCCAAGGCTGGTCACATTCACGGTTTTGTCATCCTTTATAGAACTGATAGCGATGTTATATACCGGTCTGTTCCCGATCAGAGCCTTTGTTTCATTGGAAAGCTCTGTCGCCGGGGCTATGGTGATACTGATATCGCCGCTGCTCCGTTTCTGGATTTCCTGCAAAGCTTTGAGGTCAAGGCCGAGGGAAACCGGTGATCCGCTCAGTTCAAGCTGGGATACTCCTGTGCCCACAAGGCTGTTCAGGGAGCTTCTTGTCAATGTAGCCGTCAGGGAGGTTGCGCCCGCGGGCATGGTGACATTCAGCCCTACAGCAATGCTGTTTGCGGTCTCGTCCTGTGCCTTAGCCATGGCAATGGCATCGGTAATAGCTTTATCAGGGATGGTTGTACTCGCTGCACCGTTCGCTCCGGCTGACGCTGTCACTGAAGTCATCCCAATAACAGACTGTCCAGGTGCTCTTGCTGACGTTGTTGTATTAGTGGATGTGCTGCCGGAACTGGAGTCACCGCTGGAGGATGAACCACCATCGTTATCACCGGGGTTGGAGGACGAACCGCCATCGTCACCGGGATCGGTGGATGATTCGTCATCGTCACCGGTGTCGGAGGATGATTCAACCACGCTGTTCGTTATGGTCAGTATATTGTTCATACTGTCTTTATCGGGTATTTCATTATTGGAAGAATCATACGCTTTGGCAATTAAGTATAGCAACTGCGGTAAATGCTGCGCATTGGCGAATGCTAAATCAACTAAAACCGATGTACCCAATGTCCCGCTTTCAAGGTTGCTTCCATCCACCCTCTCCTCGGTAACAGGAACCTTACCAAAGGGATCCTGATAGATTCCGGCGATGACAGTTCTGCTCGAAAGGGAGAAGGGAGTGTTATTTGATATTAACGCTTCGATAACATAAGCATCATTTTCCTGCGTTAACAATATCATTTCCGCAGCGATGTCAGCCTGAAGGAGACTGATGGAGCCTGTAGCGATAGCTTCGCTTCCGTCACCAAACACGGCTGTCGCAGTGTACCCAACGCTATCCGGCAAATCACGCGTGGGGATGAAGGGGGCTGTGACTACAGTTTCGTCGTTTGGCAGGACACGTACGGTGTTCACTGAACTCTCTCCGCTGCCTATTCTAACATCGATGCTTGTAATGGGCATAAAGCCTGTATTCTTGACTTTGATGTCAAAATTGGTTTTGATCTCAGGCATCAGGCCAGAAATATCATTCATGCCGGAATCGGCTTCGACGGTATTTTTATACTGAACCTGTGCTTCTTCTAAATATACATTTCCACCCGACTCCCCGGTTTTCGACGCCCCAAATACAGTCAGTAATTTCAGGTCATTTCCCTGGATATAGGCGTCATATGAAAAGACATGCACACCGGCTTCTGCATCGTCCCCCGTGGTTGAGGGCATTTCGATGGCAGCCGCAGTAATGGGTGGAGTAACCAGCATCGTGTTTTCGCTCTCTGCCGCCAGCATCCTCGAGGCAAAAATCCTTGCCTCCGAATTTTCGTCTTCGCTAAAGCCAGGCCATACCAGTACAGAGGCCTTCATTCCAGTTGCCGACCAGTCACGGAACAGTCTGAAGTCTTCTCCTATACCTGTTGGTACGTCTGTGAATGTGGTATTCATGACAAATCCATTAGCACTCAGCTCATACAGCGCAAATGCCATGCTTGAAGTATTGCAGCAGGCCAGCGTGTAGGTTTTACCGTTATAGTTCAAGCTTGTTTTGCTGGCTGCCGGAAGACTGTTGTTGATCACAGTTACTGCTGCGTCGCTAGAAATTCTGATGATAACGATTTTACCGTTATCCATAGCCACCGTTACTAAAGCGCTGCCGTCATCTGCCATAGCGATGGTGTACTCCGAAATCTTTCCATCGGAAGGCAGATATAGCTGAGCAGGTTCACTCCATGTAGTGCCCTTATGCTGTGCAAACATGAGCCTGGTTTCAGAAATCCCGATGATCGGCGGATCGTTGTTAATGAGAGAGTCGTCCAATTTTCCCTGCGTCCAGACCACTACGCTGTTACTGCCATTCGTAGCTGCCTTCGGGTTTATATCCATCATTTCATTGTTGGTCAGCGTCTGAATATCCCAATTCGTGCCGTTATAAGTACCAGCTTTGATCTCAGTCATTCCCGCTGCGTACCTGAGTTTCTCACCCTCGCTAAGGGAATCCAGGGTGCTTTGTAGTCCGTCCCTGTAGCTGCCCCAAACCGCAACCGTACTCCCGCTTTTATCCGAAGCGATGTCAAGGCCGAACCCGGAGCCCGCAATTTCCACGATGCCTGCTCCGTCTATACCGGAAGTTTTTATCTTGCCACTGGAATCTCTGTAAACCATATCTGTGCCGTTCTTATAATACCGTGCCGCAGCAAAGGGATCTGCAGACAGCTCTCTGGGGAGAGAAGCGGCGCTGCTTGCACCAAATTCGCTTGCATTTAACCCGCTCGCACTCACACTAATTGAATCCAAGTCTTCTACACCCAATCCGCTTGCTAACAAGCCAAAGGGAGCTGCAGTACCAGTCATCGGCAATGCAGACAGCAACGTCAGGTTGGGCTTATAGTCCCCAGCTGTTGCATATGTAACTAAGGACAGCTCTTCAGAAAGAGATGCATTACTGTTTACTGTCAATCCGGTTGAATCCTGCCCGCTTATATCCAGTCCTCTCCCACTCGCTCCTCTTGAATCCAACCCGTTTACATCCAATCCGCTTTGACCCACTTCCCTTGAATCCATGCCAAAGGAAGTCGCAGTGGCTCCAGCCATCGGCAGTGCGGACTTCTGCGATATATTCGGCTTATAATTCCAATTCAGCGGGTTGCTTGTATCGTTGGGCACCTGGAAGGAACAGAACCCGTAAAGCGGCCGGCCATAATATAATACCCTGCTGTTCCAGATACTCCAGATCCTTTCGGTCACTTCTGGAAAGTCCAGTATGTCGGTTTGGATACGATTGTAGTTCCTTGCCATCAGGTCACCACTTGTAGAAAAGTAAACTCCCCTTTGCATTTTCTGCGCATCCTTCGCATAGGGGCGGTAGATGGATTTTTGCCTGTAGGAAGCCTCTATACCCCCGTGCAACCCGATGTCCAAAGCATATACACCCACGTCAAAAGAAACCGCGTTGCTGCCGGTCAGCACATTGATTTCCACATCGCTGGTTTCCACCAGATTGAAATTCAACGGACAAGCGGGGTTTCCACCGTTGTCGGGGGCTTCTATTTCCATTTTGGTTCGGACCATGCCTTCAAAAGCAATACCCCACTCACAATAGTACCCCAGGTCAAACAAATCCGACGGTTTGTACAACAGCTGGGCTTGTGTGGCGATACGGCCTTCATGGAAGGTTATTCGTATATCACCGCCGGGTGTCATCGTGGCTTTGCCTTCCAGATAACCCTTTATGCCCGGGAAGCTGCCCATTGATGAGAAATCTCTAAACGCAGTATTTACTTCCTGTTTGGTTGTCTCGAATAAATCGTTATAGGATGCATTTTGCCATCTGTCTGTAAGGTTCACCCAACCTGCCTGGTTCATGATACTGGCATTAACGTATCCCCGGATGTCGTATTCATTGCCCCTGCGTGTTACTTCGAAGATGAAGGGGTTGGAAGGATTCTCTTGAGGAAAGGTAAAATCAACCTTGATTTCATCAAATAACGCTGCTACATCTTCATCGAAGGTTACCTTGACCCCCTCAACCTTTACATCGCGGGTATTCTCCTTTATCTTAGCATCGCCCATTCGCATCACTCTTTGTTCCTCATGAATGAACTTCTGGCTCTTCAGGAGATCGGTGATCTTTTTCACCTGCCCGGCAGTCCCCTGATCAGCCATCTGCCCCCAGCCCATCGAATACTTATCTGAGGTTCCGTCTTGAAACACAACATTCAGAAACATTTGTGTTACAAGCCCCGGTGTCATCTGCCCCGTTGCAGGCCTAAACTGTAAAGTCGTGTATTTGTTTGGTGTGAACCCCTCCCAGTCTGTTTCGACAATCCCAACTGCCGGAGAAGTGGCGGTAAAATCCGGTTCCCAGTGGCTGACCTTGCCGTTGCCGTCACTGACTGATTGATAGTTCACGATATCAAGCGACGCGCTTCTGATTGCACGGGCACCTGTTGCAAGATGCACTTCCATGATATCTCCAGGCATATAATTTGTTACGATTTTCGATGAGATGGGTAGATTTCGTGACTGTCCATCGGTGCCGGTCACCGTTAGCTTTTGCAGATAGCCCGATACAGTGATAACATAGGTGTTCTCTTTTCCATATCTCAAATTCTCTTCAAGCGTTTTAACGTCGTAGTATTCAAGCTGGGTTCTGGTTCCGACGGCAACAGAATATTCAAGCTCGACCATAAGCCGCGATCCCGGATTTTCGTATAAAGCCCGGAAAGGCAGTTGAAAACTTCCGCTGCCTGATGCCGTAGAGGTCTCGCCCTTTGTGCCGGTGATAATATTGCCTTCATCGTCTATCGCACAGTATCTGACGATGGTGGGCACAATATTACCCGCATGACTAAACGATGCCATCGGCTCGGACATGATGACTGTCTCAGCAGTGAAAGCCTGAGCACTGTTCCCGTTGATATAGCGATGGTTGGTTGCGAGGGATGAAACCACCATAGTCGCCTGATCGTACTCCCGTGCCCAGTTCCTGTAGCTTTTACTCAAGCTTTTGGGAGAAACGATGGAGGCAAACCTGTAGCTTCCGGTATCGCTCTGCTGGCTCATCCACACATCACCCTTGATGCCGCTTGCTTCATAGAAGATCACATGCCCGTTATATGGGGTCACGCTTTTTTCCATCGCCTGGTCAGCTCCATTTATATAGCTAATGCTAACGGGCTGCAGGCTCTGGGCACCCACCAGCTGGAAGGCATAGACTTTTCCCGAAATGTCGTCTTCGGTGAAGGTGAATTCCTTTGTGGTAGAAACATTTTTCCATGAAAGCCTTACCCTCTTCCCGATATCTTCGTCTGTCAGATAAAGGGAAATATCCTGGTTGCCTGTCACCGGGCCTAATGCACCTGATGCTTCAAGCTGGCCCCACTCTCTGGGGACGACTACCTTCAAGGTTTTGGTATGGATCATTCTGTTCAGATATTCGTAAATAGCCTGACTATTGTATGCAGAGCCACTAGTAAGCTCCGCGATCCTGCTTTCCCTGATGCCGTAAAGCACATCAGACTCATCCCCTGATTCAGGGTTGATTACTGTGCCGTCCAGTCCATCACAGAATTCCACACTCATCCGGGCT
>CAYVFB010000084.1:0-14894 GCA_964450305.1 uncultured Ruminiclostridium sp.
CGGGACTGATCCCTTTGGATGAGCTGGCAGGGATACTTCCGACACTGAACCGTATCTCTTCCTGGATTGAATCTGTCTTTGCATTCGTCTCGGCGGAGGCGATCAATCATGGTGTCCCGATCCCAGGCTACAAGGTGGTCGAAGGCCGGAGCAAGCGGGTATTCACAGATACAAAGGCTGTGGTGGATGCCGCTGTTGCCAACGGTTATACCGACCTTTACAAGCAGCAGCTCATCAGTCTGACTGAATTCGAGAAGATGATGGGCAAGAAGCGGTTTGCGGAGCTGCTCGGTGAGTATGTCGCCAAGCCGCCCGGAAAACTGGCGCTGGTCCCGGAGGACGACCCGAGACCGCCTGTTGATCTGAACAGTAATCCCGATCAGGAGTTCGCAGTCCTGTCTGATGGGGAATAACACAAAAGACTGTGAGAATATTGAAATCCTGCGCTGGGAATATCCCTGCGCTATTTTTAGTGTGCGCGGCATGCGCGCGACCTTGACGGTGAAAGTCCGTTACGGGGGTTGATAGCACCAACCGTTAGCCGAAGGCAAGGGTGTCCATCGCGAGGTGGAATCTGAAAGAAGCCGGAGGCAAAGTCCCGGCCTGACGAACAGAAACTTCATATAAGGCATATGCAAGTCGGACGAGTTTGCTAAACAAAACGAAGTCCAATGCTATCCGAGGCTTGCGGTGTAAATGAAGCAGGTATATGGGATGAAGGGGCGCGAGCTTACCCGCGGAGATCTGACCGATACGCTGAGCTGGATGAATTTCCACAAGGCAACCCGTGCAGCGATGTACGACTGAACGGTCAGAAGTCAGCAGTGGCCATAGTACGCGACGGTCATGAACGGAACGGAAGGGCCGAACAACAGGAGGTTCTGAAAGTTTGAAGGACTCGAGAAGGATTCAAAGAAAGCAGACAACTTCATACGAAGGCTGCCTGATAGAGGTAGGGGTGGAACCCCGAGGTATATCAGGAGCGCAGAGAATCCTACCGGCAGAAACAAACGGACAGGACAATGGAAAAGCAAGTACCTATGGACTACTCGAGAGGATATTGAGTAAAGAGAATCTGAACGCAGCCTACAAACAGGTAAAGCGGAACAAGGGTTCCCATGGTATCGATGGTATGAAGGTAGATGAACTTCTGCCCTTCCTGAGAGAGAATGGTGATAGACTCATCGAGGAACTAAAGGCAGGGACATACCGTCCCAAACCCGTCCGAAGGGTAGAAATACCCAAACCGGACGGCGGAGTCAGACTGTTAGGAATCCCCACGGTAGTAGACAGGATGCTTCAACAAGCCATCGCACAAATTCTTTCCCCCATATTCGACTCTGAGTTTTCGGACAGCAGCTTTGGATTCCGTCCGGGGCGAAGCGCACACCAAGCGATTAAACGAGCACAGGGATATATGAATGAGGGTTATGATTGGGTGGTGGATATTGACCTTGCCAAATACTTTGATACGGTGAACCATGATAAGCTCATGGCACTGGTAGCAAGGAAAGTAAGGGACAAGAGAGTATTAAAGTTAATCCGGAGGTATCTGAAAGCGGGTGTCATGATAAATGGTGTTGTTATCAATACCGAAGATGGATGTCCGCAGGGTGGCCCACTGAGTCCGCTTCTGAGCAATATTATGCTGGATGTACTGGATAAGGAACTGGAAAAGAGAGGGCACAAATTCTGTCGTTACGCTGATGACTGCAACATCTACGTGAGAAGCAGGAAAGCGGCTGAACGAACGATGCGAAGTGTCACCGAGTTTCTGGAAGGGCCACTGAAACTGAAGGTAAACCGGGATAAGAGTGCTGTTGACAGACCATGGAAAAGGAAGTTTCTTGGATTCTCATTCTACCGTGGAAGAGATGGCATCAGAATCCGGGTACACCAAAAGTCCATAAAGAGAGTGAAGGAGAAGATACGCAATATCACCTCCCGAAGCAACGGGAAGAGCATGGATTATCGGCTGTTAAAGCTAAAACAACTCATTAAAGGATGGGTCAACTTCTTCAGTATAGCTGATATGAAGTCTCTCGCACAAACACTTGATGAATGGACGCGCAGACGATTGCGAATGTGCATCTGGAAGCAATGGAAGAGAGTCCGCACCAGATTTCAGAATCTAATGAAGCTGGGGCTTGACAGGCAGAAAGCATGGGAATTTGCCAATACAAGAAAGAGCTACTGGAGAACTTCCCATAGCCCTATTCTGCTAAGAACAATTACAAACGAACGACTTAAGAAACGCGGTTATACTGGCTTCGTAGCCGAACTTGCTTGAGAAATTGAACTCTTGTTGAACCGCCGTATACCGAACGGTACGTACGGTGGTGTGAGAGGTCGGCTACTCAATTAATGGGTAGCCTCCTACTCGATTCATGAAGCTTTCTTGCACTGGGCTTGCTGTTCATCGGGAAGCAGGCACAGGCTGCTGAGAGAAGTGAAGGACCGTAACATTACTGTTTAGCGGTAAACAGGCGCAGCCTGTCATCCTGAGCAAAGTGAAGGATCTTTAGATTACTCCTGACAAGATCCTTCGCTGCGCTCAGGATAAAACACATATCTCCAGACAGTAATTGTCATAGTGATGGGTTTCACAGGTTATAAGATGGAATCTTGCGTTTTTTATTAACTGATGTTACGATGATTGAAGCAATTATAAACAATTGATGGCGGTGAAACAATGCTGAACGATCACTTAAGAATTAATGAAAAAGGAAATCTGGAAATTGGCGGCTGCGATGCGGTGGATTTAGTACAGGAATATGGAACTCCCCTTTATGTCATGGATGAGATGAACATCCGTCACAACTGCAGGCGTTATCAACAGGCCATGGACAGGTATTATGACGGCAATGGCCTTGTACTGTATGCCAGCAAGGCTTTCTGCACCATGGCCATGTGTAAAATCATCGAGCAGGAAGGTCTTGGACTGGATGTGGTTTCGGGCGGAGAGATGTATACCGCCATGAAAGCCGGTTTTCCGATGGAGAAGGTTTATTTTCATGGTAACAACAAAACGCCCGAAGAGATTTCCATGGGGATTGAACAGAATATCGGGCGTTTCGTGGTGGATAATCAGACCGAGCTGGAGACGATTGACAGAATCGCTTGCGAGCATGGGAAGCGTGTGAAGGTTTCTTTTCGAATAAAGCCCGGTGTTGATGCTCATACCCATGAGTTCATACAAACAGGACAAATTGACTCCAAATTCGGGGTGGCACTCGAGAACGGCGAAGCAGAAGAAATCATTGCGCTGGCAGCACGAATGAAGCATATTGATGTGGTGGGCGTCCACTGTCACATCGGTTCGCAGATATTTGCCCTGGAGCCCTTTGAAAGGACTGCTGAAGTGATGTTGAGTTTCATTGCCGATATCCGTAATAAATATGGCATCCGCATCACCGAGCTGAACCTGGGCGGGGGCTTTGGTATTCAATATACACAAAAGGATGAACCGTTGGAGTATGACCAATTCATTGAAGCCGTATCAAAGGTCGTAAAACGCGTTTGCCATGATAAGGGGTTAGGACGGATGTATATACTGATGGAGCCCGGACGTTCCATTGCAGCCCCTGCAGGGGTTACCCTTTACCGTGTTGGAAACGTAAAGGACATCAAAGATGTACGAAAATATATCTCGATAGATGGCGGAATGTGCGATAACCCACGGTATGCTCTTTATCAGGCCGAATATACGGTGCTTTTAGCCAACAGAGCAGCCGCAGCTAAAACCGAAATTGTTACCATTGCCGGAAAGTGCTGTGAATCCGGCGATTTGATTGCAAAAGACATTGCCATGCCACCTTCAAAGCCGGGCGATATTATGGCAGTGCTGGCAACCGGCGCATACAATTATTCCATGGCAATGAATTATAACAGGAATGGAAAGCCTCCCGTGGTTTTGGTGAAGGATGGGAAATCACGTCTCATTGTAAAAAGGGAAGATTATTCCGACCTGCTCCGCAATGATATCATACCCGGGGATTTGTAACAAAAAGTGTCCCCACCCCACCTGAAAAGGTGGAGTGGAGGCGTTGACAGATATCCCGCAAACGTCTATCATAAAAATGGTAATCACTGAAATCGGAGGTTCAGAGCTTGGCAAAACCTGTAGTTGCAATTGTAGGAAGACCGAATGTCGGTAAATCCACTTTTTTTAATTATTTATCCGGACGCAGGATATCCATCATAGAAGATACCCCCGGCGTTACCCGGGACAGAATCTATGCTGAAGGAGAATGGCGCGGAAGAACATTCACTGCTATCGACACCGGTGGAATAGAACCCTTTACCGGTGATTACATCAAACAGCAGATGATCCGCCAGGCTGAAATTGCCATGGAAACCGCGGATGTGATCATTTTCATGGTGGATATGAAAACGGGGATCACCGCGGCAGATTATGATGTGGCCGTAATGCTGCGTAAATCAGACAAACCGGTTGTGGTTGCCGTTAATAAGGTTGATCAGGTAGGCGACATCCCTGCTGAAGCCTATGAGTTTTACAACCTTGGCATGGGGGAAATTTATACTATTTCCTCCATCCATGGGCTTGGGATGGGCGAGCTGCTCGACGCCGTTTATGAACACTTTCCGCCTGAAGCAAGCGAAGCCGAAGAGGATGATGTGATCAGGGTAGCGGTCATCGGAAAACCCAATGCGGGCAAATCCTCACTGATCAACCGCATATTGGGCGAAGAACGGGTTATTGTCAGTGACATACCGGGAACCACAAGGGATGCCATCGACACGCCTGTGCAGCGTAACGACAAAAAATATATCTTTATTGATACGGCTGGAATACGCAGAAAAAGTAAGATTGAAGAGAATATCGAGCGGTATAGCGTCATCCGTTCCTGGACGGCCGTCGACAGGGCTGACGTTTGTATTATTCTGATCGATGCCCAGGACGGTGTCACCGAGCAGGATACCAAAATTGCCGGTTATGCTCACGAGCAGGGAAAAGCGAGTATCATCGCCGTCAATAAGTGGGACACGGTTGAAAAGGAAACGGGAACGCTGGAAAAAACACGTGAAACCATCAGCAAGCAATTGGAATTCATGAGCTATGCACCCATTGTTTTTATCTCCGCCAAAACCGGACAAAGAGTCGAAAGGCTTTTTGAGCTGGTGGATTATGTTTTCGACCAGGCGTCGTTCAGGGTTCAGACCGGTATGCTGAACGATGTGCTGAATGAAGCCGTTGCCATGGTTCAGCCGCCTTCCGACAAGGGAAAGCGATTGAAAATATACTATATGACACAAGCGGGAATCAAACCGCCCAAATTTATCCTGTTCATTAATAACAAGGAACTGATGCATTATTCCTATGAGAGATATATTCAAAACACATTGCGAACCAATTTTGGCTTTGAAGGTACTCCCATTCAGTTTATTCTGCGGGAAAAAGGCAGGGAAGACACCTGAGTGGGTTAGGAGGGGTTGAAGCATGCTGATGAAACTGGTATTGTCCGTTCTTATCGGATATCTGCTGGGCAGCTTCAATGCGGCGCTCATCGTCGGTAAGGTGTTTTATAAGAAAGATATTCGTGATTATGGAAGCGGTAACGCAGGCACAACCAACGTGCTTCGTACCTTTGGCAAAGGTGCGGCAGCGGCGGTGCTTGCCGTGGATATCCTGAAAGGAATTCTGGCGTGCCTGGCAGGGAAGCTGCTCACAGGGAACATCGAAAATGTTGGCTGGGCGGGAATATATCTGGCCGGTTTTGCAGCTGTGATTGGCCACAATTGGCCGGTGTTTTTCGGGTTTAAGGGCGGTAAGGGTGTTTTAACCTCCTTTACGGTCATTCTCTATATAAGCCCGGTTCCGGCACTCATTTGTCTGGCTGTTTTTATCATTATCGTCAGCCTTACGGGGTATGTATCGCTTGGTTCCATTGTTGCAGCCATCTTATGGCCCATTTTATCCATCTTTTTTGATCTGCCTTCTTTGATGTTGGTCATTGCAGTGCTGATGGTCGTCATGATCATCATCCGCCATAAAGAAAACATTACGCGATTATTCCGGGGTACAGAAAAGAAACTCAGCTTTAAAAAGAGCCCGGGTTGATTTGATTTGGAGAAAGATATGACGAGAATCTCGATTCTGGGCGCAGGGAGTTGGGGAACGGCGCTGTCAATTCTATTATGTAATAATGGCCATGGGGTAACAGTATGGTCTGTTCTTCCCGATGAAGTGGTAATGCTGAAGCAGTATCGACAGCATAAAGACAAGCTTCCCGGTGCTATTGTCCCCCCTGAGGTGGTTTTTACAACTGATCTGAAAACCTGTTTGGATCAGGCTGCTGTTGTGGTTTTTGTGGTTCCCTCTCAAACGATCCGTGATACAGCCCGAATGGTCAAACCTTTTGTTCAAAAATCAACGATTGCGGTCATATGTTCAAAAGGTCTGGAAGAGAATACCGGCTTACGGCTGTCTGAGGTTGTGCAGCAGGAACTTGGCGACGTAAGGGTGGTTTCGTTGATTGGACCCAGCCATGCGGAAGAAGTTGCTGCGGGGTTACCGACCACTGTGGTAGCCGCATCCACCGATCAACAGGCTGCTGAAACTGTTCAGGACATCTTTATGTCTTCCCGCTTCAGGGTTTATACCAGCTCTGATATCATAGGGGCTGAGCTGGGGGCAGCTTTAAAGAATATCATCGCACTGTGTGCCGGAATCAGCGACGGGCTTGGATATGGAGATAACTGCAAAGCCGCGCTGATGACCAGGGGGCTTACAGAAATTGCCCGCCTGGGGAAAGCCATGGGAGCAAGCACAGATACTTTTTCAGGGCTAACCGGAATGGGGGATTTAATCGTTACCTGCACCAGCAGCCACAGTCGGAACTGGAGGACGGGTTACCTGATTGGTCAGGGAATGCCTCTGGAAAAAGCTCTTGCCCAGGTAAAAATGGTTGTGGAAGGTGTGACGGCAGCGAAAGCGGCATATTGTCTGTCACGCAAAACCGGGGTGAACATGCCGATTGTGGAACAGGCCTATAAAATTATTTTTGAAAGAAAATCTCCTGCTGTGGCAGTGGGTGATTTGATGGCAAGAAGCAGGAAAAATGAAAGCGAAGATGCAGGCTGGTAAGTTCAGTTTTAGGTTTTTTTTTCCGATGATAATATAAATGATTTAGCTGCATCAACTTGAGCTTTATGCATCTTTATTGAACAAGTTGCTCGGTGTTGGATTCTATAGCATTAAATACTTTTATTCATCAGAGTCAGTCCATACAGTGAATTCTTCAGACACTATTGGGGGAAAGAATGAAAGTCGATTACATCAATCCGCTTCTAATCGCATCAAGCAAAATCATCAAGGTACTGGTACAGGAAGATATCACTCTGGGTCGATTATCCCTGTTGGATAACCATGATCTGGTCGATAGCCTTGCGATTATTATGTGGATGAATGGTGATTTTGAAGGCCGGTTTTTGTTTGCTATCGAACGCAACACCGCCAGGCACATCGCCGGTATGATGATGGGCGAAGAGCTTGACAGGCTAAACGACATGGCGAAAAGCGCTCTTGCCGAATTGGCTACGATGATCCTCGGAAGAACAGGCATCATCTTCTCAGAACGCGGGATGGACGTAAGAATAACACCTCCCACCCTGGTTGAAGGAGACAGCATATACATATCCTCTTTGAAACAGAAAAAACGAACCATCATCAATATTCCGCTGGTCATGAGCCAGGGGAAAGTGATAGATATGAAAATTGAAAGCGGCGAGTTAATCCGTGATGCATAGAATTAGGGAAGGAATGGAGAGTTAAGATGGAAAACGGATGGGGTGTCGCCTTATACTTTTCAGGGGTGGCAGCATGTTTAGGGCTGGCAACAGTTTTAAAGCTGAAGGTGAAATTGTTTCAAAAGCATTTGATGCCTACGGCCATGGTAGCCGGCCTGATTGGGTTTATCGTCCTTCAGATTGCCAGGTATGGCTTTGGTTGGGTCAGTGAAGAAAAGCTTACACAAATCCAGCATGAGCTGGGGTACTTGATTTCCCATTTGATGGCGGTAGGTTTTATCGCCCTGGCGCTGAAGGACAGAAGCAAAAAGAAGAATAAAAACATCTCCAATACGGGTTTTGCTATTGTCAGCACCTATATGGTTCAGGGAATTCTGGGCCTGGCGGTGTCTTTGGCACTGATGAAGATTGCTTTCCCTGATCTTTTTCCACCGTTTGGAATGTTGCTCCCCCTCGGCTTTGCGCAGGGCTCCGGGCAGGCAGTCAATGTAGGTATCAAGTGGGAAGAAGCGGGTTTCAGGGATGGCGCGAACATCAGCCTGGCTGTAGCAAATCTGGGGCTTTTATGGGCACTGCTCGGCGGGGTTCCCTATTTGAATTTCCTGCTGAAAAAAGTATATAAAAACCAACGCAAGTATGCCATCCACGAAGTGAAAAGCATGGAGCCGGAGAAAAGTACCCAGCACACCTCAACGATGCCAAAAAGCGTCCATATCGACGATTTAAGCATACAGCTGCTGCTAATCGGCTGTGTCTACCTTTTAACCTGGCTTTTCATTACGGGGGCGTCCAAATTGCTTCTTCCGCTGGGGGTCTTTGGAGAAACGGTTTCCGAGCTTCTTTGGGGGTTTAATTTTGTCATTGGTACCGTGATTGCGCTGGCAACCCGTTTCCTGATGGATAAGCTACGGCGCAAGCGCCTGATACACACGAATTATGCAGACAATTACCTGTTGCAGAGAGTTTCTTCAGCGTCCTTTGATTTCATGATCACCGCTTCTTTGGCAGCTATCTCCATTCGTGTGTTAAAGGAATACTGGGTGCCGATTTTAGTCCTGACCACCATTGGCGGGCTATTCACGATGGTATATACCTATTACATGGGAAAAATGATTTATAAGGAAGATCAGCTGGAGCATATTGTCGCTCTGTATGGAATGTGGACAGGAACCATCACGACCGGTGTTGCCCTCCTTCGGGAAATCGACCCGTATTCCAGGACCGATGTGGCCGACAATCTGGTATTGGGCAGCGGAGTAGCCATATTGTTAGGTTTTCCACTGATGTTTATTCTGGCCCTTCCGATGCAGGCATATAGAACAGGCCAGCCAATATACTATGTTTTGGCCTTTGCTGCAATGATCATCATTGAAATCATCATGCTTGTGCTTTTATTTAAGAACAGGCCGGGAAAAGAGTTAAGAAAAAAGGCTTAAACCGTGTAAAAAAGAGGGGTTTTAGCCCTCTTTTTCTACGACCATATTGGTGGGCTTGCTGCGTTTGAATTCAAGCTTTTTCTTATTGTCTGAATCGGAATCAGGAACCACCTCTGCCATTTTACAGTTTCCTTCAAAAATAGCGCCTTCGTCGGTGACCAGGCTGTGCAGCTCCATATCACCCTTCACGCGTGCGGTGGATTCCAGATGAAGATTGTTTTTAACATGCAGATTTCCGTTTACTGTCCCTGCTATTGTCAGATTTTCTGCCCATATGTCGCCCTGGATGACAGCGTTCACAAGAATCACTACATCCCCGGCAGCCTTTATGTTTCCTTCTACCCGGCCTACTACCTTAAGTGAACTGTCAGACTCCACATTTCCGGTTAAGGTAGTGTTTTCGCCGATGATGGTGTCCATTGCGGCAGCATTTTTCATTTTAAGCATTCCATTCACCTCCCAGGTTTTTTAGTTGTCCGTCATCCGCTTGGAAAAATGCGGTTGAGGAAATTATACCCAATTTAGCGGTGATCATACACCGATACGGCAAACTATGGTTTTGTTCCGATAAAGAGGGTCGGATCAACCGCATTGTCATTTATTCTGACTTCAAAGTGCAGATGCGGCCCGGTACTTGTGCCGGTATCACCAACTTGAGCAATCTTTTCGCCAATCATGACGGTTTGCCCTTTTTTCACAAGCAATTTCTTGCAGTGGGCATAGCGTGTTACAAGACCGTTTCCATGATCAATATCCACATAATAACCATATCCACCGCTTTTCCCTGCAAAAACAACCTTTCCGGATGCGGCAGCATATATTGTGTTCCCTTTGCTCCCTCCGATATCAACCCCGGTGTGATCCATAAACTTTTTGTAAATGGGGTGAAACCGGTTTCCAAACTCGGATCCAATACTCCCTTTCGTAGGCCAGTAGGTGGGCAGGTGATCCAGATAGCTTTGTAATTCTTCCTTTTTCTCGGTTAACTCACTAAAAACCTGATCGCTTTGCTTCTCGTTATCTTCAAGAAAACTGATCAAAGCCCTAAGTTCGGATATTTTTCCGATAAAAGCGGTCGATGTTGAGTTTTTTACTGATGAACGACTGACTGTCAGCGTTTTTATTTCCTTATCGATATAATTTGTAGTCACGTTCTGCAGCAGATAAGAAAACTCATCAATTTTTTCTTTTGTCAGGGTATCCAGGTCTTCAGCCTGAGCGATTTGCGCGATATTGTCCTCGATGGATTTCTGATGCTCGATTAAGAAGGCAGATAGCTCTTGCTGCTGCGTTTTCAGCTGTTTGTTTTCGTGAACCACAATGGTTAAATACGCCGATAGAGAAGCCGCAGTTATAATAAGTAAAGCCAGTATAGACACTATTTTCAGGCGTATATTGGAAACCCGCCAGGTTAACACCTGATCCGAGTTATGGGGGACAACCATCAGCGAGGTAACCTTCCCCGACCTGGCGGTTCTCCCTTTCCTGTGTTTATCTTTCATTTCTGCTCCTTTTTTGCAGCCTGTGAAGCTTTACCCATCGAGAGAAAGGTTTCACTGATGGTCATACTTCTGCTGCTTATAAAACAGATGTTATTTCTCTATAGGATCTCGATACAAAGTATATCAAATGGAACCCCAAAACATACATTTTCACAATCCATGACTTCAATGTGAAACCCGTTCCGATGATTTTCAGGTTCATTGCAGCCCTCATTTGATAAATCACCAACGATGTTTGTTCCAACCGTACTTTAGTATTCATCTCTTTTTAAATGCTATGTTTTAAAACATTACAGTTTCTTTTCTATTATAATACAAAACAATTTCAAAATGAAGAGAAATCAAGAAAATCATTAAAATATGATGAAAAAACTCACTTCGCATTGAGCTTTCCGCCTGGCAAACGAAAACCGCCGTACAGATTGCATCTATACGGCGGTGGAAAGCATAAGCGGGCTTCTGTAATAATATAGCCTTTCTGAACACTTACTTGAATGAAAATTCGAATTGGTGTTTACCCGTTACCTGGAATGGCCCGGGAATTGCGCTTTTGTCACGTGGATTTCCAAAGAAGTCTGTATCAAAGCAATAGGGCGCTCCATCAGGTTTTTCGAAAAGCTGCTCGGTTTGAAATCCAAATCCAAGGCACTCGGTAGTGATAATCTCAACAGCATTATCCATCAGCATTTCAGGGTTTGTTATATTAATAACCACCCTTTGATTCTCTCTGTCAATAGTGAATTCAATGCCCGAACCCTCAAATAACTTCGCATCTTTTTCCTTTTTATAAGCCAGTGCTTTATTAAAATAGACATTGTTCTGGATATAAACAGCAAGGGGATCGGGCTTGGAAAGGCTTGCATATGAAGGTTTTTCCGGTTTGTCAGTATCATCTGATTCTTCCGGCTTCGCCATCGCTTCAAAATATTTTCGAATTTTATCCCATGGCTTCTCATCATCCGGACCCGGACAGTTATTATAAACTGCAGTTCCAACAGGATAGGATGAAAATGCGCTTGTAAAGGGGTTTATCTCTTCAGGCGTTAAAGCCCTGTTACTAAAGAACTCTTCAAGATAAGGTTCATCGGAGCGTGTATCGCCTTTTTCACGGAGGAAAACATTATTGTAATAACGATCGTCTCCGCCTGTAAATCTTGCCATGCCCGCTACCGAGGTGCTGTGCGGAACATGGTAGGGGGTATGCCTGTTCAACTCATTGCCGGTGGATATTGTTCCCGCTATGAGGTTATGAACAAGCGCGCAGCTGTGGCTAAGCGTTTTGAAAGCATGCCCGGAAAGCAGAATATTGTGATCCAGCATGGTCGGCCCGTGGCTTACCTCAACCAAAATATCTTCGCTGTCATTTCCAAACATGATATTATTGCAAACACGAGTTCCCTGTGCCTGCCAATCCAGCCAAACCCCTCTAAATGAATCGTGGATCACATTATTCCTGATAATCGTATCAATGGCGGCATGGAGTTTGATTCCACCAACCTCCGCACCATGATATTCTCTTTTGTGGGTGATGTGGTGGATGTGATTGTTCTCAATCAAACTGAATACGCAGCCGAGATGCCCGACAATTCCAGCCTGCCCGCAATTATAGATAAGGTTATTTCGAACAATATGGCTGCCGATGTTGTCCTTGTTCCACCCCTTGTTCACCGCCCTGAAAATAACCTCCTGTTCGCGCTGATGCCCCATTTTGGTATGGAGGTTCATCCACTCATTTTGGCCGGTACTTTCTTCCTTGCCAAGGCTTATACCACTGCAGCGGGAATCACTGATAATATTGTTCTCAATGATCCAACCCTTGCTCCAATGGGGGCCTATCAGGCCTTCCTGCAAAGCTGTCGGCGGTGCCCATTGAGTTGCTGCCTGCTTCATTGTAAAGCCACGAACAGTGATATAGTTACGGCCGGGATTCTCTGGCCAGAAACAGAAACGCCGTACATTTATCTCAACGTTTCCTTTTGTTGGGTCTTCACCTTGGAAGTTTGCATAGATGGTGGTATTGTAATCGTCAACCTCCGCATACCACGCATAAACGGAAAACTCAGGCTCAAATGATGTTTCTGACTTTACTGGATTCCGTACTGTGTCAATCGAGACAGCCTCATACATGGCATGTCCATCCAGATAGACCTCACCCAGATGAATAACCCGGTCACTGGTAAAAAGCCAATCTCCGAATAAAATTTCACGATATGGGTTAAAGGGGCCAAAGAACCGGTTGTCAATCACTGTTTTCCATATAGTGCCATCCTTTTCCCATTGGGTAACTGTTTCGGCACCGGTAATAATGACAGCTTCACCTTCGGCTGCCTGATAGGTTATTCGCTGAGCTGAAGTTCCGCCACTTTTAGGGCTGACCCATTCTCGGTAAATACCTTCATGGACAGTAATAACATCCCCCGGTTTTGCAACATAAGCGGCTTTACTGATCGTCAGAAAAGGCTGAATCTGTGTTCCGGGGTTTAAATCGCTGCCGGTCTTTTTTACATGGTAATTCATGTTGTTCGTCCTCCTTATTTACCATAAATAAAAACAAAACCCCACCTCTAAACTACATTGTTCACGACGTGAATACGTAGGCGGGGGATGCATGGTCAATCATTCAAAGAATTGCTTTATGTTAAATATTTTAACGCAACCTTCATTACGTTACAACAAGAACATGAAGTCATGTTAGCAGAATCTGTGCAATCCGATGACTACTGTTGAAACATTGTGGTAGAATAAAACATAATGACATCAGAAATTGCTGTGGCATAAAGCCTATCCATCATAAATCCGGATGAGGAGAGCTATATGAATAAAAACGATATATTTGATCTGGAGATTACAGGGATGACCCATGAAGGGCTGGGCGTGGGGAAAAAGGATGGTTTGGCTGTATTCGTCCAGGGAGCTATTGACGGAGAAGCAGTGCGCGTAAAAGTAATAAAGCTTGCAAAGAACTATGCCGTTGCCAGGGTGGAGAGCTGGATTCGAAAAAGCCCCGGAAGGCAGGAACCCTTTTGCAGGGCATATAAGCGCTGCGGAGGGTGCAGCCTGCAGCACATGACGTATTCGAAGCAGCTGGAATTTAAGCACCGTGTTGTAAAGGACAATCTGGAGCGAATCGGTGGGTTTAAGGAAATACAGGTGAATCCAGTGATTGGGATGGAAATTCCAATACATTACCGCAATAAGGCCCAATACCCTGTTGGAATGGGCGAGAAGGGGCCGGTTGCAGGTTTTTATGCGAGATACTCCCATGAAATGGTCGCTTCAGACAATTGCGGCATCCAGGATACCGCCAGTGAAGCGGTTCGCAACGCGGTGATGGAAAAAGTGAAGGAATTCGGTTACGAACCTTATGATGAGAGCACCGGAAAAGGGCTGCTGCGCCATATTATCACCCGCGTTGCGCATTCAACCGGCGATATAATGGTTGTTTTGGTAGTGACCAGTGAAAAGATACCCCATCTTGACCGTTTGGTAAAGCATATCCTTCAGGCGAACCCCCAGGTGAAAAGCATCGTTTTAAACCTGAATACCCGCAGGGATAATGTGATTTTAGGCGATAAAGTGACCACTGTGTACGGGGAAGATACTTTGGTTGACAGTCTGGGCCCATTTCAATTCCATATTTCACCGTTGTCATTTTATCAGGTGAATCCGGTTCAGACGGTTGTATTATATGAGAAAGCAGTAGAATTCGCAGGCCTGACGGGTAATGAGACCGTTTATGACCTTTATTGCGGAATTGGTACCATATCGCTTTTCCTTGCAGGACGGGCAAAGCGGGTGATCGGCGTTGAGGTTGTGGAGGAGGCAGTTCATTCAGCCCGTAGGAACGCTGAGCTCAATAGAATTGACAATATTGAATTTCATACCGGCCTGGCGGAAGAAATCGTTCCTGCTTTGTATCAGGCAGGAAAAAAGGCGGATGTTGTGGTGGTCGATCCTCCAAGAAAAGGCTGTGATCCTGTACTTTTGGAAACCATGATACAAATGCAGCCGGAGCGGATTGTTTATGTTTCCTGTAACCCGTCTACGCTGGCGAGGGATTTGAAATACCTTGCGGGGAACGGGTATGCGATAGCGGCTGTGCAGCCGGTGGATATGTTTCCCTGGACGATACACGTTGAGTGCGTAGTCTTGATGTCGAGGGTGAAAGATTGAGTTTGCTGAAAAC
>CAYVFB010000085.1:0-14827 GCA_964450305.1 uncultured Ruminiclostridium sp.
CAAATTCCTCCGGGGCGATGATGGCTTCGTGCGAATTTTCCACATAATATTGGGGGACTTCGCCGTTATTGACCCGCAGTTCTTTCGTTAAAAAGTCAACTGTAAACCGTTTCTGGTGCGGAAGGGGGGACTTGAACCCCCACGTGCGTGATGCACACTAGAACCTGAATCTAGCGAGTCTGCCAATTCCACCACTTCCGCATGGCGTCACAAGCGACAATGCTTATTATAAAGGTGACGACGCGGTTTGTCAATAGGATTTTTCTTGACAATCTGGCTGGAAAGTTACTCTACGACAGTTCCTATATTTTGGTGCTTTGCCACCAGGTTGGCAGTAAATTACTCGTCAAACTGCCCCCTGCCTGGCAGATGAAGTCTCTCACCTTTTTATGTTCTGTCTGCTCTGTAATGCTTTGTTACCAAGTGTTCTGGGAAAATGGAAAGTCATTGTCTTGTTTTTTTATTGGTGGTTGTGTAAACTGATAACGAATACTGGAACCTCTTAAACGTCTGCCCTGATAAATGAAAGAGTAAACAGATCCGGGTAGTTAAGGCGAAGGAGAAGGCTATGCTGCATGAATTTTCTCGGGAAGAACTGATAATAGGAAAGAATGCACTGGAAAAGCTAAAGACCAGCAAGGTCGCCATTTACGGCGTTGGCGGCGTGGGTTCCTTCGTTGTTGAAGGCTTGGTTCGCGCCGGTGTGGGTAAATTCGTTCTTGTAGATGATGACCTGATCTGTATCACAAACATCAACCGGCAGCTGCATGCCACCTCAAAAACTGTCGGCAGATCAAAGGTGGAGGTCATGCGGGAGCGGGTACTGGAAATCAATCCTAAAGCCGAGGTTACAGCCCTAAAACGGTTCTACCTGCCCGATGTTGCAACTGAAATCTTTCAGGGGGACGAAGACTATATTGTAGATGCCATTGATACGGTAACGGCAAAGCTTGATTTGATTGTACGAGCAAAAGCACTTGGAATTCCTGTCATCAGTGCTATGGGTGCAGGTAACAAGCTTGATCCCACCCGGTTTGAGGTGACGGACATCTATAAAACCTCCATGGACCCTTTGGCGAAGGTCATGCGCCGGGAACTAAAAAAACGCGGCGTTGAATCATTGAAGGTGGTTTATTCCAAAGAGCAACCCATTATACCTGTGGCAGCAGAAGAGGACGACTATACAAGCAGAACTGTCTGCTCCGAAGGGACGGAAACGAGATATACGAGCCGCAGGCAAACTCCCGGAAGCATATCTTTTGTTCCGTCTGTGGCAGGTCTGATTATTGCAGGTGAAGTAGTCAGGGATCTCATCAAAAATGTGTGACCCGATAGGAATAGCTGTAATCACAGCTAATACCTATGAATTTTATGACCAAACGACAATAATTTATCGTACTGTTGCTAATCATTTCTGTCATTAATCTAATTTTTTACGACTTATTTAAATATCTGTAACCTCGCTTTCTGCAGGCAACTAGCAGAATTTACATTTGAGAACCCCAATGCGTAAATGTTAACATAAAGTTGTTGAGGGGCTAATGAGCTTTACTCGTATGGTACTGCAGAAATGGAGTTCGTTTTTGCACAGAGGCCGAGATTTCTGTGCAGAGGCTGAGGGTTGATGACGGGGTTTCCTTTTTGTACAGATACTGAGCTTCCTATATAGCTGCCTGCAATAACAATATCGCATTTCAAAAATTTGGGGGTTTTTACGGATGAGAAAAAGCATGAAGGTTTTATCTGTTGTTCTGTCTGTTTTGATGATGCTGATTTCCTTTCAACTGCCATCTCTGGCCCAGTTTGAGTCCTCAGCGGGTTCGGCGCTGCTCATGGAGGCTTCCACAGGAAAAATACTATATGAAAAGCAGGCCGATATCGCAAAACCACCAGCAAGCATTACAAAGCTGATGACCTTGCTGCTGGCCTTCGAAGCCATTGAAAAGGGCCAGGCGAAATGGGATGACCTTGTTCCCATATCGGAAAAGGCCTGGAAGATGGAAGGCTCCCGAATGTTTCTGGAGGTGGGCACAAAGGTTCCATACAGGGATATCGTCACCGGCATTTCAGTAGTTTCAGCCAATGATGGCTGTGTAGCGCTGGCCGAGTACCTTTATGGCAGTGAAGGCAGCTTTGTTCAGATGATGAACAGTAAAGCGGAGGAACTGGGCTTGACAAAAACCCGGTTTCAAAATGCTTCTGGCCTGCCCGCCGAAGACCATTATATGAGTGCCCGGGACATAGGGCTGTTGACAAAGCATCTTTTGGAAAAGTACCCTGCCCTTCTTGAAATTGAGTCCATGACGCAGTATACCTTTAACAATATACTGCAATATAACAGAAACCCGTTGCTTGGCAGGTTCCCGGGGGCTGATGGCCTGAAAACCGGATGGACCGACGAAGCGGGGTACTGTTTGGTGGGAACGGCACAGCAGAACGGAACCCGAATGATAGCAGTGATACTGAACGCTACTTCAGAGGATCACAGGCTTCAGGTGGCACAGGAGCTTTTAAATTATGGTTTCAAAAACTTTGAGTTCATTGATGCCATAACCGCTGGTGATATCGCTGGAAATGCTATAGTAGAGGAGGGTAAGGAGAAAACTGTTTCACTGAAGCTTGATCAAAGCGCCACAGTTTTTATCCCTGTCCACTCCAAAGCAGAACTGAGCTTTGAACTGAAAATGAATTCAGAGGTGTTGACTGCACCTATAACACCGGATACTGTTGTGGGTGAATATATTATCTATCATCGCGGACAGGCTCAAGCCTCGGTTCCGGTATCCACAGTGAATGGTGTTGAAAGGGCCGGAAGGCTGGAACTGCTATTTCGCAGAATCAACGCGTTCTTTAAGAACCTTTTTGCTAAAGCGTAAGAGCTATGAACCAGGATTCTTCACTTCGTTCAGGCTGGCAAACAGATTCTTTCTGACCTGTTACGAAACAAACACTGAAAATCAATTGTGATTTCGGAAAAACTGTTTTCATATTGGCTTTTAATGTATAATAGGAATAAGCGAGACCTTTGACGGGTTGGTTAACCTGTCACTTACTGAGCGTGTTCCAATGGACTGCACGCTCACATAACCGGGGATTTTGATTTTCAAAATCCTTTCTATGTGTTTAGTGGAGTGGTCTTGATTTGGTTTGAAAGGCGGAATGCAATTGAATAAAGCATTGGAAGCATATAAAGAAATGATACGCGGAAAGCGCACGGCGGTTTTGGGGTTTGGTATCAGCAACAGGCCTCTGGCAAAAACCCTGATCCAATGGGGTGCCAGGGTAACGGTATTTGACAAAAAAGAGGAAGAAGCCTTTTCCAATACGGTTGATGAATTCAAGGCGATGGGCGTGGATTTTTCATTAGGGGAAGGGTATCTGGATAATCTGTCCGGGTTTGATGTCATTTTCAGGACCCCGGGCATGCGCTTTGATCTGCCACAGATTCAACGGGAAATCAACAAAGGCGCGGAGCTTACCTCGGAAATGGAAGTTTTCATGAAGCTATGCCCTGCATTTATCTATGCGGTTACCGGCAGTGATGGAAAGACCACGACAACCACCCTCATTTATGAGATGCTTCGGCAACAGGGTTACTCCTGCTATCTGGGCGGAAATATCGGAACCCCGCTGCTGGACAGGGCTCATGAAATGAATGAAACGGATAGGGTGGTTCTGGAACTATCCAGCTTTCAGCTGCACACCATGCACCAAAGCCCTGATGTTGCGGTTATCACCAATGTTACGCCCAATCATCTGGATATACATAAATCCATGGAAGAGTATATAGACGCCAAGAAAAACATTTTTAAATACCAGACAGCAAATAACCGTATTATCTTAAATTACGACAACCCCACAACAAGGGCTTTTATCCCCGAGGTTCAGGGGTCTCTGTCACTATTTGGCAGCCGTCAGGAATGCGCTTACGGAGCTTTCGTGCGAGATGGCCGGATCATTTTCAGAGATCACGATACCGAACAGGAAGTGATGCCGTTAAGTGACATCAGGCTTCCCGGCATGCATAATGCAGAGAATATCATGGCTGCAATGCTGGCGGTGATCCCGCAAGTCAGCCTGGATACGGTTCGACATGTGGCTCAAACCTTTGCCGGTGTCGAGCACCGCGCAGAGTTTGTCCGCAGCATCAATGGGGTATCCTTTTACAATGATTCCATCGGTTCCAGCCCCACCAGAACAATTGCCACCATCAGCGCTTTCCCGGGCAATGTGGTGTTGATTGCAGGGGGATATGACAAAAAACTTTACTATGATGAATTGGGTGCGGTATTGCAGGAACGGGCAAAAGCATTGGTTCTGATGGGTGCTACAGCCGACAAAATCGAACAGGCGTACATGGATTATATTGGGAAAAGCCGTGTTCGGCCGATGCCCATTGCAAGGGTGAAGACCATGGAAGAAGCAGTCGCAAAGGCCTATGAACTAGCCCGCAGCGGCGATGTCGTGCTGTTGTCACCGGCGAGCGCCAGCTTTGATCTGTATCCAAACTTCATGGAACGAGGAAATCACTTCAAACAGATCGTCGGCCGCTTGGCTTGAAAATAAATGATGGATACAAAAATATTAAATCTTTTTCGTTAATTATTGCTGATGTATGCTCATATACCTCTATGATAAAATATTCCATATACAAAAGGAAGGCTATGAACAATGGCCTTCCGGGGTTCTTTTTTTATTTCCGCGTGTTTACTGGTTCGAAAACTATTCCTAACCGGTAAAATAGAAACCAGGCAAAGATATGTAATAGCGGGAAGTAAATTTTTGTCGTACAGGCTTTCCTGCACAGGTCATATTGAAAAACGGGGGTATATACAATGGATAACAAATCTGTCATGCAAACGATTGTCGAAAATATGGGAAAGGTCATGGTAGGCCAAAGTGGTGCAGCAAAGCTGATGGTGGTAGCACTTGCCGCCGGGGGCCATGTTTTAATCGAGGATGTGCCGGGCATCGGAAAAACGACGATGGCATACGCCCTGGCAAAATCCATCGGAGTATCCTTTAACCGTATTCAGTTTACTCCGGATATTCTTCCTTCCGACATTACCGGGTTCTCCATGTTCAATCCGAAAACCAGTGAATTTGAGTACCGAAAAGGCAGTATTATGAGCCATATCATCCTGGCCGATGAAATTAACCGTACCTCACCGAAAACCCAGGCCAGCATGCTTGAGGTCATGGAAGAAAGACAGGTGACTGTCGATGGCGCAACCTATACCGTGCCCGACCCGTTTATGGTCATTGCCACACAAAACCCAGTAGAATACATGGGAACCTATCCACTGCCCGAAGCGCAGCTGGATCGCTTTCTAATGAAGGTTACCATGGGGTACCCCGATATGGAAAAAGAGGTGGACATTCTTTTCCGCTTCCGCGAGAAAAATCCGCTGCATGAATTGCAGGCAGTGGCCAGCGGCGAGCAAATCACCGACCTTCGCAGGCAGGTGCGCAGCATCCACGTGGAAAGGGCTATCGGAGAATATATTGTTGATATCGTACAGAGTACGCGCAGGCAGGAGCATGTCCTGCTGGGCTGCAGCCCCAGGGCTTCCATTTATCTGATGCGGGCTTCACAGGCGTTGGCGCTGTTCAATGAAAGGGATTATGTCACGCCGGATGATGTGAAAAGCCTGGTGGTCCCTGTATTGTCACATCGCATAAACCTGAGGCAGGAGGCACGTATCCGTAAGATTTCAGCTGAAAATGTCCTCACCGACCTGTTGGCAAAAATCAGGGTTCCCGTATAGGTCCACAGTCTTGTAAAAAATCAGGGTTCCCGTATAGGCCCACAGGCTTGGGAGAACAGCTGTGACGCAAGAATGATCTGAGACTGGAGCATTCAACCTTATGGAAACTTCGGTGACCTGGGAATGCATTGAAACCTGAACCATACCCGTTTTGCAGCGATAAGCGGGGAACATAACAAATGGCGGAACTTCCGGCAAGTGTTCATCCTGGTGGAAACCACGGAGGCAGGCATGAAAAGAAACAGAATTGGATATATCATCATATTCATTTTATCATTTATCTACATCTATTTTGACGGAGGGTTTCTTCCGTATACACTTTTTTACATAGTGCTGTTGCTGCCTGTAGCCTCGTTCATTTATCTGCTGATCATCTATAACACCTTTCGATATGGGGAGAACATGAACAAGCGGGAATATCAAAAAGGAGAGGTTCTCGATTACACCATGAGCATCCATAACCCAACTCCGCTGTATATTCCCTATTTCACCATATTCATGCACATGGAAGGCCGGATGCTGATCAAGGGAATGAAAAATGAACATCTTGCATTAAAGCCCTTCAGTCGGCAGGACTTCAGTTTTAACGTGCCGATCCTTTACAGAGGGAAATATAAAATCGGCATATCTCACATCGAGGTGCGGGATTTCCTGAACCTGTTCTGTTTTAAATACCTGCCGGGTGAAACAAAGCTGATCCGTGTGTTTCCGCGCATTTTTCCCATGGATGAGATGGACATTCCCTATATGAGAATTTCTGAAAATGATTACCTGTCCCAGAACAAAAACAGCGGCCATACTGAATTAAGAGACATCCGTGAGTATATGTATGGGGACAGTCTGAAAAAAATACACTGGAAGCTATCCTCCAAGTATAATAAATGGCTTACCAGGGAAACCAATGCATCCTCGGAAAAGGAGTTCTGGCTGCTTGTAAACCTTGAACAGATCGAGGGAGAGTCTGAAGAAGTATTGAACATCGAGGACAGAACCATCGAGGTTCTTGTCTCCATGGCCAGGGTTTTTCTAAGTGCCAATATCGTTCTGAAGCTCTGCTTTTTCAGGAAAGAGCAGGTTACACTGGAATACGCCGATATGAACGGGTTTGAACAGCTTTATGAGTTGTTGGCCTTCATGCCCTTTGATCAAAAGGTTTCTTTCGCAGAAGTGATGAATTACTTCATCGACAGCATGCCCGAAAGGCAAAGCGTGATGGTTTTTTCTCCGGTCATTGATGAGAACCATCTGGATAGCCTGCACAAAATGAATGTTAACGGCCACGATGTATCCCTGTTCTATTGTGCGGTGTCGGAGGGCGATATGAAGAAAGAGGTTGAAAAAGCCCTTCAGGAGGAAATGCCCGAGATGGGTATCCGGGTGGTCAACCTTATCAGGAACATGAAAATCTTCGACGAAGACAAAACAGCGGCTGGATGAAAGGGAGATTTCCAATGAAAAAAAACTTCAGGGATCTTTTGTGTTTGGGGTTTATCGGGGTATTCTATCATTTTGCTATTTATCGATCTGTATTGATTCCCATGCATATTCCGGTAAAAGCCTGGCAGATGCTTATGATTTCTTTTGCTGCAATTTTGGCTTTGTTCCTTTCAGATACACGTCCCGGCCGCATTGTGTTTTTATCCGCGATCGGTCTGGGAGCAGGCTATACCGCTTATGTTCTGCTGGCAGAAGGTTCTGTAGGCGTTGGAAAAATCTTTCAGCCTATCGGCACTCTGGGAAAGGCTCTTGTGCAGATCAGTACAGGTTATTACAGCAAAACGATACCAGAAGCGTTGCTGTGGTGGACTGTTGTGTTGTATGCCCTGGTGCTGGCCATCCCTGTTTATTACCTTCTTGTACCGCGTTTGCGTTTCTATTTCTTAATCGTTCCCGGAGCCGGTCTTTTCATCGCGCTTTGGTCGATGTTCAGGCATGTGGACAAAATCTCTTTTTATATTTTCATTACGGTTGCGATTGTTTGCTTTATCCATTATAAATACATCCTTTACCGAAAAAAAGATTCTGACAGGAAACAGGTGCCCCTGGGAACAAACACCATTGTCTTTTTCGTTCCTGTTGCCCTGCTCATTCTTCTGGTTGCTTCCGTATTTACCGTAAAGAATGTGCCACTGAAATGGCCCTGGCTGGATGAAAAAATCAACATCTGGTACTGGACGCTTCATGAAAAGTATAACGTGGATCGCTATGATCAATTTACGCTGGCGAATACGGGCTTTGGAGATCCCAAACGTCTTGGTGGGCCGGTATATCCCGATTATACTCCGGTGATGGTCGTAAAGTCACCGACCCGTGTTTATCTGCGTGGAGCGGTTTATGATGAGTATACAGGCTCGGGCTGGATTAGGACAGAACAGGAAGAACTGGAAGATACCACTGATCGTGCCATGGATCTTCTTGAATTGCAATATGGATGGAAGGCTGGCGGCGCCTCGCTAAATCTTTTCAACTTGCGGCAATACCGGGAGTATTTAGAACAGAGTTCTTCCGACGAGTACAAAGAAACAACCTTCTCAACTAAAGATGGGGGGGAGCAGACGATCTATGTTCAGGAGGGCTCAGCCATCTATTCCTTCGAACAGGCAGCAGGAGATGTAGTGCAAGACAGCCTGGTGACCGTATTTCCGAGTGAAGTGAATGATGAAGTGAAGCAAGCCCGTATTTTGGATGCCGCAAAAGCGAATCCGACGGAATATATCGATTTCATCCGGTCTAGTCTGAGGCCTCAGCTTTTAAGCAAGCTTCACCCGGAGCAGTCTATATCTGTAAGGTATCTGCAAGTGAGAACCAGAACCTTGTTTACCCCCCTGAAAACCTATGTCCCCATTAACGGACTGCCTGGCGTCAGGCTGACAGAAAGCCCGGAAGGAATCTTTGAAGGCGATGTCAGGCTTGCGCGGGACAGTGAATATTATTATAACTATGTTCAGCCAGCTTATGGCATGGAGGCATTAAAGCAGTATTACAATTCCAGCAGCCCTGGGCTGTACCGGAATTTTCGCTTAGCAAACGACGCTTTTCTTGAAGGCATGGAGGAGTACGGGGTTGCTAACGCGGAGCTTACAAGAAGCGAAATGAACGATTTCCTTAAGGTATACCGCGAGTTGGAAAAATACCGTGATGACATATACAATCGTTACACTGGACTGCCAGAAACTATTCCTGAGCGGGTACTGACTTTGGCTGCAGATTTAACGGAATCTGAACTTTCAACATACTCCAAGGTTCTTGCCATGGAGAAATATCTGCGAGAGAATTTCGCCTATACACTCACACCTGGGGTTCCACCGCAAAACCAGGATTTTGTGGACTATTTCATGTTTACGGGCAAGGAAGGCTACTGCGCGTATTTTGCCAGTGCCCTATGCATCCTCACACGAGCGGCAGGAATACCGGCCCGATATGTGGAAGGCTTTGTCATGCCTCAAACACCTGACAAAAATGGTTACTATCATGTGACCAACCAATATGCTCATGCCTGGGTAGAGGTTTATCTCGAGGGTGTGGGTTGGATCACTTTTGAACCGACCCCCCCATATGCCGGGGCGATGAATTTCTTCGTATCACTGCAAGACAATGATGGGACAGGTTATTACCCAGAGCTGCCGCCGGAAATTCCTGATCAGTATCTATATATGCCAAGCAATCTACCAATGGATTATGATATCGACGTTAATAACAAAGCCGGTATTGAAGCTGTCACCGTTATTCTATGGGCTGGTGCTGTCATTGCGGGGATCCTGTTTCTGAATCTGATTGCCGTGCTGCTGCATTTTCTTGTTCTTCGATTGCTGCCGGCCCAAAAAAGCGTACCCGCAGTTTATCGGTATTTGGTTCTGCTCCTGCGTCAGGTTGGGTGCGTCAGCAAGCTGGGAGAAACACCAAAAAACTTTGCAAAGCGTGTGGATGAGAGGTTCCAGCTGATTCATATGACCATGGCCGAAATGGTGGAGATGTTTTACAACGTCCGATTTGGGATGCATACGCCGGATAAGGTATCCTTAAAAAGGCTTTTTGCTTTTACCAGGGAGGTGAAGGCAAAGTCAGGACGTGCGCTGTATTTACATAAACGCATTCTTTTCAGAGGGTTGCTGTTCAGAGGGTAGCAGGTTGGGGGACACACCGCTGCTTCGCGGGTCATGCTTTTTGCGGAATGTCCCCTTCATGTGTTCAGAGGGTTGCTGTTCAGAGGGTAAGATTTTTATTGACAATCCCTTATACATCAGTTTAGAATGGGAAAAGTGATGTTAGGGGAGTGAAAGAATGACAGCTATTCGTAATGATATCAGAAATGTTGCCATTATCGCACATGTTGACCATGGCAAGACCACACTGGTGGATGCCATGCTGCGTCAAAGCGGTATTTTCAGGGCAAATGAAAAAGTAGTGGAACGCGTGATGGATTCAAACGATCTCGAACGAGAAAAAGGAATTACCATCATGTCTAAAAATACAGCCGTTTCTTACAAGGGGATGCGTATCAACATCGTAGATACCCCGGGTCATGCCGATTTTGGCGGCGAAGTGGAGCGGATTCTGAAAATGGTCGACGGTGTCCTGCTGCTGGTGGATGCCTTTGAAGGTCCTATGCCCCAAACCCGTTTTGTGCTAAGGAAAGCGCTGAAACTAAATTTAAAACCCATTGTGGTGATCAATAAAGTCGATCGTCGGGAAGCCCGTTCCCAAGAGGTCATCGACGAAATTCTGGATCTGTTCATCGAACTGGAAGCCAGTGAGGAACAGCTTGATTTTCCCTATATTTTTGCCTCGGGCAGGGATGGCATTGCGTTTACGGATTCCCAGAAGGATGCCGATGATCTGTCGGCACTTTTTGATACCATTATCAAATATGTTCCCGCGCCAAAGGGTAATGCCGACGAACCCCTTCAACTGCTGATCTCTTCTCTGGATTATGATGAATATGTGGGCAGAATTGCCATTGGCCGGATTGAAAGGGGTACTATCACCAAGGGGCAGCGCCTGGTTGTATGCCGAAAGGACGGTACCTGTGAGCCCATCAAGGCTGGAACACTGCAAATTTTTTCCGGCCTGAAGCGTATGGACGTCGATCAGGCTCAAGCCGGCGAAATTGTATGCTTAACCGGTACTGAAGATATCACCATTGGTGAGACGGTTTGTGAGCCGGAGCATCCCGAACCCCTGCCCTTTATCGATCTGGATGAGCCCACTATTTCCATGCAATTTGTTGTAAACAACAGCCCTTTCGCAGGCCGCGAGGGAACCTATGTCACCTCCAGACATCTGCGTGCAAGGCTATTTAAAGAGAGGGAAACAAACCTCAGCCTGAAGGTAGAGGAATCGGATTCCCCCGACAGCTTCAAGGTGTCCGGCAGGGGCGAACTGCACCTGTCCATCCTGATCGAAACGATGCGGCGGGAAGGATATGAGTTTCAGGTCTCCAAGCCTGAGGTCATCACAAAGGTGGTCGACGGGCAAACACTGGAGCCTATTGAATACCTGATCGTTGATGTCCCCGAGGATTATATGGGCACGGTTATGGAAAAGCTTGGTGCCCGAAGGGGTGAGATTGCCAACATGCATGCATCGGATCAGGGCCTGGCCAGGCTGGAATATAAGATACCTGCCAGAGGGCTGATCGGCTTCAGGTCTGAATTTTTGACGGATACCCGGGGAAATGGTATAATGAATCATGTGTTCCATGGCTATGAGCCCGTCAGGGGCGATGTCAGGGGCAGAACCCGTGGTTCGCTGGTCGCATGGGAAGACGGCGAAGCAGTCACATATGGTTTATATAATGCACAGGACAGGGGCGTGCTGTTTATCGGACCGGGTCAACAGGTCTATGAGGGAATGATCGTTGGTGAAAGCTCCAGGGTGGATGACCTGGTCATTAATGTGTGCAAAAAAAAGCACGTCACAAACATGAGGGCTTCAGGATCAGACGAGGCGCTTAGGTTGGTTCCTCACAGAATCATGAGCCTTGAAGCTTGCTTAGAGTTTATTGCCGAGGATGAATTGGTAGAGGTTACCCCAAAGACTATCCGTTTACGCAAAAAAGTGCTCGACGCAAGCCTGCGGGCCAAGGAGAGGAAGAAAACCAGTTTAGGCGAGGCATGAAGGATGTCGTAATAGGAGCTTCAAGTTGCGTAATATCAGTATAAACGAAGCTTAAAGCATGTCACAGTGGCAGTTTGAACGAAGATTACAGCATGTCGCAGTGGCAGTTTGAACGAAGCTGAAAGATGTCGCACAAGAGGCTTGAAATAAAAGTTGTCACATAAACACAGCATTACACCATGTACCATGAATGCTGTGGGAAGGTAGAACAATGAAAGAACCGACAAAGAAAAAGAAAAGATGGTTTTTACGATTCCTGATATTTGTAGTGATCTGCATGGTTTTATTCTTAACCGCGGGCTATATATCTTATAACTACTTAACAAAATACGGCCTCGAATATGTGGAAACGGGAACGATAGTAATACCAAAGGAACAACAGGTTGAAATTGAAATCCCGGAAGGCTATACTGCAACAGACATTGCCGAGCTGCTGCACAAGGAAGGTTTTGTGGAATATCCGTGGCTGTTTAAGTTCCTTTCGGAATTAAACGGTTACAACGGAGAATATAAAGCAGGCAAGCATATCATCAGCAGGGAATTGAATTACGAAGGGCTGATGCTGGTTTTAACCAACAACCCGTTGGCAAGTCCCTCGAAAGACATGCGTGTTCCCGAGGGGTTTACGGTCATCGAGACGTTGGATTATCTTTCCGAAAGAGGCATGGTGGATCGCGAAAGGTTCGAATCCCTGTGCATGACGAAGATCAAAAAATATAAGTTTCTTGAAGATGTACCCGATCGCACCTATCCCCTTGAGGGTTACCTGTATCCCGATACCTATCAGATAGATCTGGAATGGAAGGAAGAAGAGATTGTTGACAGGCTGCTGTCCGAGTTTGATTCCATCTTCAAGGCCGAATGGTACTTGCGGGCCGGGGAACTGGGAATGACCGTGGATGAGGTGGTCACACTGGCATCCATCATTGAAATGGAAGCGAAGTACCTGGAGGATTACAAAAAAATCTCCAGTGTGTTTCATAACCGGCTAAACAGCAGAGGGTTCCCATACCTTGAAACTGATGCGTCCATCCAGTATGCCAGAATCATGGCAGGGCTGGGCAGAATCCAGCTGGTCACCTTCAAGGATCTGCAGATAGACAGCCCGTACAATACCTACACCCATCAGGGCCTTCCACCGGGTCCCATATGCTCCCCAAGGGCCGATGCCATCGAGGCGGCGCTGTATCCCGAAGATACCGACTATTATTTCTTCTTCTCCCCGCCCGATGGAACCGTTATTTATAACGAAACCCTTACCGGGCATAACCGCGATCTGGATGCGTACGGGATGAGATAGAGCTTAAAGCTGATAGTTGAAAAATATGAGAAGCCGGAGCCTGCAAATAAACTCTGGTTTCTTTCTTTTTTCAAGCTTCCGGGAGGAACGAACCTTTGGAAAATGAAATTCATTATCCACATATACTCGATTATTTGTATGCCGTGACAAAACAGCAGGATCCATTGCTGATGGAAATGGAGGAGTTTGCCCGCAGCAGGCATATTCCTGTTATTCAAAGGGAATCTGCCCGCCTTTTGGAGGTGCTATGCACCCTTTCAAAACCGAAGAAGGTTCTGGAGATCGGTACTGCCATCGGATATTCATCCATACAACTGGCCAGGGCGATGGATGAGCCAGGGTTCCTGGATACTATCGAGCTTGACGAGGACAGGGCGGATGAAGCCGACGGATATATCCGGCGGGCAGGCCTTGAAAGAATCGTCAGAGTGCTGCGGGGAGATGCTGCGCAGGTGCTGCAATGCCTGGAACATCCTTATGATTTTATCTTTTTGGATGCCGCAAAGGGGCAGTATCCGGAGTTCCTTCCGCATTGTCTGCGTCTGTTAAACCCGGGTGGTTTGCTTATTTCAGATAATATTCTTTACAGGGGTATGGTCGCGAAGGAAGGCTTTATCGAGCACAAGCACCGAACGATTACGGTAAGGTTAAAAGCATATATTGATGCGTTGATGTCCGATGAGGGTCTATTGACCAGTATTATTCCCATTGGGGACGGGATGGCTGTTTCGATTAAAAGATGAGCACCGGAGGTCAGGTTATAGTGTAAGAAAACAGCCTTATTTACTAACGAGTGAAAAGATGTGTTGTCATAGAACTCATGGTTTTTTAAGGTTTACGGATTGGATGGAGGGAACGAATGTCAATTGAATTACTGGCCCCTGCAGGAGATATGGAAAAACTGCAAATGGCCATTTTATACGGAGCGGATGCGGTTTATCTTGCCGGAGAGCGCTTTGGGTTACGGGCCGGTGCGGGAAACTTCTCCCCGGATGAGCTGAAGCAGGCTTTGGAATACGCACATCAAAGGAATAAAAAGGTCTATGTGACCATGAATACATTACCCCATAACCAGGATTTTACCGGCATGGAAGGCTATATCCGAACCCTGGCGCAATGGGGCGCCGATGCGGTCATCGTCTCAGACCCCGGGGTGTTCTCGCTGGTGAGACAGACAAGCCCGGAGCTGCCGGTGCATATCAGCACACAGGCTAACGTGACAAACTACCACAGTGCGAGGTTCTGGCAAAAGCAGGGCGCGGCAAGAATTATTGCCGCCCGTGAGCTTTCCCTCAAAGAGCTTGCGGTCATTGCGGCAGGGATGCCAATCGAGGAGACTGCGCGCACCCATGCCGCTGGAAATACCATCTTGTGGAAGAGAAAAGGCCGGGAGAGTATTTCCCCGTTATAGAGGATGACACCGGCACCTTTATCTTCAATTCAAAGGATTTGTGCATGATGGAATATATTCCTGAGCTGGTGCAATCCGGCGTTACCAGCTTTAAAATTGAAGGGCGGATGAAAAGGCCGGAATACGTGGCCACTGTGGTCAGAATTTACCGCGGCCTGCTGGACAGGGCCGCCGCCGGCGGCGATTTTACTGTTACCCCGGAGGAGGCCAGGGACCTGGCGCAAATTTTCA
>CAYVFB010000086.1:0-14558 GCA_964450305.1 uncultured Ruminiclostridium sp.
TGCAATCGCAACACACCGTTACAAGGTTCTTATCACGTAGTGATAAGGTTCTTATAGCAACAGAAATGATTGCTTGCAATTATATTACGCGGTTTAGCACGAATCAGTAAAATGTGCTATGTTGCAGATATAAAATAAACGGAGAGAAAAAAAGATGAAGGCAGTGATGGTTGGTATACACCAATCACAAACCTGAAACCGATGATGAATTAATTAGATCTATGCGATCAGCGCGTGAATCAGGTACAAAACAATCATATGCCCGGGGTAAAATGCATAGAAGAAAAACTTCATTTTTCGGCCCTGCTCGTGATTATACATTGATATTAAAAAAGCCGACAGCATGGAATACAGCTGTATGGAATGGGGAAATGCCGCATATCCGTTCTGAACAAGGCTGAGTCCCATTTCAAAACACCCATATGCCGCATGGAGCACGATGGTTCCAATGAAAATCTTTTTTATATCTGTACCGGCCAGGTAAAACATCAATATGTAAAACACACCATACGCGCCATAATCGGCACCGGTCACCTGTGCCAGCACCGCCATGGCGGTTGCCGCAAGCCAGGACAACAGAATGTTTTTATTCTTTAACCGATCAAACAAGGCGATGGCTGCCAGGCCAAAAAACAGGGTTGCAAAGATGTTCAGCACATAATGGGCGCCGAAATAAGGGTTATTGGTCAGCCTTCCATAAATGGTTGAGAACCAGTCCGGAATTTGAAACAAAACACCACAAAGCCCTAAACGCAGCAAGTATTTCTTAACCGATCGGGTATGAAAGAAGCCCTGTGCAATAAAAAATGCGAACAATGGGAACGAAAGACGGCCGAGGATACGAAGAAAGGTGACATGGGGAAAAAACAGCGCCCCTGTATGATCAATGACCATCAAAACAATCGCGATCATTTTTAGCTGAAAAGCATTCAGACGTTTTTCCATAATTCCTCACAATGACTGATTTCATGTTACTATTCAGAGGAAAGCAGGCACAGCCTGTTGAGCAAAGTGTCTGCCATCCTGAACGAAGTGAAGGATCTTCGCGTTAGTACTCAAGAGCCTTCGCCGAGCACAGGATAAAACACATATTTGTAAACAGTAACGATTTCATTCTAACGGATTTGAGGTTCATTTTCCATAGTTCTGCAAAAAAAATGCGGTACTATTTCCCGTGCTCTGTTTTCCACAGAGGCCTGTGATATAATGAAAGCAAATAGGAGGCAGGTCAGGGTTGATAGATATGAAAAAGAAGGTTTCCATAGACAATAGTTGCAGAAGCTGCATCAGAGGGGTTGCCATCGGCATCAGAAATGAGATTTTGTGCCGTGAAAAGGGCGTGGTATCCCCAAACTACAGCTGCAACCGTTTTATGGCCTTTGATCAGGATTCGCTGAAACGCCAGATCAGTTTGCGCTGTTCCGACTGCCTGCATTTTACCTTCACACCCGATACTCATAACAGCAATTACGGCGTCTGCAGCTTGTTTTCAGTTCGTAAATGTGATGGCAGCCAGAAGAAAGCATGTTCCAAGTTTACACGAAGAAGCTCCCGCACGGCATAAAGCATGTCAGCAAATATTGCACTTGTTGAACGATTATCTACTGATAATGAAAAGACCGGCAGTAACTGCCGGTCTTTTAGTTTTACATTTGTTTTTTGCTTACAGCTTTTCAAGGTATACGCTTTCGTCGCTTTCGGTCTGCTTCGTTCCGGCCTCAACCTCGATGTCGCGGTAAATATTCATGCCGGTACCGGCTGGAATCAGCTTACCGATGATCACGTTTTCCTTTAGTCCAAGCAGCGGATCGATCTTACCCTTGATCGCGGCTTCGGTAAGCACCCTGGTGGTTTCCTGGAAGGATGCGGCGGACAGGAAGGAGTCTGTAGCCAGCGATGCCTTGGTAATCCCCAGCAGAGTCCGTTTACCTTCGGACAAGCGCAGGTTGTTTGCTTCGGCTTCAGCATTAGACTGTTCAAACTCGAACATATCCACAAGGCTTCCCGGAAGCAGGTTGGTATCTCCGGCTTCATCCACCTTCACCTTGCGCAGCATCTGACGGACAATCACCTCGATATGCTTGTCATTGATATCCACGCCCTGCAGCCTGTAAACCTTCTGCACCTCGCGCAGCAGGTAGGACTGTACGGCATGGATGCCCTTGATTTTCAGAATATCGTGGGGGTTTACAGAGCCTTCAGTCAGCTCGTCACCGGCCTCCACTGCCTCACCGTCGGCAACCTTCAGCCTGGAGCCGTAGGGAATGAGGTAGGTATGTGCTTCACTGGAGTCGTTGCTGACAACCACTTCGCGCTTCTTCTTGGTTTCCTTTAAAGCAACCACACCGGCAATTTCAGTGATGATTGCAAGACCCTTCGGTTTTCTTGCTTCAAACAATTCTTCAACACGGGGAAGACCCTGCGTGATATCGTCTCCCGCGACACCGCCGGTATGGAACGTACGCATGGTCAGCTGTGTACCCGGTTCACCGATGGACTGGGCAGCGATAATACCCACAGCCTCACCCACATTACATTCTTCACCGGTAGCAAGGTTCAGGCCGTAGCACTTCGCACAGACACCGGTCTTGGATCGGCAGGTTAACACGGAACGAATTCTTGCTTTCTTCACTCCGTTTTCCACCAGTTTGTGCGCTATTTTTTCAGTGATCAGATCATGATGGTGAACCAACACTTCTTTGGTTACCGGATCGATCATGTCTTCTGCTGCGTAGCGTCCTGTCAGGCGTTCTTCAAGACCTTCGATCTTTTCACCGCTGGTGACGATATCGGTAACAGCGATGCCTTCATCGGTTCCGCAATCGGCTTCACGAACAATAACATCCTGGCTGACATCAACCAGACGGCGGGTGAGATAACCGGAGTCGGCCGTTCTAAGGGCGGTGTCGGCCAAACCCTTTCGGGCGCCATGGGTAGAGATGAAGTATTCCAAAACGTTCAGGCCTTCACGGAAGTTGGACCGAATCGGAATTTCAATGGTTTCACCGGAGGTATCGGCCATCAGGCCGCGCATACCGGCAAGCTGGCGGATCTGGTTCACGTTACCACGGGCACCGGAGTTGGACATCATGTAAACCGGATTAAACTTATCCATGCTGGCAATCAGCGCGTTCTTAACATCTTCAGTGGTCTTGTTCCAGGCATTGACAACCGCGTTTTTACGTTCTTCCTCGGTGATCATCCCACGGCGGTATTGCTTGGTGATCATTTCAACCTTCTTATCGGTTTCCTCCAGATACTTCTGTTTGATCTCCGGAATGATCATGTCGGAAACACCGATAGTCACGGCACCTTTGGTGGAATACTTAAACCCGAGCTTTTTAATGTCGTCCAGAACCTGAGCGGTAACATTGGCACCGTTTACACGGATGCAACGGTCGATGATTTTACCCAGTTCCTTTCTGCTCACCAGAAAATCAATTTCAGGCTTGAACAGATTATCTGGATCGTCTCTGTCTACATAGCCCAGATTCTGTGGAATTGCCTGGTTAAAGATCAGCTTTCCAATGGTGGTTTCAACAATACCCCTCTTCTTCTCTCCGTCTACGGTTTTCGTAATGCGAACCTTTATGCGGGAGTGCAGCGAAATGATCTTGTTGTCGTAAGCCATCTGAGCTTCTTCCTGTGAGCTGAATATCTTGCCTTCACCAATGTCGCCTTCCTTATCAACGGTCAGGTAATAACTGCCAAGAACCATGTCCTGTGTAGGCACGGTAACCGGCTTTCCGTCCTGAGGCTTTAACAGATTGTTTGCAGACAGCATCAGGAACCTTGCTTCAGCCTGCGCTTCAGCAGACAGTGGTACGTGAACGGCCATCTGGTCACCATCGAAGTCGGCGTTATAGGCGGTACATACCAGCGGATGAAGCTTCAGCGCACGGCCTTCAACCAATACGGGCTCGAAAGCCTGAATACCCAGACGGTGCAGCGTCGGTGCGCGGTTCAACAGCACAGGATGCTCCTTGATAACTTCTTCAAGAACATCCCATACTTCATGGCGGACGCGCTCGACCATTCTCTTCGCGCTCTTAATATTATGGGCAAGCCCGCCTTCGACGAGCTTTTTCATCACAAAGGGTTTGAACAGCTCCAGTGCCATTTCCTTTGGCAGGCCGCACTGGAATATCTTTAACTCCGGACCGACGACGATAACCGAACGTCCGGAATAGTCCACGCGTTTACCCAGAAGGTTCTGGCGGAAGCGGCCCTGTTTACCCTTTAACATATCGGACAGGGACTTCAGCGGCCTGTTGCCGGGGCCCGTAACAGGGCGGCCGCGACGGCCGTTGTCGATCAGCGCGTCGACGGACTCCTGAAGCATTCTCTTCTCATTGCGGACAATGATCTCGGGAGCGCCCAGGTCTAAAAGCCTTTTCAGGCGGTTGTTGCGGTTGATCACACGACGGTACAGGTCGTTCAAATCGGAGGTGGCGAACCGTCCGCCATCCAGCTGGACCATGGGGCGCAGCTCGGGCGGAATGACCGGTACCACATCCAGTACCATCCATTCGGGCTTGTTTCCGGAGGTGCGGAAGGCTTCCACAACCTCCAGCCTTTTAATCGCGCGGATTTTTTTCTGGCCGCTGGTATCTTCCAGCTCACCGCGCAATTCCTTTGCAAGGGCATCCAGATCGATTTCCATTAACAGTTCCTTGATGGATTCGGCACCCATTCCGGCGCGGAAATTGCTTCCGAACTTTTCGATACTGTCCCTGTATTCCTTTTCATTTAAAATTTGCTTCTTTGACAGAGGGGTCTGTCCCGGGTCGATGACCACATAGGAAGCAAAATACAATACCTTTTCCAGTGCCCTTGGTGACATATCGAGCAAAAGGCCCATGCGGCTGGGGATACCCTTGAAATACCATATGTGTGAAACAGGCGCGGCCAGCTCGATGTGGCCCATTCTTTCACGGCGCACCTTTGAACGGGTTACCTCAACACCACAGCGGTCACAGACGATCCCCTTGTAGCGGATGCGCTTGTATTTGCCGCAATGACATTCCCAGTCCCGGGTGGGACCAAAGATTCTTTCACAGAACAACCCGTCACGTTCCGGCTTCAAGGTTCTATAGTTAATGGTCTCGGGTTTTTTAACCTCTCCGCGTGACCATTCACGTATCTTTTCCGGAGAAGCCAGGCCTATCCGTATCGCATCAAAATTGTTCAATTCAAACATGCTCTGTCACCTCCTATACGTCATCGTCCTCGTCAAGCAGATCATCACTGTCGTCCGCCGCAAACAGTTCATCCACGGCATCTTCATCCAGTTCGTCCGCATTGTCGAGATTATCAAGCTCTAAATCCACGTTAAATTCGTCATCCACAAATTCGCCGGCTTCTTCAAGGCCTTGATCCATGCTGGTATACATTTCATCTTCACGGCCTTCCAGGTTTACATCCAGCTCTTCCAGATCATCATCCACCGATTCCTTGATTTCAATTTCTTCGCGCTCTTCGCTGAACACCTTGACGTCCAGTGCCAGAGACTGCAATTCCTTCATCAGAACCTTGAACGATTCCGGAATGCCCGGTTCGGGAACATTCTCACCCTTGACAATGGCCTCGTAGGTCTTCACGCGGCCTACCACGTCGTCGGACTTGACCGTGAGAATTTCCTGCAAGCTGTATGCCGCGCCGTATGCTTCCAGCGCCCAAACTTCCATTTCACCGAAGCGCTGGCCGCCAAACTGGGCTTTACCACCAAGAGGCTGCTGAGTAACCAGCGAGTATGGGCCTGTGGAACGGGCATGAATCTTGTCGTCAACAAGGTGGGCAAGCTTCAGGTAGTACATGTAGCCCACGGTTACACGGTTATCAAAAGGCTCGCCGGTACGGCCGTCGTACAGGACTGCTTTGCCGTCCTCCGGCAGGCCTGCTTTGATCAATGTATCGATAACATCCTGTTCGTTAGCCCCGTCAAAGACCGGAGTGGCAATTTTCCAGCCCAAAGCTTTTGCGGCATAGCCAAGGTGGACTTCCAGCACCTGACCGATATTCATACGGGACGGAACGCCCAGCGGATTCAAAACGATTTGAAGCGGCGTGCCATCGGGCAGGAACGGCATATCTTCTGCCGGAAGGATTCGGGAAATAACGCCCTTGTTTCCGTGGCGACCTGCCATTTTATCCCCGACAGAGACCTTTCTCTTTTGAGCAACATATACGCGTACCAGCTGATTAACGCCCGGAGGCAGCTCGTCGCCGTTTTCGCGGGTGAATACGCGAACATCCACAATAATACCGGACTCACCATGGGGAATGCGCAGGGATGTATCTCTGACCTCTCTGGCCTTTTCACCGAAGATCGCGCGCAGCAGCCTTTCCTCGGCAGTCAGCTCAGTTTCTCCCTTCGGAGTGACCTTACCCACCAATACGTCACCGGCACGAACCTCTGCACCGATACGGATGATTCCGCGCTCATCAAGATCCTTCAGGGAATCTTCGCTGACATTGGGAATATCGCGGGTGATCTCTTCAGGACCAAGCTTGGTGTCACGGGATTCGGACTCGTACTCCTCGATATGGATGGAGGTATATACATCATCACGAACCAGCTCTTCGCTGATCAATATAGCATCCTCGTAATTGTAGCCTTCCCAGGTCATAAACCCGATCAGCACGTTCTTGCCCAGAGCGATTTCACCCTTTTCGGTGGATGGGCCATCGGCAATGACATCCCCGGCCTTCACAACCTCACCCTTCTTCACGATGGGGCGCTGGTTGATGCAGGTGCCCTGGTTGGATCTTTGATATTTTAACAATCTATGATGTTCTTTTGTTCCATTGTCCTGACGAATGACAATTTCACTGGCGGTAACCTTTTCGACCACGCCGTCGTTTTTGGATAGAATAACAACACCGGAATCCCTTGCGGCCTTATATTCAATGCCGGTCCCTACCAGGGGAGATTCAGGGCGGATGAGCGGCACAGCCTGACGCTGCATGTTGGAGCCCATCAGCGCACGGTTTGCGTCATCGTTCTCGAGGAAGGGGATCATTGCGGTTGCAACGGACACCAGCTGCTTCGGTGAAACGTCCATATAGTCCACACGGTCAGTGTCCACTTCGAGAATTTCTTCATGGAAGCGACAACCGATACGCTTGCTGAGGAAACGTCCTTCCGAATCGAGGGGTTCGTTGGCTTCGGCAACAATATAGCCGTCTTCTTCGTCGGCAGTCATATAAAACACTTCGTTGGTAACATACCTGTTTTCCTTATCGACCCGGCGATACGGAGCTTCGATGAACCCATATTCGTTGATTTTGGCATAAGTACTTAAAGAACCGATCAACCCGATGTTCGGGCCTTCAGGGGTTTCAATGGGGCACATGCGTCCATAGTGTGAATGGTGAACGTCACGAACCTCGAACCCCGCCCTCTCACGGGACAGACCGCCGGGGCCCAGTGCACTGAGACGGCGCTTGTGGGTCAGCTCAGCCAATGGGTTGGTTTGATCCATAAACTGTGACAGCTGGGAGCTTCCAAAGAACTCCTTGATGGCAGCAGCCACCGGGCGGATATTGATCAGCGCCTGAGGTGTGACAATATCGATGTCCTGGATGGTCATCCTTTCACGAACGACACGTTCCATTCTGGCCAGGCCGATGCGGAACTGGTTCTGCAGCAGCTCGCCCACTGAACGTAAGCGGCGGTTACCCAGATGGTCGATATCATCCAGGGTACCGATGCCGTCATCCAGGCACAGAATGTAGTTTACAGAGGAGATAATATCTTCAATGGTGATGTTTTTTGGAATGAGCAGATCTTTATTAGCAGCCAGACCTGCTTTTATCTCTTCGTCGGTTTCATATTCCTTTAAAATTTCCTGAAGAACATCATAACGCACTTTTTCCGTAATGCCGACGTCCGATGCCTTGAAATTGATGTATGGCTGCAGATCGACGGTATTGTTTCCAATGATGCGCAGGGTTTTGCCGCTGACATCGATGTGAACCACATTAATACCGGAATTCTGGATCTGCCAGGCAAGCTCCTCGGTAATGACTTCGCCCTTGTTCACGAGAATTTCACCGGTCTGACCATCTGCTATGTTTTCCGCGGCAACCTGGTTCCAGATACGCATGGCCAGAGCAAGCTTCTTGTTGAACTTATAACGCCCAACCTTGGACAGATCATACCGTTTCGGATCGAAGAAAAGGTTGTGTAAAAGGCTGCTGGCGCTTTCCACCGTAGGCGGTTCACCGGGACGGAGGCGCTTGTACACCTCGAGCAGGCCTTCCTCTTCGCTCTTGGTATTGTCCTTCTGGATGGTGGACAACAGCTTTTCATCCTCGCCAAACAACTGCAGCAACACCGCATCGGTGCCAAAGCCCAATGCTCTGAGAAAAACGGTGATAGGCAGTTTTCGGGTACGGTCAATTCTGACGGAAACAATATTGTTGGAATCGGTTTCATATTCCAGCCAGGCACCCCTGTTGGGAATGACCGTGTTGGAATAAAGCTTTTTACCGATTTTATCGCGATCCATGGCATAATAGATGCCCGGAGAACGAACCAGCTGGCTGACAATAACGCGTTCGGCACCGTTGATCACAAAGGTACCCGTATCGGTCATCAACGGGAAATCCCCCATGAAGATTTCCTGCTCCTTCACCTCGCCGGTTTCCTTGTTGATCAAACGAACCTTTACCTTCAGGGGTGCGGAATAGGTGGTATCCCTTTCCTTGCATTCCTGAACGGTATACTTTATGTTATCATCCAGCGAGTAGTCGATAAACTCCATGACCAGGTTCCCCGTATAATCGCTGATAGGGGAAACATCCTTTAAAACCTCTTTCAGACCCTCTTTCAGAAACCTCTCGTAGGAGTTTTTCTGAATTTCGATCAGATTTGGCATTTCGAGGACTTCATGGATCTTCGAGTAGCTCATACGAGTTGTCTTGCCCAATTGTACTTCATGTGCCATTCACTATCACCTCATACTGTCATTGTGGTCTATCTTTATCCCGCTGCACGGTATAAAACCCGTCTCGAAGGAAAAAAATAAGTAAGCCGCCGTTCTCATCCTTTATCACAGCCCTGCTGCGATATGTACTTTTAGAAGAAAAAACTAAAGATTTAACTTTCCGGACAACAAAAATAGATTAGGAAAAAACGCGTACCAAAACCATGAACCTAATCTCAATCATGCTGTTATAAGGCTGCATTATTACAGTTCAAAACGCTATCCTTCTCCTAATCCATCATTAAGCTGTAAATTGCTTTAAATCATATTGTACCCTGCGTACATTTGTGTTATAATAAACGCAGATATTATTTCCCATGGGGAAAGTATGCCTGGCCACAATATGATAATGCAGTTTATAATTTTACCATAGGCTTTTTTCAAAGTCAATGTTTTTTTTTGAATACAGTACAAGGGGGGATCGGGTACCGATCTCCCTTTTTGTTTAACGTCTTTCGGGCCTATTCTTCCAGTCTTATTTCAAAACGGTCAAATTCAACAGGTTCAAAAAACTGATCGGCATGAAAGGAAGTCCACTTAAACCGCACGAATTCCCTTGTATTCTTACCCACCCAAAGAGGAACGGAGATGCCCAGTTTTTTGCAAAGCTCCACCAAGGATGACTCCAGCTGTTTTTGAAACCTTCCCTGTCCGGACAGAACTGACTCATCCTGCATCAGGATGACCGTGCCCTTTACGATTTTCGCGTTCAGTTTCACATTATTCTCCTTCATGCCGTAATGGGGTACTTCATTTGCATTCATTGTTGCGGGGTTCAGGGCGGATAGTGGACCTCCAGCAAATACAGTCCTTGGGGCGGGGCCGTAATTCCAGCCTTGTTCCTGTCCTTCCCATTCAGCAGGGTTTCCATGCTCTGAGCCGTTCTTTTTTTCAGCCCGACTTCGACCATGGTTCCTGTCATAATCCGAACCATATTATAAAGAAAGCCATTACCCGATACCCGGTAAACCAGGCAATCCCCCTGCCTGGTCCATTTCGAAGCGGTAAGGGTTCTGTTAAAGGTTTGAATACTGTGACCACTGGAACAAAATGCAGAAAAATCATGTTCGCCAATAAAACTTTTTGCTGCAAGCTCCATAGCTTCAAAGTCCAGTGGCTCCCGTACATGCCATGCCCTCTTTGCCAGAAGTGGTGAGCGAATGGAGCGATTTAATATACGATACTCGTATGTTTTTCCAGCTGCTGAAAATCGGGCATGAAAGTCTGGCGGCACCTGATGAGAGGTTAGAATGCAAACCTCGGGCGGAAGAATGGAATTCAACGCTGCGGAAAACTTTTCTGCCGGAATTTTCGATTGGGTATCAAAATGAGCAACCTGCCCGAAGGCATGAACACCTGTGTCAGTGCGGCCGGCCCCGGTAACCCTTGTGATTTCTCCGGTGATTACGGCAATAGCCTTTTCCAGTTCTGCCTGAACGGAATGGGCATTCTCCTGTACCTGCCATCCGTGAAAGCCGGAACCATCATATTCAATGACAAGTTTTATCCTGCGGCTTTGCAAAGGGACCACCTCGAATCTTCCTGTGCAGCTTGTTTTACAGCAGCTTATCCGGTTACTTTTCCATGGAAATACCGAGGAGCGCAGCACCGATGATACCCGCATCATTTCCGGTTTCCGCGCGAACAATCCGGGTCTGAGGGACATCTCCTCCGCCGAAATACGCAATTTCCTGAACAAGTGCTCTTAGTGGCTGCAACAGGGTTTCACCTTCCTTGCTGACCCCGCCGCCAAGAACAATTTTTGCGGGTTGAAAAATATTGATCATATTTGCAATACCCTCAGCCAGATACCGAATATATTGATTTACGACCTTGATACCTGTGGCATCACCCTCACGCATCGCGTCGAATGCTGTTTTTGCATTGATATTTCCCAGATTTCCCCCGGACAGTCGGTGAATTGCAGAATCAGGATCTTCCTGTGCAGCTCGCCTGGTTTGACGGATGAGCGCTGTGGCGGATGCATATGCCTCCCAGCAGCCATCTCTTCCGCAGGTACACTTTTCGCCACCCTGTTCTACAACGGTATGGCCAATTTCCCCTGCCATGCCGTTAAACCCTGTGAAAATCTTCCCGCCTAAAATAATACCGCCGCCAACGCCTGTGCCCAGGGTTACTGTGATGGAGTCTTCCACATCATGTGCGGCACCAACCAAACCTTCGGCCAGAGCCGCACAGTTTGCGTCATTCTCCAGATATACAGGAAGAGAGATGGTTTCTTGCAGTTCCTTACGCATAGGGACATTGTTGAACTTGAGATTATTGCTGTATTGCAGAATTCCATTTTCACGATCCGAAATGCCGGGACTTCCGATGCCGATATAAGGAACATCCTGAACCGATAACCCGGTTTCGTCCAGTAACCTCAACACCAGCAGAGCCATATCTTTGATAATCTCAGAATAGTGCCTGTCCACATCTGTGGGTGTGCTGCCCTTTTTAATGATCTTCCGGTTTTCATCCAGAATACCGGCAGCGATATTGGTTCCCCCCAAATCAATTCCGACATAATGCATGTGAAATTCCTCCCTGCGCATTTGTGATTTTCACAAAGTTCCCATTTCCCAGGTTTTCCTGAAGTCAAATGGGGTAAGCATATTATAACATCGTAACAAGACGCATGCAATTACCATGAATGGCGTAAGGTTACTCCTGTGAAACCTGCCTGGGTTTCGTGTCATTTGGCGACACCTCGTTCGTGAAGGACTGTTCACAGAGAAGCAGTCGGCACCTTCAGAGCGAAGTGCCTGTCATTCTGAACGAAGTGAAGGATCTCGCATTACCCCTGACTAGATCCTTCGCTGCGCTTAGGATAAAACAAATACCTCTGTAACAACTGATGAACATATTAAGTGGGGAGGGCGAACAGAAACGTATAGAGCTTTGCAATAATATGGTATAATAGGTTCACAGTGATGATCATTGTACGCGGATCAGCAGTAACAAGCTGTTGCATCATTTCCTGTGCCGTGGCTGCTGAGTGGAGGTTCTATGATAAAAGGTAATAAAGTACTTTTACGCACATTTCTAAGAAAGGATCTGGAAAAGGTTTATCCCTTGATCTGTGATATTAACAATAAAGGCCCCTACTGGCATTTATCCATCCCATCCGAAACCGAATTTGTGGATGAATTCAATAAAACCGGTTTGTGGGGCAAGGATGAAGGAAGAATGCTCATCATGGATCACGATGATCATTATTTGGGTGAGCTGTTGTTTTTTAAAGGTCTTGATTATCAATCGGGATATGAGGTTGGCTACGAGCTGTTCCATCCCTCCCATGGCGGCAAGGGATATATGAGTGAAGCCCTGCTGCTGTTTTGTGCCTATATGTTCGCGTGCCACCCCATCAACCGGCTTCAGGTCAACGTGATGAAGGATAACACGGGAAGCCGCAGGGTTGCGGAGCATTGCGGTTTCATTTATGAAGGCACCATGCGCAAGGCTACCTTTCACAATGGCCAATATCATGATTTGGATCTGTTATCCATCCTACGCGAGGAATGTCCGCCCTTAAGCTCTTTGCTTCCAAAAAAGTAAGCCCATTAAACCGAAAGATAATCAGGGACCACTTTAACGATAAGAAGAAGCTTTTTGGGTTTTTTCGAATACTACATCCGCTTGGGGTGAAGAATTTTGCTATTCATATTAAATCCGTAAATTATTGCATAGTTCCGCTGATGGTATGGAAAAATGAACGAAAGAGAACATACCAGCTGGGGCAGTTCGGTAAGCACGGAAAACATAAATGGTGAAACTGTAAAATGCACTATGTGGCCTTCCATGACTGGAAATTCACATAATGCAGGAAACATGCTTTCCCGAACGCTCTGATTGCGGAGGAAAACCATGGCAATCGTTTGGAAAACAGTGGTGCTATATTTGGTTGTTATTGTAGCCATGCGCCTGATGGGAAAAAGACAGATCGGTGAGCTTCAGCCTTTTGAATTCGCCGTTGCGCTGATGATCTCCGAGTTAGCTGCATTTCCCCTTACGGAAAGCAACAAGGGAATCTGGGATGGGATCGCTCCAATTTCTATTCTGGTTATAACTCAATTCATGGTGTCACTCCTGGCTGTAAAAAGTGTTAGAGCCAGAGGTTGGATTTGCGGTCGCCCCCGCATTGTTATCATGAACGGTAACCTTCAGGAAAAGAACCTGAGAAAGGAATTATACACGATCAATGATTTGCTGGAGCAGTTGCGGATTGCAGGCATTCAGAACATTTCAGACGTGGAGCATGGGATTCTCGAAACAAACGGGCAGCTCAGCCTTGTGGTGAAGTCTCAAAAAAGGCCTTTAACGCCGGAGGATTTAGGAATAGAAACAAAATACGAAGGTCTTTCTGTGGATTTGATTGTTGATGGTAGAATACATGAGAAAAACCTGAATCTCGTTAAATTAGACATCCCATGGTTGAAAAAGCAACTTCGGGAGAAAGGCTGGCCGAATCCCGATGATATTTTTTATGCATCCCTGGATACCCAGGGCAACTTCTATTTTCAGCCAAAGCTGAAGGCAGCTAAGAAAACCGAACTTCGATGACAGGTTTATCATTTTTTTCCGAACATCGCGTTGGTTTTAATTTCGTTATTATCAGATATTTGCATGATGTATTCCACAATCTTATTTAGGATCTCCAGTTCCAGCTTCTTTTGGTCAATGATGGGGAGAATATCCAAAATCTCATCCGGGTATCGGATATTTACCTTAGGGGGAACTCTTTGAACTTCAACAATGGCATTGGTAACCGAAACAGACACGTCATATAGGGACACATTTAATGTAAAATCCGGATCGGTACTTTTCTCTTTCACCACACTGATTGAAAATGTCATCGCAAAACACCTCTTTTCCTTCATACACTTTACAAAAACATGGATTATATCCTATATATCGGAAATTTAGAGGCATTGATTAAACAAAAATTTTACACTCATGCAAGCCTTATGGTAATAGAGGCCTGCCTGCCGATGTTGAACCGGACTTCTTCTTCAGGCGCATTTCCCTGCGCTTTTCCGCCAATGCATGTTCTTTGCGTTCCTCTTCTGTTTCAAGAACCAGCGAAGGAACTTGTACTGGTTTGCCTGAATCATCCAATGCCACAAATGTGATATAGGCTTTATTGGACTTAATCACCTCACCGGTTTTCATGTTCTCACAGTAGACGTCCACCCGAACCTCCATGGAGGTGTTCCCTACCCAGGTGATCCTGGCTTTCAGACGCACTATTTCGCCCACCCGGACAGGATGCCTGAAATCAAGGCTGTCCAGGGCAGCTGTTGCGACAACGCAGTTGGAATACCGCGAAGCAGCAATCGCACCGGCAATATCGATCCAGTGCATGAGCCTGCCGCCCAAAAGGTTTCCCAATAAATTGGCGTCATTGGGCAAAATCAACTCAGTCATCTCTGTGATGGAATCGGTTGCTGTTTTACTGGGTCGTTGAAAACTTTCTGCCATAGAACCCTCCACTATCTTCCATTTCCGCTCCACCTATATCAAGGCTGCCGTTTTATAACAACGGAAGCGATTGCTTGCAATCGC
>CAYVFB010000087.1:0-14453 GCA_964450305.1 uncultured Ruminiclostridium sp.
GTCCAAAGACCCACCGGAACCCTTATCACTTGTTTCTGCAAAGGCTGTCATGGGCAGCATAGTCAAAACGATGCATAACGCCATAAACAGACTACCGATTTGTTTCAATGTCCGCTTCATATTGTATGAAACCTCCTCATTCTTGATTGATTGATGTGGATAGCCATCTGAGTATTTCCTCCAATGTAATCTGTGGCCCGTCCTGCCAGAAGATGCTCCGACCATCGGTACTGGGACGGGGCAGGGCTTCCAGCTCCCGCAGGCTGTCAAAGCTCTGGTTCGTTTCAGGCAGATGACAGGTGTCCAAGAGGATCAGGTGTCCGTTACTCAGTTCGATATCCAGCGTCTGTCCGTCCACGATGTCGACTCTGGTTATTTGCAGCATAAAAATTGCCTCGTTTCCGCCGGCTTAGTCGTCCCGGCATAAGCCAAGGGTAACAGAATAGTTTCTCTGTGTACAAAAGGTTAAGAAATCTTAACCGTTTTTTCTTTCATTTTTTGGTGTTTAATTACCTCACAAATTATGCTAAACTGACGTTACAGGATATAAGGTGATAAGATGAACAATATTAAGCTCCTCATGATAGAGGATGATACCGATGTGCTGGCCATCAACCGGGAATATTTTGAAGGCAGGGGCTATGAGATCGTCTGTGCGAGTACGCTTGCCATGGCGCGCTTTCTGCTGGAAGAACACGCACCTGATCTGATCCTTCTGGATGTGATGATGCCGGACGGCTCCGGTTTTGATTTTTGTACCGAGCTGCGGCAAAAAACAAACGCCCCCATTATCTTCCTGACCTGCAGGGATGAAAATGAGAGCGTTGTGAAAGGTCTTTTACGGGGCGGGGACGATTATGTCACCAAGCCCTATGATTTAAACATCCTCAGCGCGCGGGTGGCGGCACAGCTTCGCAGGGCAGGCATCATGACTGCCGGTAAGATTGAGATGGCTCCGCTGGTTGTTGATTTTTTATCCGGCGAGGCAACCCTTGATGGGGAACACATCTCTCTGACGCAGAAGGAATTACAACTTCTTGGGTGCTTTGCCCTGTTTGCAGGCCGTCGGCTCAGCTGTGATGAAATCTATCGCCGCGCCTGGGGTGAAGCAGCCGTCGGTGCATCCGGAAGCATCAAAACCCATGTGGCAAACCTGCGTAAGAAGCTAAAGCTGGATGACAGCGGCTGGTTTGAGCTGGTAAGCTCGGGCAGGAACGAATACATCTTCAGCAAGGTGCGGTATTAGCCCATAGAACACAAGCATGTCAAGGGGACGGGGGTGTGACACCGTATACATGCATGTCAAGGGGACGGGGGTGTGACACCGTATACAGGGCATGTCAGGGTGATGGGGGTGTGACACCCTTGACAGGCAGCGTAAAAAACACGGAGGTGCCGTGCCCCTTTTTGTGTCAAGGGGACGGGGGTGTGACACCGTATACAGGGCATGTCAGGGCGATGGGGGTGTGACACCCTTGACAGGCAGCGTAAAAAACACGGAGGTGCCGTGCCCCTTTTCACTCTCTATCCAGATTTGTCCGCCGTGCTGTTCCACAATATGCCTGCAAATATATAGACCAAGTCCGGTACCGGTATCTTTACCGCCGCCGGTTTTTTGCTTTTTTATGTACCTGTCAAAGATATGAGGCAATTGTTCTGCCGCAATTCCCTCTCCGGTATCCGACACACAAACCAGGATGTTGGCATCTTTCTTTTTTGCAGATATGGTAATCACGCCGCCTGTTGTGAAGCGTACCGAATTGGAAATCAGGTTGACGATGACCTGTGAGATTCGCGCAGGGTCGGCATGAACGACGGGCAGGCCGCTTTCAATGCGGATGTCCAGCCGGTTTTGGTTTTTATTGAGGATGGGGTAATGGGTTTCAACAGCCTTATGGATGATTTCATCCACATGGCAGCGCACCGATTCCATCACCATACGCCCTTCCTCCATGCGGGTGACATCCAGAATTTGTCCTACCATCAGGGAAAGCCGTTCCGCCTCAGAGGAAATCAGCGTCATCCTGCGGGATACCTCACCACTGTCGAGCAAGTCCGACTGCCCAGCAAGCTGTTTTGTGGTCTGCGCATATCCGGACATCACAGTAAGGGGCGTTTTTAGTTCGTGAGAAACATTACCCAGAAATTCAGTTTTCAGCCGGTTCAAGCTTTCCAAAGCTACTTTCTCCGCCTCCAGCCGTTGCTCTGATTCCCTGACTTTCCCCAACACCCGGTTGTTCATTTGGAACAGAGACACCGTCTGCGCCAGGACAAACACCAGCATAGCAGCTTCAGAGACAGGCGCATTCTGCCTGTCCCCGAAAATATCACTGTACATGAGAATATCCGACAGGGCGGCAATGAAAAACACCGCTATTCCAAACATGGCAGCACCATGCTCCTCGATTAGGTTGCGCATATTCCAAAATAGAATTGCAATACCCGGTACAATACACACAACAAGCAAAATCTGATAATATTTTAGCATTGAGGTATAAAAAACAGAATCTCCAAGAAGCACGCAGGCACCATAAGCAAAGGAACCGAGAATCGCCGTATATTCAATAATCTGTAGTAACCTCCCGTCAGCATACTGTGCAAGATAAATCGTCAGGAAAACAGTCAGCAGCACCATGCTCAGATATTCCAGCATAAAGGACAGGTTTCCGGGTATGCGGAAGTAAACCCAGGCCTGACTTTGCAGGCATTCCCTTAGCGCCATGACAATACAGGCAAGGGCAAAATATAAAGTCGCTTTTGTGCGGGAAAGCATCAGGTAAATTCCCAGCAGCAATACCGCTGCACATAAAAACGCACCCGCCACTGCAATTCCCTTTATTCGCTCAAATAAGAACGGATCGGCTGTCGCTTCACTTTTGCTTATCGTCAGTTCTGCTAGAGATGCCCCTCGTTTGGCATGATAAAATTGTGCGCTGTGAAGAATGATGTCCATTTCGCCATTTACCGCAGCCCCGTGAAATGTGATGTTGTTTTCCCAAACCACTGTGTCTTGCCTGGTGGTACCGTTTTGTCCGTTCTGGGCCGCAAGCTCACTGTTTACATAGACCCGCATGGCATGACGTCCGGAAAGGGTAAAGGCAAGTGCATACACACCGCTGCCTTCTGGTGTCTTCAAAATAAACCGCTGAGAGAGGTAGTCCGCACGGATTTCTTCAAAGTGGGTTATGCTTTCCGGTACAGCGGAATTGGCCTGGTCTGGCGAAAGATAGGTGTTGGGGTAGTAGTTGCTGCCGGGGTTGAGCCTGACAACAGTTTTTTCTGAAACTGGGATGCCGGTCAGGTCATAAACGCCATTTTTTTCTGTGAGGGTGATGGCTGCTTGAGCCTCCCCCGTTTGCCAGCGCAGATTGACAAGTACTGAAAGCAAGATAACCGTGAGAAGCGCCGCCAGTAATATAAAAAAAAGTTTATTCTTAGCCATGAAGCCTTTGATATGTAACGCCTCCCTTGCCATGATGAACCTCTAATGATGTAAGCACAGTGAGATGGTTCTTTAGTGTTCCAGGTCTTTCTGCTCTGGCACCGCCTGGAAGGCAGGCCAATGGCCACAAATCGAAACCCTTCCTTGAGATATATTGAATTCAATTCAGAAAGCTCAGTATTTCTTCCTATAAACATATCATCACTCCAGATTATAATCAACTCATGTTTAGTCTACCCATGAGTCGTATATTTCCGGTAGTTACTGTTCACCCCTCCCATTAATAAGTTCATAAGTAGCTTCAGAGGTATGAGTTTTATCTGAGCGCAGCGAAGGATCTTGTCAGGTGTAATGCGAGATCCTTCACTTCGTTCAGGATGACAGGCTGCGCCTGTTTACTTTTGAACAGTCATCCACGCCCCAGGTGTCGCCAAACGATACGAAACCTTGAGCAGGTTTCACAGGAGTAACTTCCGGTACGTACATTTCCATATGGAAGAATGCTCGCGAAAAGGCAAAAACGCCATCCAGGCATATTTTTTGTGCCCGAATGGCGTTCATTTTCCAAATTGTAAGTTTTCATAGCTAAAATTTTGCCTTGGCAGCGGCTAGACTACTCTTTTACACTACCAATGTTAACAGTTACAAAATATTTCTGAAGGAAAGGATACACGATGAGGATTGGCACAGTGGCTACCATCGTCATGGCCGCACGCAATGAATTCGGAGTTACCATGCTGCGTGATTGTTGTGATTCTGCCAAATAGTCTGGTTGTCTGACCCCCGACTGCATGGATGAGGATAATATTTTCATCATTTCGTACTGCATGGTGCTGAATTCCTGCTTTGGTGCAAAAATGAAAGAGTCGAACCATGAGTTCCATGAGCCCACGGCAACCCACAGGGCTACGGTAGCCATAACCGGTAAGCAAAGCGGGAAAATAATGCTAAAGTATATTCTCAGCTCTTCGGCACCGTCAATTTTCGCTGATTCCACAAGAGAGGCCGGTAATGAACTGATGTACGTTCGTATGACGATCACGTTGAAGGCTCCCACCATTCCAGGAAGTATATAGACCCAGAAGTTATTGATCAGACCTAAACCTTGATATAGGAAATACTGTGGGATTAGACCAGCGTTGATGTACATTGTCATTACCATAAATACGGTTAAAAACTTATTAAAAACAAACTCCTTGCGGCTTAGTACGTACCCAAGTAAACCTGAAAGCAACACGTTCAGTACAGTGGAGATTACTGTACGTGCGACCGACACTACAAAAGCGTTATAGATTTTGTCTGTTTTAAAAACGCTTTGATAATTAAAAAGTGTCCATTTCCTGGGCCACAGATAGAGTGGTCCTTTTATGGAATCCCTTGCCTCGTTAAAAGAAGTGATCAATGTGTTCCAAAGCGGATACAGCATGACAACAACGACTATTAACATAAAAAACACAATAAGGATATCTATAACCTTATCACCTAATGATTTTCTCATGACTCTATACCTCCAAGTCGAATAGCGCTACAGAACGTTTTCTTAAATTAGTTTGTCCTCGCCCATCCAACCGGCGATTTTATTGCACAATATTAATATTACAGCGCTAACAACGGTTTTGAACATACCGGCTGCAGTTCCAAAGGAAAAACCACCAGCCCTTCCAAAGCCTTCTTTTAGCACAAAAATGTCGATGGTTTCTGAAACGTCAAGCACCAGACCGTTTGATCCAATAATATACTGAATCTCAAAACCGGCATTGAGAATCCACCCTGCGTTTAATATAAGAAGAACGACTATGGTTGAGCGAATACCTGGAAGGGTGATATGCCACATTCTGCCGAAACGGCCATACCCATCTATAGCTGCAGCCTCGTATAGCGCTGGGTCGATAGAGGTGATTGCCGCCAAATAAATGATACTGTTCCAACCCATTGATTTCCATACATTTGTAAAACCGACAATCCACCAGAAATAGTTTGGTTCACCCATAAAATGTATTTTTTCTTGGACAAGCCCTGTTTGTATCAATATTTCATTGATGACCCCACCGTCCATGGCCAGGACATTTGAAACAAGACCGCAGACGATAATCCAGGAAAGGAAATGGGGCATATACGATATTGTCTGCACGACCCGCTTAAAGCCAATGAATTTCCCCGAAAGTTCGTTTAACAACAGTGCAAACGCAATAGCCGTGATAAAACTGAGCGTCAGGTTGATGATGCTCATTCCCAGGGTATTTTTCATTACACGGTAAAAATCAGGATCAGTGAACAGATCTTTAAAATGCTTGAACCCAACCCATTTCTGCTCAGAAAAAGGTTTTCCGGGTCTATAGCTCTGAAATGCCATGGTAAGACCCCATAGCGGTAAATATGAGAAAATAAAGAAGTAAACAAAATAAGGCAGAGAAATGAGGACTAACGACTTTTGTTTACGTACTTCTGCCATAAAATTCTTTTTTGGAGTTACAATTTTAGTAGTTGCCATATCGATATCCCCTTAGCCCTGATTCTCAACCGGTTTATGATGGAAAAGAGGCGGCCGGCTTTTGCGGCCGCCTCTTCTTGTTCGGTTTGAAAGAAGAGCAGGTTATTTATTTTAGTTCTTACGTTCTTGAATTTGCTTTTCGATTTCTTCTTCCAGAGCCGGATAATCGACACTTTCGTATCTCTTAGCGTACTCAGCCCAAGCTGCTTCAAAATTATCGGACATGATTACGCCAGGCAGGTAACGGTTTTGAAGATCGGTAATTTCATTAAATATCGGAGTAGCAACATTGTCCGCTCCTATTGTGGAGAAGATTGACCATACTTCAGGATAGCCAGGATGATCCATCAAAGGAAGGAAGTCGGACTTTGTAAAGTAACCATATTTCTGGTAGAATTCCTTGTCGTACGGGAATTGGTTTGTAAGTCTTTCCTCGGGTTGTGTTGCAGCACCGGTGGAGTTACCATTGGAATAACGGCCTTCAAGTTTCGGGAACTGGTCGCCGATGACCAAACCAGCATTAGCAAGACGCCAATCTGGGTTGTCAAAGTTGGCTTTCTGTTCCGGAGTACGTCTGTAGCGTCCGTTTTCTACATAGTAGTCTTCGCCTTCGATACCCCAGTACATCAGACGATGTACATCTTCTTCAAGAAGTGTATCCATGAACTGCAGAGCGCGGTCAACATCTTTGCACTTGGTGCTGATACCCATACCATTACCACCGATGATGCCTTCGTTCCTTTGTCTGTTGTAAGGAACGGGTTTGCCATCAAGGCTGAGAGGCAGGGGTACATAGGTTCTGTTAATTTTGCCTTCAGAAATTAATACGAACTCACCATCCTGGAAGTTCCATTGTTGGTCAAACATTGCCAGTACACGGCCGGTAGAAATAACGGACAGGTATTGGTCATAGTTTCTGGTAAAGGTTTCTGCGTTGATCAGACCCTTTTTGAAAACTTCGTTTAGCTTTCCATAATAGGTCTTGGCATAATCTTTGTTCTGATAGATTTCGACTTCAAGGGTGCCGGGTTTAACAACAACGTCACCTTCGTTACGTCCGCCGATTAAATGCTGCGGAGGATTCTTCAGGCAGAAGGAACGCCAGTCCTGTGAATGAACTTCGAACGGCAGAACGGGTTGTCCATCGATGGTGGGATTTGCTTTGGCATAACGTTCCAACAGATCAAAGAATTCATCCAGGGTTGTGGGTTTGGAATAGTTGTCCCAAGCGAGTACGTCTTTTTGAATCCAGAAAGCGGGGCCATTATAATCGCCTTCGTAGAAGTCGTCCTGTCCATCTTTCAGCCAATACTGACGGCTCCAGATGTCCAGTATGTATATTTTATTATCAGTTGAAACAGAACGAAGCCTCTTCTGGAAGGGTTCATAATGCTTCCAAAGGTTCGGGTAATTAGGAAGCTTGTCGTCAAGTTCTACAAAGGAGCGTGCATCTAAGAACCTTGAGCGAGCCTGGCCTGCACCAATTAAATCAGGATAGTCGCCGCCGGCGATCATGATACCAACTTTTTGCTCCATGTCACCTACGAGGAACTCATATTCAATGGTGACGCCTGTGATTTCCTGGATCTTCTTAACGATCTTGTTGCTTGCCGGTGGAGCTTCACCAGGGCCTGCTACAAACATTGTGAATGTGATTGGTTCAAGTGTTTTTTCAGCGGGAGTTGTGTCAACGGGCGCATCTGGCGCTTTCGTTGGAGCTGCTGGGGCTACTGGAGTGATTGGTTGACATGCCGATAAAAGAGCAACTGCCATGACAACAACCAAGAGTAGAGCGAACATTTTCTTGTTTTTCATTATTGGATCCCCTTTCTCTTATTTGCGGATTTAATATTTTAGTAAATCCTTATACTTATTTTTAATCATTCCGCGTGTTTTGTCAAGTGATAATGCAACAATTCGCAACGAAAAGTACAAAAATCACAAATGCAATTGATTTTTTTTGTGGAAATTCACATGTATATTTTTCCATTGGAAAGTTATTACTTTATAGACTATCGTTTTACAACGATTTATTCATTAAAAAATCTGTTTTTATGGGTGAGTATTGAACAATTAAAAAAAGCCGTCTAGTATACTTGTATTTTTGTTATTGTTCGTGTAACGCAGAAAAAAAGCCTTTCTTCGGCAAAATCCTCTTTTAATGCCGAGCAATATACCAGATTATGTTTGGAAGTTAACCCCGATTTTAATTATTGAGATAAAACGTTTTATCATCTTCCACCGCTCTTCCCTCTTTCAGTTCAAAAAAATATTATTGACAGAACCCGTGAATATTAGTTTATCAGATATCAATACCGGGTAAATATTGATGTCTGAGAAATTCTCCGGGAAAACCAAACTTACTGCATGCTGAACAGTTTTTCATACTCCGGCCTGCAAAAACACCTCTTCCCTTATTTGCCCTCCGGAACGTAACAAAAAAACAATTCAGCTACAGGGCCATTCCATAAGAAAAACGCGGGGGGGAAGCTTATGTTTTTATTTAAACGGCTCATCAGTATGGTTCTAGTCCTTTCAATCATGACAACCAGCTTGTTTCTGGTCTTTGCACAGCCTGTACATGCGGAAGATGTCAGGACGATGTATAGCAACGGCAGTTTGCAGGAGATCGAAGAGATCCTTGATGCCATGGGGGTAAGCCAGGATGATCCGAATCGGAGCAAACTCAGGGATCTGCTGGCGGACAGAGTTCCGGCTTTGAAGATGCTCGATGCCCTGGAGCAGATAATGGACGGCAATGTGGATAAAGGGCTTGAAGCCATAGGGGAGGTTTTGTGGGATGCTCTCAGTTCAATCAACCCAATCGCGAAAGCGATTGATTACGTCAAAAAGGCGGTTAACGGTGTTGGCAGCTATATCGGTGTCTTTACCGGCAACGCAGTGCAAAACGCGTACAGAGCATACTTTACGGAACGGTACAAGGACGTAAAGGGAAATGAGTCCCGGTATACAAAAGAAAATATCCTGAACTGGATTAAAGCCGGACAGGCCGGCGCAGCCAAATATAACAGAATCTTTGAAGAACAGGTCGCCAATAATCCCGGCATGTATTCTCAATACAAGGATCATTACAAAAAAATACTGATTGGTGAAGCCGTAAAAAATCAAAATATCAGCTTCTATGAGAAAATTTTCGGCATGAGAAGCACAAGGTATATGGAAGCGATCAAGGATTCGAACTATACCGATGAGATGATTTATGCCAGGATGTTTCAGGACTTTGAATACGACGCGGTCGTAGAAGGTTTAAATCAGATTCTGTTCATCAAGGCTGCGGTCATCGAAGAGCGGATGAACAACAGCTTTTTCGGGCTGAAGGCTGCTGTATACCTTGAAAACAACAAGCCCTTCGCAAACGGAGAAGTATTTATCACACCGGTGGATGATCCCAATGAGATCACGCTTGTGAAAAGCCTCGACAGCAACGGGGTTTTTGACTACTCCATCAAGCTGAATGAATTTGACAGAAGCTATTTCCAGACCGGCAGAGAATATGAGCTAAAGGCAAAATCTCCGGAATTCGGCGAACGGTCCCTCGGAAGAGTCAATTTGAAGGCGATGCTTGAAAAATCAAAGCAGGGCTCCGGGATGAACTGGAGAGAATATGATTTTGGGAAGGTTACAGTCACCGGGACACAGAACACGGAGGTCAGGATCAATATAAACGGTCTGATGCAGCTGGCGGGCGTCCAGATGGAATCCATCCTCGGGAGCACATCAGAGCTGATCAGTCGTTATTCGGACATCCCATCCAAATTTACCACGATTTTCAGAATATTCGATGGAAACAAGACGGTGATGCTTTCGAAGCAGGTGGATTATGACCCTTCAACAGGCATATCGGAGGTCAATATTGATCTTTCACCGAAAGCGGCCTATTCGGGCGGAGCCAGTGCCATCGTCAGCAACAATTACCTGTTGAGAAGCTACGCCATATCGGCTGCAGAATATGGCGAGGCGAATGCTGCAATCAATAACAGCTTGAGTCAGAGTGACTACGACTATCTCAATTCTGATGCTGTAAAGCAGCAGTTTGCCGAGACCGACAATATCCTGAGGGCGAACGGTGAGGCTTGTGCCGCGAATATAAGCAGCATCCTCACCCAGCTGAAAGAGATAGACGAAAATACTGCGCTGACGTTTTATGACAATTTCAGTATTGACCTGTCACACAACATTTACATTGAGGATATTGACAGACTCCTTACAAGCTGGAGGGAGAGATTATCCGCCATGGAACAGGTTTATCAGAAATTTCTCAGCACAGAAAGCACATATTACAACTGCAGGATGGCTTACGAGTCGGTTTTAGACAGCTATAACAAAGCAGTGCTGTCCGGCTCTATTCCCTATAATGCCCTCGACGATATGAAGAGCGTTGAAAACCGCCTGAATAGTTTGGAAAATGCTTATGCGGTTATACGTGATCGTCAGCAGCATATGGACGAGTATCGGGACCAGATTGCCATGCTTGAAGATTACCGTGAGGACAGAATGGAGATCGCAAACCAGACATACGACAGGGCCGTTACTCTTTTATCAGAGGTAAAAGCCTTTGATGAAGGCAAATATACGACATATCTGAACGAGGGCTGGATAGAGAAGGAGGAAAAGGCGCAAAGTGCTTTACTGAGATATATCTCCTATCTGAATACCTATATGCAGCTTGGAAGATTCAATAATATGGATCAGATATCCGGCATCATCAGTGACTTTAACGCAGCCAGAGCGAATTTATTCACCTTTTTAAAGGAAAACGGCAAGATTGACAATCTTCCAGCCACCCTCAGTGATCATTCTGCACAGAACATACAGCAGGAAATTGGGCTCATATTGGATCATACTGATGATTTTATGGAGATCATCAATAAAAATGCCGGGATGGATGTTCAAGCCGGTGAGTATGATGATAAATATTATGAAGCCTATGATTTGTTCTCCGACGACAGTCCCGTCCTGTCAGCCCTGGTGGATAAAGGCCTTTTGCCGAAGATGGATTTAACAAACACGGGATATTTGTCGCAGGAAAGCAAAAAAATTCTCACAGGGATTTATACAAAAAATGTGCAAAATAGTTATTATCCGCAAATTACCCTGTCAAAATCACTCATTGCCGAGGCGCCGGACTCGATGCACCCCCAGGATGTTTATCCTGTTATCTTCAACAAGCTGAAAGACGTTTATGAGGGGCAGCCGTGGGACGCAGACAGTACGATGACCTTCGGAGCAGTCGTTTATCAAGGGAATAGCGGCACCCCACCAACCAATAACAATAACAACAGCAATAATGATAGCGGCAATGTCTCCTCGGGCTTTTTGAATGTTTATCTGTTTGTCCAGGCGAAAAAACAACCTGTGCAAAAAAATTCCGTCATCAATTTTACAGACGTGTCAAACAGCTGGGCAAAGGATTATATCACAGAGCTTTCCCGGTATGGAATCATCAACGGTACGGGAAACGGCCAATTCAAACCGAAAGACCTGGTCACCCGGGAGCAGTTTATAAAGATGCTTCTTGAAGCGAGTGGAATTGATGTCAGCAGTATTCCCTCCGGCACCCAAAGCTTTCCCGATGTGCCGACAAGCAAATGGTCATATAAGTATGTAGAAGCAGCTGTTTACTATAACCTGATTTCCCCCCGGGAATATGGTGTGTTCGGTTTTGAACCCGACCGTGTGCTGACAAGGGAAGAAATGGCACTGCTTCTGATGCGCTCCACAGGGATTGACGATTTGACGGCAGAAACAGCTTCACAGGTCACGCCGGTGGGATCTTACTATATAGATGATATTGCCATTTTATCAAAATACAGAGGTTATGTCATTTTGGCGGCAAATAACGGGTTAATGCAAGGCAATAATGGAATGTTTGATCCTGGTGGAACAACAACAAGAGAACAGGCGGCGACCGTCATATACAGGCTGATAAAGCTTAACGGCGGCCAGTAGGTCTTATATTACAGCGCAGCGATATATGTAAGAACACCAGTTGAGGAGAAATGAGAAATAGGGATGGGGTCTGAACCCCCCCGTCCCCTTTTTATACTTAAATGTCATTTACATGCATCTTTTCCGAAATTCTGCAAGAAATTCCTGCTTTTGAAGAGGCGAAATTAAAACAATGCTGCCATACCTGATCTCAATTCGATCGATTGATAACGCAGCGGATGAAAGCGGATTTCTTGTTTCTTTTACTGAAATTATCTTTCTGTATGGGACATTTTCTCTTATTGGTCCACACCGAATAACCAGTCACTCTTCTTCAAAAACATAGTATGTTCCAAACCAAATCAAGATGCTTCCGGAAGCTCGCGGAATTGCTGTCAGCAGTAATCTCTCCGCCACCCAAAGCTTTCCCGACTATTGTGTATCCAGCGTTTGTTATGTAGAATAATAGTGTACTTGAATATTTGGGGTTTGGAGGGATTCTTTTGGAGGATAAAAACAGGGGAATCCTATTCGAAATACTAAAAGATATGGATGATTTCGCCCAAATGAAGGGAATTGACTATCCACCTATTTATCTTCTTGGTGGCTCCGGATGTATTATTGGTAAATATCTTGACAGGGCAACTACCGACTTTGACATTCTTGATATGAAATATGATGCGAATATGTGCAGGTTGCTTAGAATCCTCGAGAAATATGACTTTCTTGATTTTCATCTTACAACGATACCAGATAACTTTAAGCAAAGAGCGAAAAAAATTGAAATGCTTAAAAATGTTTTTGTACTTTCATTGGAAGATATTATTTTAAGTAAAATCGGAAGATACTCGCCTGTTGATGTTGAAGATATTTCAATACTTCTGAAAAGAGCAAATAGAAGTTTACTGGTAATGTTAATAGACAAAGTACTGAACAGGAATGATATCAGCAAACGAGTTAAAGAAGCTTTTTTGATGAATTTAAAGCTATTCAGGGAGCAGTTTGATGTATAGGCAATTTTGCAGAAATCTAAAGCACTTTTTGAGTATTATGGAAGACGGGAATGGCAAAAAAAGTTCCCGGCTTAAAAGCGCCGAGGTACTGCTCCCTCTTACAGATATTGAGCAATATGAAGAATATAGAGCTAGCTCCAGTGAATCATATGGTGTAATTTCAAATCTCATATATGAAATCTCTCAGCATTCTGTTAACAACCCTGCGCTAAAAAAATTGGTATGGGAGCTTTGGGCTTATGGGTTTGATATTGAACAATCAGGGCAGCCATCGCCCAGGAATTATGATATTGATGAGGTTGTAAAGATTGCTGATTTGATGCTTAGTACACATTATTTTAACTAGAGAATGGTTGTTTTGGGAGGAGTATTGTTCTTTCGTGACCAAAAAACATGAAACCCTTGTTAAATTAGTACTTATAATCTATAATAGATTCACACTACCCTACAGCTAAGAGGGGAACCCTAATGAAAAAGTTCAAAACCGTAGATTGGATTTTACTGATATGTTCTGCAGCCTGTTTAGTTGGCTCCATTGTGGAATACCAAAGAAGATACCTTTTCATTTACTTTTGTTTGCCTCTGATTTTTTTCATCTTCTTTTTTGTGCAACGCAGATTCAATAAGGAAAAAAGAATGCTTCTGAAAATGGCTGCTCTTTTTCTGGCCACGATGTTTGTGATTTATTGTTCGCTTGCTTTTTACATTACAAGCATCCCTATTGGAATGGTCAGAGATCTGACGAGTGAGAGGTTCGTTTATGAAAAGGAAATCTTCGAAGAGTTATCGATACCTTCCATGAATGGGAACGCAAGCGGATGGTTATACAAGCAATCAGATGAAAAAGCACCGCTCGTCATTTTCTTTAACGGAGCGGGCGAATGTGCTTCAGAAACCGTGTGGAAGTTCTGGGAAGAAGGAATTCTTTCAGAATACTTTCCTGGCAGCCATTTCATGTGTACGGATTATCCAAGCTATGGCCTCAGTGATGGTTATGCCTCTGAAGCATCTATGAAGGAATTGGCGCTTATTACATATGATATGGCAATTCAATGGGATTTTGTCGATACGTCCAACATCACAGTCGTCGGATATAGTATTGGAACAGGACCGGCATCTTATCTTGCCGCCAAAAGGGAATTAGCCTCTCTTGCTCTGCTAGCCCCGTATGATAAATTTTGGGACAACCGGTGTGATGCTAATGAGGCGTATGCTGAAAGAAGAGGCAAACCAGAAAAATTCAAATTTGCTTTTGATCGTGTGTTTTACGGAGCTTTGTGCGGTTTTAACCTGGATCCGATTGATTATGCCGGTTCCATTGAAGAACCCGTGCTGATCATCTACTCGTTGGAGGATACAACTATTTTACCTGAAGGAACTATGAGGTTTGCTGATAAGATTCAAAATGTGAAGGCTGCTCCCCTAACGGATATAAAGCATGAAGAACTGCTTTGCAATACGTCTTACGAATTGATAAGAGCATTTCTAAATGACTAAGGATACGTTTACTAGTCATGGATATATTGAAATAGATTACAGTTCAGAAAAGCATGTTAAA
>CAYVFB010000088.1:0-14430 GCA_964450305.1 uncultured Ruminiclostridium sp.
TGGAAGTAATTCAATCCAATCCGAAGGTTAACGCAAACGCAGGCTGTGTCGCTTTGCAAAGGGGGCCAATTGTTTACTGCCTTGAAGAAGCTGACAACGGAAAGAATCTTTCGGCCCTGTCTATCGCGCAGGAGCCCGATATAAAGCTTTCCTGTGCTGAAGAAATCCTGCAGGGTGCTGTTATCATCCATGCTTCAGCCTTTCGTACCTGCGAAGAGAATTGGGGCGAACAGCTGTATAGGCCATTTATTCAAGAGGATAAGCCTGCCAAACTCACAGCAGTGCCCTACTTCATGTGGGGCAACAGGGGGCAGGGCGAAATGCAGGTATGGATACGCCGGCATTGCTGAAAAACAGCATCGGGAGGAGAGACCATGTCCCAGTTCTTGTCCGGATTTGGAATTTTGATCGCATATTTCGTGGTGTTTGTTAGTATCATCATTCCCACAAGAAAGCTTTTTTCTGCAAAGAGTGAACCGTTCCGAAAGATGCTTCATATTGGGGTGATTTTTTCCTTATTCGTTTTTCTGTACGCTTTCAATGTTTGGTGGCATGCAGTTTTAGCCTGCTTTGTCCTGATCATTCTCATTTTCCCCATTCTCCATTTTGCCGAAAGGCTTAAGGGCTATTCAACGCTGCTGGTTCAGCGCAAACCCAATGAGGTGAAATGGAGCATGATTCAAATATTTGTAGCTTTTAGCATGGTATTAACAGTTGGCTGGGGCCTTTTTAATTCTGGCTATCTTGCCGTGGCAAGTGTGTTTACCTGGGGTTTTGGTGACGCAGCGGCAGCTTTGGTAGGCAAACGGTTTGGTAAACATAAGCTCCAGGGGCGCCATATTGAGGGCGTGAAATCCGTTGAAGGTACTGTTGCCATGGCGGTTGTGGCGTTTCTTGCCTGCTTGGCTGTATTGCTTGTCAAGGGTGCAACAGTCTGGTACATCAGCCTGATTGCAGCGGGGGCAGCGGCTATTGTCGCTTCCGTAGTTGAACTGTACACCCGTAATGGCGCGGATACAATCACCTGCCCTCTTGCTGCGCTTGTTGTTTTATCCGGGATACTATGGGCATTTGGAGGTATTACGCCGGTATGGCAGTAAGTGAACAACTCGGTGGCAGAACGTTTCCTGCTTCGATAATATGCGCATTTGGAGGTATAATGCCATATGGAAGTAAGTGATAAACGCGGCGGCAGAACGCTTCTTGCCTCCGTATTACTCAGCGCGCCGGGGCCATTGGTTCTGGGGCTGGGCTTGCTGGTTGGGAAATCCACCACACAAATAGCTGATTTTGTGCGGCGCACGGTTGAACTTGCAGCGACCATTGTTTCCTGGTATGTTTATCGTTCAACTTCAGGCCTTCCCAACGACGATGAGAAGCGTGTCCGGTTAGAGCGCCGTGTTGATATTATCGTTGGCATTACTATGCTTATATCCGGTCTGGCCATGGGGTGTCTGGCCGTTATTGGTTTTGTTCACCCGTCTGATAAAGGCAATGTAATCCCTGCTTTAATCATTGCAGTTCTGGGTGTCATCAGTAATGGCATCCTTGCAATGAACTATACGGCAGCCAACAAAAAAACACCAAATGACGTGATGAAAGCACAACGAGCTTTGTATTGCACGAAAACAGTTGTAGATGCCTGTGTCTGTGGTGCGCTTGTTGCAGTCATGCTGGTAACAGGAAATACAGCCAGGATTGCAGATTTTGCAGGTGGTCTTGCTGTAACTGCCGTCTTATGTGTAAATGGGTTGAAATTGCTTATCAGAAGGCTTGGGGCAAGAAGAAAAGAGCTTGCCTGAAGCTTCAGGCATTCATTGCATAAGCAATGATAACAACACACCGAAAAAGAAAATACAAAAAGCCCCACAAGGGTATCCCTGCGCGGCTTTCGTAATGTCCAGATAGATCACAGTGTTTTTACACCGAAGTATATCCACCATCTACCTTGATGTTCTGACCAGTGATGTAGGAAGCTTCATCGCTTGCGAGCATTACAGCAACCGGGTTCAATTCACCCTCGACACCATACCGGCCAAGCGGGACAGATGCTTTCATAAACTGGGTAAATGCTTCAGTTTTTAATGTATCTATAGTCAATTCCGTTTCAAAATACCCTGGGCTTATGGTATTGCAGGTGATATTGTATTTAGCCAGTTCAGCTGCAACGGCTCTGGTAAAGTTGATAACCCCACCTTTGGAAGAGTGGTAGGCGACGGTATCCATGGCCGTATTTCCAACCTGCCCATAAATGGACGCAATATTAATAATACGACCGTATTTTCTTTCTGCCATATATTTGGCAAAGGCCCTTGTTACTTTGAATACACTGGTTAAGTCGGCATTCAGCGTGAACATCCATTCTTCATCAGTCATTTCCAGCACCCCGGCATTCTTTGAGGCACCGGCGTTATTCACCAAAATATCAACCTTGCCATATTCTTTGATAGCAGCCTGCGCAGCTGCGTTTATTTCTTCCGTAATTGTCACATCACATTTTATCGGAAGACATCTTACGCCGTTTGCTCTAAAACCTGCAGCGATCTCCTCCAGCCTTTCTATTCTTCTGGCTATGAGAACCAAATCAGCACCCTGACGGGCAAAGCCCTGCGCCATTTGCAGGCCTAACCCTGAAGAGGCTCCGGTAACAACAGCAGCCCGATTTTTTAATGAAAACATAAAAAGCTCCTCCTTTGAGATGTAAATTCACATAGTTTTCAAATAAAAGATTGTTAACTATTTAACAATGTTAGTTTATCATTGTATTCATTTTTAGTCAATTGGATAAACCGACGAGATCACACCATTACCATTGCCGCTTTATCGGTAAAATATACAATGCCCGACAGACGCATGGGCTGGTTTGAAATACCTATGCAAAGTAGTAAAAACCTGAGTAACGTATTGCTAAACCTGCTGCTGAGATCTTTTCAGAGTTAAGACGAGGGTTATAATCTACTTTCTCGTTTACTTTTGGATTGATGAAGAAAATAGTAATATCCTGGTTACTGCTATAATCTATGGCAGGCGTGACCAAACTAAGCAACTTTCACAGGGAGATATCGAATAAAGAACATAAAAAAAGAAACCTTTCGGTTTCTTTTTTGTATGAAAGCATTTTCCTAAAAATCCACCACATTGGGGTAAGCGTATGAGTCTCCTTTGTAATTCTTCAATTTCACTTCCTGGTCGTTGATTTCCTGAATGTATTGCACTCCGACCGGAATTTTGCCTCCGCCGTTAGGCGCGTCAATCACAAAGGTTGGCACGGCAAACCCGGAGATATATCCCCGCAGGTGCGCCATAATATCCATACCCTTTTCCACAGGGGTGCGGAAGTGGTTGATGCCCTGGGCGATATCGCACTGATACAGGTAGTAAGGGCGAACCCTGTTTCTAACAAGCTTCAGCATCAGTTCCTTCATGGTTTCCACATTATCATTCACACCCTTTAGTAAAACGGTTTGGTTGCCAAGCGGGATACCGGCATCCACAATCCTGTTGCAAGCCTTAATGGCTTCAGGGGTGATTTCCCTGGGGTGGTTAAAGTGGGTGTTAATCCAAATCGGCTGGTACTTTTTCAACATGTTCACCAGCTCATCGGTGATGCGCATGGGAATAACAACGGGCGTTCTGGTTCCAATCCGGATTACCTCTACATGAGGGATCGCCCGAAGCCTTTTGATGATTGATTCCAGGAACGAATCACCCAGAATAAAGGGATCTCCGCCGGAAAGCAAAACATCACGAACCTCAGGATGGCTGCCGATATAGTCCAAAGCCATCTGTACATTCTTCTCCAGAATTGTAAAATCCTCGTTGCCTGCCAGCCTTCTGCGGGTGCAGTGTCTGCAGTACATCGCGCATTTTCCGGTAAGCAGAAACAAAACCCTGTCCGGATATTTATGCACAATGGAGGGCACCTTTGTGTATTTTTCCTCGCCCAGCGGGTCGATTTTTTCGAAATCGAAAACCTCCATCTCCTGCGGGGAAGGGATGCATTGTGTTTTAATGGGACAATGTGCATCTTCCGGGTTTATCAGGCTTGCATAGTAAGGAGTAACGGCCATCCTGAACTTGTTCAGGCATTCACCAAGAAACTTTTCTTCTTCGGCAGATACCGGGATAATTTTTTTTAGGGTCTCTACATTCTGGATACGGTTTCTAAACTGCCATTTCCAGTCGTTCCATTGATCTTCCGTTACATTTTTCCACAGATCAATTTTATTATAATCCATCACAGTAATACCCCCAATTCTAAACAGCTGACATCCCATACCGTTTCAATCCGCTGTTGAGAACTGACTTGATCAGATCGTCATATCCCAACCCGTTGTATTCCGCAAGCATGGGGTAATCACTATAGCCCGGCGCCAGGCCAGGCAGTGGATTAATTTCAATAAAGTGTATCTGGTTTTCACTGGAAAGCATGAAATCAATTCTGGCAAAATCCCTGCATTCCAGAAGGTCATAAATTTGGCCGGCAATTTGCATCATTCTTTCTTCGGTCTCTGATTCAATATTGGCCGGACACTGATATTTGACATATTTTTCATAATTGGTTTTTACATGAAAGCTGTAAATCTTGCTGCCGTCTGGGTTTCCCTCATTGGAGATCAGGATTTCCATGGGCCTGAAAACGTGTTTGTCAGTACCGTTTCCTACGACACCAACGGTAAATTCACGCCCGTCAATGTATTCTTCTACCAAAATGGGCTGATGGTATCTGTCCCACTTCTCTTTCAGAAGCATTTTCAATTCTTTCCTGTTGTGTGCAAGCATTGTTCCCAAAACGCCCTTGCTGGAGCCTTCCGCATTAGGCTTTACAATCACCGGGAAATGCAGGTTGCGAGGCAGTTTGGACTGGGTTTCATTCCAAACAAAAAACACTGGTGTTTTTATTCTGCAAGACTTTACGATTTTCTTCGCAAGCCCCTTGTCCAGTGCTATACATAAGGTGGTCTCGTCTGACCCGGTGAATGGTATGGAATATAGGTTTAAAATGGCAGGAACCTGTGCTTCCCGGCCTCTTCCTCCTTTTCCCTCCGCTACGTTGAAAACAATATCAGGAGGATCCTCTTTCAGCTTCTGTGGCAGGTCTTCCCCCGCTTCCAGAAAAACAACCTCACAACCGGTGTTTCTTAATGCTTTTTCAATAGCCCCAATGGTGTGAATACTGTCATACTCCGCTTGTTCATCCTCAAGTTCATTTTCTTTTTTCTTCTTTAGATTAAATGTAATTCCGACCTTGTACCTGGGGCCTCTGGGAACCTCACTCACGGCAAGTAACCTCATTTCTTCATATATTCAATCATCGCTGACAGTCTATAGGCCACCGGAAAACTTCCAGATAAAAATCCTCCGTGATGATCACGCAGGATGCAGGGGCGGGAAGGATTCCCGGGGTGGCAAAGCGCTCCAGAATGTTCAGCTTTTTTTATTCGATTTTGTTTTGATTATAGCAAAATTGATGGTAAATGAAACAACGAAATAAACCGTTTTTAACGCGTTTTTGGCTTGCATGGTCTGTTTTGAATAAAAGGTGGTTCAAATCGTATTCAGTCATGAAATATCGTGGCTTTTTGAACTTTTTTCAAGTTTGGAAAAGATAATGAAAGCCCTCTATTTTTCAATGCTTCATAACAGGTTGACTTTGGCGTTTTTCCACGTTTTAAAGGGGGTGGATGGAACAACGAAAAGCTTAACAATTTCTAACAAGAAGCCCCCACCTCTTTAGGTGGTGGGAGTACGTCACCCATATAGTATCTCGTGGACGACTTGGATGATACCTGTTTCACCTTGAATTATTACAGGAATATGGCTTGAAAAACCGTACCCCTTTTTATATAATTAACGTCACGAGATGAATCCAGGGAGGGCCTTGAACTGGGAAAAGCTCTTACAGGCAACATGGATAGAGAAATATAGCACCTGGAAAGTTGAGTGAAAGTAAAGGGGGAGGAGCTTATGATTATCAGCAATAAAAGCATCACGCCAACACAGCTTGAAGAAAAATTAAGCAGAAAGATATTGGGCACAGGCGGATCACTGATGATGGCGGAAGTGACGTTTAAAAAGGGCGGAGTAGGCGAGGTACATGCTCACGAAGGGCATGAACAGGTCAGCTACATTGTAAAAGGAAGTTTTGAAGTTGTTGTTGGGGCTGAAACGAAAACCGTCACTGCCGGGGACAGTTTTTATGCGGGTCTTGGCGTACTTCATGGTGTCGTTGCCCTTGAAGACTCTGTTATTCTGGATGTATTCACGCCAATCCGCGAAGATTTCCTGTAATTTCATAAAGCATAGAAATAGACAGGGGTTTCTCCGAGTGTTATGATAAAAAGGAAGGTTTTGCAGTGTTGTCCGTGATCAGATACGGGGTGAAGCTTATACGAAGCAGCGGTTTCATGCATTTGCCAGGGGACCTGTCCCCTTGGTCCGTACGATGAAGGAGCAGTTCAATGTTGTTTAAACGAATTAGCGAAATGTGGAAGCATCTATCCATACGCATCAAATTACTGGCTTCCTTTTTTTGCGTGCTGGCACTGGTATCCGTGTTCAACCTGTATCTGAACAACAACAACTATGCAATCACTGACCAGTTCAATATAACAATGAACAATCACTATGCGATAAACCGCATACAGTTGCTTGTGGATGACAATTTGGATGCTGTTGATACCTTTCTGAAAACCCTGGAACCCGAAGAAAAGGTTCGTTATGAAATGACGAGGGATGAAATCCTGGGGATGATCGATCCGTTATATCAGGAGTTTGACTCCCTCGAAATCTATTTCAACATCAAAGCTATTGCCAATTCCACCGCCATGTATTTCAATTACTTTGAAAAGGCCATATCAGACAGAGAGAAAGGCATAGAAGACTATTATGTCTATTTCTACGAGGGAAGCGATATTCAAAAATATACCGCCGGATATATTCAATCGCTTCTAAACCTGAGCCTTAGTGAGGGGAGAAAGCTTTACAACCAGATTGTGAAGGAATCGGAGTTCATGCGCAAGGTCTCCCTCATCACCATTGCAGCCATGTTTGTATTCACGATGCTGATAGGGCTGTTGTTGACCAATAAGCTGGTCAACCCGATCAAAAAGCTGGCCCAGGCCTCCATGAGCATGGCACAGGGTGATTTGGATGTACAGCCCATAACGATCCACTCAAAGGATGAGATAGGTGTTTTGGCCGATTCCTTCAGCATTATGAGTGCCAACATCAGAAACTCTGTACAGGACTTGAAACAGAAGGTGGAAATTGAGAAGAAGCTGCGCGAAGATGAACTGAAAATTATTCGAATGGAGCAGCTGGTCAGGGAAGCCCGTTTTGAAGCGCTGCAGTCCCAAATTAATCCCCATTTTTTGTTTAATACCTTGAACACAATATCCAGAACGGCCATGTTTGAGAATGCCGCTAAATCGGTGAAACTGACCCAGACCCTGTCAAACCTGTTCCGATACCGGCTTCGGCAAAAAAGCGCCATCGTGCCCATGTCCGAGGAACTGTACATCATTAACGAATATATTTATTTACAAAAGGTACGATTCGGTGATCGGCTGGATTATATCGAACAGGTCAGTGACGAATGCAAAAATATTCCCATCCCGGTTTTTCTGTTTCAGCCTTTGGTTGAAAACGCGATTATCCACGGGATCGAACCGAAGGTACAGGGGGGTAAAATCAGGATTAAGGCCAGGCTCAGAAATGACAGCGAGGGTCGGGAAATAATTGTGGTTCGCATTACAGACACCGGCATTGGCATGTCGAAAGAGCAGCTTGAAAAAATCAGAAACCCCGATGTGGTTGAAGTAAGCAATATCGGTGTTGCCAATGTTTATCACCGTTTACGCATAGCCGGCGGACAAAGCAGTCAGTTCAGCCTCCGCAGCCGCATGAATGAAGGGACAAGCATTGAAATCCGATTCGCAAAGGAGGCGTTCAGAGATGCGTGCTTGTAAATTGGTTATTGAAATAGGGCTTTGTGTCGCTTTTCTTATGATGCTTACCGGCTGCAGCCATGTTCAAACAAACATGAAGGAAACCTATGCCTATACCTTTCGGTTGGGGGAAAACCACCCCGAAAGCCATCCGACCTCACAGGCGAATTTGGAATTTGCCCGTCGTGTTGAGGAAGAAACCGACGGCAGGGTTAAAATCATCGTACATTTCAATCAGGTATTGGGGGCTGAACCGGAGGTGATTGATCAGGTTCGTTTCGGTGCGATTGATTTTACGAGGGTTTCCGTCGCGAATCTGGTTGAAACCGTACCAGACCTGTATGTGCTGCAGCTGCCTTATTTATACGAGGACAGGGATCATATGTGGCGCGTTCTGGACAGCGATATCGGGGATGAATTGCTTGAAGGGGTGGGTGACTACGGCTTCGTTGGCCTGACATGGTTTGATGCGGGTTCCAGAAGCTTTTATACCAGGGACAAGCCTATTACGAAGCTGGAGGACCTGAACGGCATGACCATACGTCTGATGGAAAACCCGCTGATGATGGAAATGTCAAAGGCCATGGGGTTCACAGGCGTTTTGAAACCATACGGTGAAGTATATCCCCTGATCCAGCAGGGAGAAATCAATGGTGCTGAAAACAATTTTTCAAGCTACCTCACTTCATCTCATTACCAGGTGGCTCGCTACTTTACGATGGATGAGCACCTGAGAATACCTGAAATACTCATCGGCAGCAAGATCGCCCTATCCGTTCTTTCCGAAGAGGATTTGGCAATCATTCGCAAAGTAGCCAAAGAAACAACGGTTTATCAGAAGCAGCTTTGGTCCGAAATGGAAGAGGAAGCAAAGCAAACGCTGATAGAGGATGGCGTGCAAATCATTGAACTGAAGGATCGCTCCGCTTTTGTGCAGGCAGTTCAGCCGGTTTATGACAAATATGAGGAACAATACGGCGCGTTAATCAGACGTATCCGGGCGAAGTGAGAGGAAAAGGAGGCGTAAAGGTTGTTTAAGCTATTGGTGGTCGATGATGAAGCCATCGAAAGGGAAGCTCTGAAATATATTGTGAAAAACAGCAACCTCGCTATCTCCGAGGTGATGGAAGCAGTCAACGGCCAGGAAGCGCTCGCCATCGCAGAAAAATTCGATCCGGATATCGTCACCCTCGATATTCTGATGCCTGGTTTGAATGGAATTGAAGCCGGGCGAATCCTCAGAGAGCGCAAGCCTGAGATGAAAATCATCTTTGTGACGGCTTATGACAGCTTTGAATATGCCCATGAAGCCATTCGAATCGGAGTGGAGGAGTTTATTGTAAAGCCGGGCTCGGATGAAAAAACCCTGGAAATCCTGCAATCCTGCATCCATCAATTGGAGGACGAACTGCAAAAGAAACAGCAACGGGAATCCCTTGAAGTGAAAATCAATCAAATATCCGGTTACCTGGAAAATGAATTTGTCAATTCGGTTGTAAATGGTGAAATAGACGAGCATCAGGCGGTGGATTATCTGAACTTCATGCTTAACGAGTTTACAGAAGGGTTTGGTGTTGTCATTGAGGTTGATTTTTCGTCAAGCGCTACGGTGAACCATGTCCAAAGAAACATGATCAAGAAAAGGTTTGCCCAGCAACTGTCTGCGTTACTGGATAAGAACGTTAAATATATGATGAATCAAAACAAAAATACTATCTATGTTTTGGTTTTTGGATATTCACCGAATCAGAGAAGCCATTTTGTCAGGCTTATTGAAGATGAGATCCGCATGACGGGGGAAGACCTGAACGAACAGCCAACGGCAAGGCTTTATTATGGGTTTGGAGATCAGTACAGTCAAATATCCCAACTGTGGAAGTCCTTCGCGCAAGCGAAAGCCGCTGCCAGGAGCATGCAGCTTTGCATCATGGAAACCCTGGAGGGCGAGCAGCTACCCGGGAGCAGCCTTGAAATCACTGAAAATGAATTGTGGAACAGTATACTCAATGGAATGGAAGAGACCGTTATTCAAAAAGCCGATCATATTCTGGATAATATCATCTTTGCTTCCCAGGATATGAATGAGGCAAAACTGAAGCTGTATGAGTTCTTCATATTAATGAGCCGGTATTTAAACCGGGAAAGCCAGTTGAAGCGGGCGGTTCCGGAGGATGTTTTTGACGATCTGAAAAACATTGAATCCAGAGGAGAAGCCAGAAAATATATTCATGGTTATCTTTTTGAAATTATGGAGGCTTTGGAAGAACAAAGAACCAGTAAAACCCCCGAAATTTTGGATAAAGCCATTGAATTTATTCATCAGAACTATTGCGAAAACCTTACCCTGGACGAAGTTGCCTACCGGGTCGGGTTTAGCACCTATTATTTTGGGAAGCTGTTCAAAAAAACCTTTGGCGCTACCTTTACCGACTACCTGACCAACTACCGCGTTGACAAGGCAAAAGTGCTGTTGAAGGATCCGCTGCTTACCGTGAAGGGGATCACCTACCGTGTAGGGTTTATGGATCCGAACTATTTTGCGCGAGTGTTCAAGAAATCGGAAGGGCTTACACCCACGGAATACAGGATCAAATTCTGGCGTACCGGAACAGGGTGACTGAACTGTGCTATTCACTCCACTCGTGTTACATCACATCCCTTCATTCAGAACCCTTCTCGTATAGATCATTACACTCATTCAAACCCTTTCTAATCAAGATGACTAATTTGTCCTAGCATGCAACTTTATTGTGCTATTACCTGTTTTTGTACGAATGCTATAATGGCGAGTGTAAGAATAAACCCATCGAATTTTTTGTAAGGAGGGCATTATGAAAAAGAAGTTATTTGTCGTTCTGCTCTGTGTTGTGTTCATCGTCTCAATGACGGCCTGCGGGCTGACACCACCGACACAAACTACAACTCCTACGAAGGCTCCCGAACAAACCAACCAACCTGCCGCATCAGATCCACAGGTCACCCTGGTTTATGCAGAGGTGAACCCACTGGACTCCATCGTTGGAAAAATGGCTGTAAAGTTTAAAGAAGAAGTAGAAAAGTTATCCAACGGAACAATCAAAATCGACATTCAGCATAGCGGTGTTTTAGGCGCTGAAAATGACGTTTTGGATACCATGCTCGGCGGCGGCGGAACCATTGATATGTCCCGTATCTCCGCATTCTCACTCACAGCCTACGGCGGTGAAAAATCAAAGCTGCTGGCCATTCCGTTTACCTTTGCAAACCGCGAACATTTCTGGAAATTCGCAGCCTCAGAACTGGCACCGGAATTCCTGCTCGAACCCCATGAAAAGGGAAGCGGCGTCAGAGGTCTTTTCTATGGTGAAGAAGGCTTTAGGCATTTCTTTGGAACAAAGGAAATGACCAGTATCGAAGCTCTTAAAGGCATGAAAATCCGTGTTTCCACCGACCCTGTTATGACCGGTATGGTCGAAGGCCTTGGCGCTTCCCCGACGGTTGTATCCTTCGGTGAACTCTATTCCGCTCTTCAGACCGGTGTTGTTGATGCGGCTGAACAACCTATCGCCAACTACAAAGCGAATTCCTTCCATGAAGTAGCACCGAACATGATCCTGGATGGCCATACCCTTGGCGCGATTCAGGTAATCATTACCGATGCAGCCTGGGATAAGCTCAGTGAAAACCAGCAGAAGGCCCTGATGGATGCAGGAAAAATAGCTTCCGAATATAACAAACAGATTTCTGCAGATGCTGAGAAGACAGTTCTTGAGGAACTGAAGGCAGCTGGCGTGAAATTTACGGAAGTCACTGACAATAAGGTTTGGCAGGACGCCTGTAAAGCAGTTATTGAAAGCTCATCGGCCACCAATAAGGAACTGTATCAGAAGATTCTCGACATGAACTAAATTCTCTCGTGTCTTCTAAAAAAGGAATCCATCCATGGGAAACCTCGAGGGTTCCGGATAGTTACAACAAAGCTGATTGACTATGGAAGTCTCCTGCCTTAGGGTGGGAGACTTCCGTGAATAAAGACCATGAAACCTTAGCAGGAGGTTGTTATGCCAAAAATCTTCGATTCCCTGGATAAGCTGAAGCCGGTATATGACAAGATTTATGATGTGGTTCTTTTCATATGCAAACTGCTTTTAATCGCAGACATTGCCATTACCATTTTTGCGGTTGCCGGCAGATACATCAAATTTATTCCCTATCAGGCCTGGAGTGAGGAAGTCGTTTTAACCCTGATGGCCTATATGTCGGTGCTTTCTGCCGCACTGGCGATTCGCAGAGACTCCCATATCCGTATGACTGCGTTTGACAGGTATCTTCCCCCGAAACTCATTCTTGCGCTGGATTTGCTTTCGGATATTACGATATTCGTTCTTGCGTATGTTATGATTACCGTGGGCTGGAAATATGCAAATCTGATCGGCTCGAGGGGCTTCTATACCAGCATGCCGAATGTGTCCAGACGTTGGATGTATTTTCCGGTGCCGGTAGCGGGGGTAGCGATGTTCCTGTTCGAAATTGAAGTATTCTATCATCACATGAAGAGCATTTGGACGGGAAAAGTTGAAAAAACAAGCGAGGTGATACATTATGAGCAATGAAGGCATTGCAATCCTGATTTTGATCGGCGGTTTTCTGCTGATGGTCATGCTTCGGTTTCAAATAGCTTATGCGGTTGCGCTCGCTTCCATGTTCACACTCCTGTACCTGAAGCTTCCGCTGACTACGATTTGCCAGCAGATGGTTAAAGGGATCAGCTCGTTCAGTCTCATGGCGGTTCCATTTTTTATCACCATGGGTGTGCTGATGGGCTCGGGAGGTATTTCAGAGAAATTGATTGCGCTGGCTAACTCCATGGTTGGATGGATGCGCGGTGGCTTGGGTGCGGTGAATGTTTTGGATTCATTTTTCTTCGGCGGGATTTCTGGTTCCGCAGCAGCCGACACGGCCTCCCTTGGAAGCATTCTCATTCCGATCATGGTAAAACAGGGCTATGATGCAGATTTCTCAACAGCGCTCACCATTGCTTCGTCAGTGGAAGGTATTCTGGTTCCGCCGAGCCACAACATGGTCATCTATGCCATGGCAGCCGGCGGTGTATCAGTCGGAAGTCTCTTCCTGGCAGGATACGTACCCGGCGCCTTGCTCGCCGTATCGTTGATGGTTGGAACGTATATTATTTCCGTTAAAAGGAAATACCCCAAAGGGGACAAGTTCAGCCTGAAAAACATGTTTGTTCAGATCGGTAAATCGTTCTGGGCATTGGCTGCGGTTCTGATCGTTGTCGTAGGGGTTGTCTTCGGACTTTTTACCGCTACCGAGTCGGCAGCAATTGCAGTTATCTATAGTCTAATCGTCAGTGTGTTCATATACAAAGGCTTAAATTGGAAAGGTGTTTGGAAAGCAATAGATGATTGTGTTCATACCCTTTCGATCGTCATGATTCTGATAGCCACCTCCAGTATCTTCGGATACCTGCTCACACACCTGCATGTGCCGCAAATGGCAACCAATGCATTGCTCGGTATTTCAAGCAATCCGATTGTCATTGCACTGCTGATTAACCTGATTTTACTGTTCCTCGGCTGCATCATGGATATGGCTCCGATCATCCTGATCGCAACGCCCATATTGCTTCCGGTTGCAACCTCCATTGGGATTGACCCGGTTCAGTTTGGTATTATCGTTGTACTGAACTGCGGCATTGGTTTGTTAACACCGCCTGTCGGCGCCGTCCTCTTTATCGGCTCGGCTATCAGTAAGCTTCCGATGGAACGTGTTGTAAAGGCCATGATGCCGTTCTACCTTTCTATGATTGCCACACTGCTGCTGATCACCTTCATACCGGAGATCACCATGTGGCTGCCATCCGTTTTGATGAAGTGAGAGGGAGCATGAAGTATCAGTTTAAGGTGAGAACAACCGCATCCGATCTCTGGCAGTTGTCCATGTACGGCACCTACAGTTCCATACTGGGAATGACCAATGTGGTCTTTACCGTTGCGATGATCCTGATGGCTATTCGCTTTTTCCCGGGTGCCGGTACGATGCTGAAGGTCTTGTTGCTTCTGGCCATCTCCATATTCCCGGTCATCCAGCCGCTGCTTGTTTATTTCCGGGCGGTCAAGCAGTCGAAGACTCTGACAAAGGAGGTTGACCTGAGCTTTGATGATGATGGCATGCATGTCATTATGGACGGGCAAAAAGAGACGATTCTATGGAATGCCGTCAGAGGTCTGAATAAAAAACCTACGCTGCTTGTAATATACTCCTCAGCACAGCACGGCTATGTCTTGAACAACAAAGTGCTTGGTGAACAAAAAGAAGAATTCTATAACTATATTTGTTCTAAATTAAATGTGAAAAAGTAGTTATTCAGAATGGATAAAGAATGCCATGCCGGTATGTGTGAACATGCTGTCATGGCATTTTATCAAATGCTCGCGGACCGTTCATAACTGTCAGAGACAGTTATGAACTAGTTGCACAC
>CAYVFB010000089.1:0-14168 GCA_964450305.1 uncultured Ruminiclostridium sp.
TTAAAAAGGTCTGCATATTTTGCTCTACAGACCTTTGTCCTCACCTTGTATATTTAACGACACTGCTTGATATACGTTGCCATTCTCTTTATAAGGAATCCGGCATATTCGCCGTTCACCAACTTCCCCTTAACCGCATTGTCCTTCCAGTACTGTGGAGAGTCTATCAAGCCTTTATCTACCAATACGTCCACAGCTTCAATCAGTTCCTTATTGTCTTTCTCATCCGGCACACCAAAATACCTCAGAATTCCTTTTACGAGGGCAATCCCAATTGGTTCGATGTTGGCAATGATCCACTTTGCATCTTCAGGATTATCATGGAAGGCCACTTCTACTAAGGCAGCCGGTGCGTGTGTATATGCAAGCTCATAAAGTGGTTTGCCTTCTCCAAAATGATTATCCCCTTCTTTTACACCTCTGTCCTTTGTCGGAGTTAACGGTTCCAATTCCGCACAAACCAATCTTGCCAGCCGCTCACCTTCTCCACCATACCGATGGCAGAATACCTCGCAACCTCTGGCTATGCCATTTGCTGCATTGCTATGGATAGCAAAGTGGATGGTGGGCTCTTTACGATTGCTGTCTGTCACCACCTGCCTTAAAGTCATATCCTGACTATTTCGATATATGGACATTACTTGTGCCCCGGTAAACTTCGTTCCAAAAATCGCTCACTTTATTGGGATCTTTCAATACACCGGGATGCTCAAGCACACCGCCCGGATTTGCCCCATTGGCAAAAAAGCTGGCCCCGTATTCCTCACAAGCGATAGTCATACCCACTGCATTCTTTACCATTGCGATTGGTGAATAACCAACCAGTCCATCAAAACCAAGTCCGCGGATATGCAGTACATCCTGCTGCCTAAACACGACTTGACCGTAGCCTTTAAAGTTTGGATTCTCATCTGTGGTGCGTGTATAGATATAAAAAATCTCCCCGTTTTTATCCCTGTTCACATCCATCTTGTTTGGCAACAGTTGATAGAGCCATTACTCTTCCAGCACCATCACGGATGATTTGTGCGTAGGCATTCCCCCAGATTAGCAGGTGTCCCATCAGCGTTTCCCTGAACACAAATGATGTCATTTCAATGTTTGGTTCATCATGGAGGATATGGTATAGCGGATGGCTGTAAACTCTTTCTTTTCCGTTACCTTTATATTGATAAACATGAAGCGGTAAAGATGCAATTGCTTCTGACAGAATACGAACACAGGAATACACTGCTGTGGTCTGCATTGCTGTGAATTCATTCACACTTTTACCGCTTGTAGTGGGTCCGAATAAAAATGAGTAATCTGAACCTGTATAATAGTTTTTTGGCTTATCCCTTGCTTTGAAAAGCTTGGATAGAATCGGTATTTTCATGGATGTTCCTCCTGATAAATAGGCATGAAAAAAGCACCTGCCAAAGCAGATGCCTGTACACTATCTTTTTTACTACTATCTTATAGTTGTTACCTGAAATCCGAGTTGTTTTGCTAATGTAATCATATTACCAATATTACCAATACCCCATTGTGTACATACTGCACAATCATCTGTAGACGTATGAATGACTTCATTAGGAAGAACAAAGAACCTTGTCTTATAATCTGAGCAGTTCTTTTTTACTTCATTTAGTTTTCTAATTACGCCCAGTGAACCTTGGAGACTCTTGTCAAAAATACCTATTAGTTCATCCGCAGATGTGCTAGGGAATTGCTCCATATATTTTTTCACAATAGCAAGTACCAGCCTGTTCTTTCCATACTTTTTTCCGTCAAACATATACTTTGTTGTATCCCTACCACCTGTTTCGGTTGAAGTTTCAGTAGCGTCTCCATTTGACTTTTGCTGGTCATAATCTTCTGATATTTTTGTCTTTAGAAATTCCACCTCATCCTCTAATGTAGAAACTCTGTCAATAAGTTCTAAGATGATCCTGTCATAATTCATAACCATAAACCTCTTTTCTTTAAGATTATGGCTTATTATAACATTATCTTTTGAGTTTGTAAATAGATATTTAATGTTATTAGATGTATTTGTTGCTTTTACGCCTTATTAATGTTTTATTTCTATCATTAACTATTTTCTACTGTTATCATTTAAAAACTTATAATCCCTCTTTCATCATACACGCTACCATCCTCTTTTAAATTCCTTATACAACGGTCAAGTGCCATAATAGTCGCTACAATCACGTCAATCTTCGCGGTGGACTTTTCCTTATCAGGCTTGATGTTTCCGGCAGGTCTATACCCTTCAAAGCCTAGTATAGAAGGCAAGAATAGAACAGAGTGCCTGATCTGTTTCGCTCTGTGAGGGACAGCCTGTTATTTCTCCCTCCCACAGTTTTCGGCCTGCGATGTGTTGATACGATACGCAGAATGGATAAGATTGCTGAGCCGCCTTGTGAAGGGTATTCTTTTTCCGAACTAGCTTCAGAGGCTGTTTTGAAGGTTTTACCATTGGAAAATATGCTTGATGATGGTTACATCGACAGTCCATTTATTATATTGCAGAACAAGATGGACGGCTTGTGGCATTTATCAGGGCAGAACTTGATGGTGAAACTTTTATTCAGAACACGCCAGGATACCTGCATATAAAAGGAACGTATTGCTTACCGGAACACCGGGGTAAAGGTTTGAATCAAAAGCTGCTGAGCATGCTTATACAGAAACTGAAGATAAAGGGTTATTCAAGACTCGGTGTGGATTTTGAAAGCATAAATCCGACGGCATGGGGATTTTGGCTTAAATATTTTGACGCTTATACCCACAGCGTTGTCCGCAGGATTGACGAAAAGGCGGTGATGCTGATATGACAATAAATAGCGTAATGCATGTTGCCATAGAGCCGTTGCACGAAAATACTTGGCAGAGAATCTGTAAATTGTCTGTTCAGATGAACAAAATTTGAACAATACATATCCCGTTCCTCCTTCCGTGTTTTCGTCTATCCGGGCAGCAGGGCCGGCGTGCTCCCGGTTTCATAGCGGAATTTCTCTGCAATCTTATCCAACTCCGCTGGATTGATTACAGGTCGCAGTAACCGGATGTTCTGTGTCCGCTTTTCCGTGCCATAGGTTAAGGAGATGAAAACCGCTCCGATTTCCAAGGCTCTGAGCCGGATGCCACCCTGGTTAAACTTGATGATTTTCCCGCCCAACAGAATGCCGAAATAAGAGACGATCACCTCGGTATTTTCGATATTCTCCGGCTGTACCGCTTCAGCGGGTATGTCGCTGATTACTGCGGTGCTGAAATAGAGGATTGGATTTTCCGCAATGAGCCGCGCGATTTTCAGCTTTCTTAACCCCCGCAGTCAAAACCCCGTCGCAATTCCGCTGGCCGGTTGACTTTTATTTCTTCCTTTCCGCCCAAGACATTGTGTTTATTGAACCTGTCTTTTTGTATAAAAGACTTCTGTCCGAACTGCTCAATGAATTCCAAAAAGTTGAAAAAGCACGCACATCAAAGAAGACTTCGGAATCCATGTTGTATGTGCCACAATCAATATAAATTTTCAAATCATCCTGCCATGATATTGATTGCTTTTCTTTTACATTTGCTAATATCTTCAGTTTCATCTCATTTCCGCCAACCCAACGATAGTCCGATATTTCAAAGGTATAATCATTGTGTGACAGAGCAACCAGAAGTAAAGCTCCCTGTAACCATCTAAACTCCCATTGGGCTCCCTTGAAAGGACCGTCCGTTTCAATAAAGTAACCCCTGATACTACCTTCCGTTAATGAGAAAAATGTACTGCTAAGATTTCCGGGAAAGTACTGAGTTTGGAATGCATCGGCAATAGCATTTTTATGTTCTTCGGTAATACCATCTCTTAAAATGCTATCTGTATGGTATGCATACATGTCAAAAAACCGGTGGCTTGTAATTTCTAGTTTTTTAGCGCCGAACCAAGTGTTTATGTTGTTTAGACTCCCTCTAATTTCTGTGTCTGTATACAACCGGTAAAATCCTGCTATAGCATCCTTAGCAGACGCTTTTGTTGTACCCGAAGGATTTTCTATATCCGTAAGATTTGCTCCGATATCAGACAAGTATTGCAGGTAGTAAGCATTGGTTTCTGATTTGTCTGTCACTTTATATTCTCCGTGCTGATGCTCTATAACATGGGTTAGTTCATGAACCAACGTCTGTATACCAATGAAATTATCTTTCCCTATTTCCTTGGGGAATTTACTGTCGGTAATTGCTATATAGGATTTACGCAAGATATTATCTTCGCCGGGCTCGTAATGACTGTCTCTGCTGGCCAACCAGGTCATATTTGATTTCCAGGGGACTCCGCTAATAGGATACACACGGTTTTCTATAAAATCAAGAGCCCCATGATATATGGAAACATCCCCAAGTTTTAAGTATTTACTAACGGAGCTTTTGTCCGGATATTCAAGAAACCACTGCACCATTCCCTTAAAGTCGGACTTAGGTTCAATCATAGCCTTAAGCTCAATGGGTGACATAGCATTATCTTTCGTACAAAAAACTGTTATATTCATACCAAAGGGAGCCGCACCCCCTGAAGGGTTGTCATTGGCCATAACGCTGTAAACAGATGGTTTTTTCTCCTTATCAATTTTTAATGTATCCGGCGCAGTAATAACTTTTTCTGTAAGCTTTGCTCCAGTCAGAAACTTTTCTGCATTTCGCTTTGATAAGGGGCTGTTAAATTCAAAATCCGGATCGATGCTGTATTTAAATTCCAAAGCACTGGATTTTGCTATATCAGGCTCAAGAATTCTTGACTTTTCATCCCAGGACATGACTGTAAGCGGAATCCGGATTGCGCCTTCCTCTCTTTTATCTTTTTTCTTATCATCATAACATTTAACCGTTAAGTCCTTTTCAACCTCATTTATTTTCAAGTGCTCATATGCAGTACCTATACCCTCAAAACATACCGTCACTTCAAATAAAGCGCGAATAGGCAGCCTGTCATCCATTAAAGATAGCTCGCATTCACAGTTTTTTGTGAAGCTTGTGTGATCCCAGTTTTCAGCATCCGAACCTGGTGAAATAAAAAGCACATTTTGATTCTTATCGTTTTTGCCCAAATCAAGCTTTACATATCCCGAAGAGGATATTACCTCAGCAGGGGGTTCGTCTTCAAGGAAGTTAATCAGCTCATATACCAGCTCATAAGGTTTGGTATCGGTAGAGAGTATATTAACCTTATCGGTAGCAAACTTTATCTGCCCTTTGCCTAAAAGTCTGAATTTTACGTTATTCTGAAAATATGCAAGTGGTCCGCTGTAATGGAAACTCAAAATACCTTCGGGCGGAGCAGTCTCTTGAATACTCAATCCCGCAGTCATATTTACGCCTTCCATAACTACTGCGCCTACTAAAATTTCATTTGAGAATATACTTATTTGCTGGGTTAAATCAGGTCGTTCAATAATTCTTCCGTCTTTATATTCGGTTATCCTGACTTTTATATTATGTTCTTGATTATATTTTATGGCATCCCCAAAGTTTTTGCTGATAACCATTTTGTATGTAGTTTTTTGTTCCTGATCCTGTTGTTTACCGGATGAATTTTCTGCTCCGGACGTCGAGGCACCAACAGTGCCCGCTGCACCCGCACCCGCTGCACCCGCTGCACCTGCTGCAGCCATAGCCACCGCGCCTGATATAACCCCTGTTATAATAGCCGCGGGAATAGTATAACTTTCCTCTCCGGCGGCTTCTTTTGCAACCGTATCGATTACAACATTTTTATTGCTTTTATCATCAATGCTTTTATCATCAATCTCTTTCCCGTTAGAGGCGCCCGTATATGGAACAGTCATGCCGACAGTTTTTGTTATTTTGGGTTTCACCCCGGACATTGAATTTAGTATGCCGTCAACAACTTTTTTTTCATCCTCGTATACTTTTCTGACCTCATCCTTGAATTCCTTGCTATATTTCTCAAAAGCTTTCTCCTTGACATCTCTAAATTTTTCGTTATAGACTATTTGAAGGTTGGAACTGTATTCTCCATTGGAACTGGTGACGGAGGTAATCATCAACATCAGTATTCCATTTGGCATCCGCGCATTTTCAAGATATACATATGTATATTTTGTATTATTCAGAAAAAGCTCTGTATCGGTTTCTTTGTTAAAAACACTATTGAAGCCCTGATCAACAGTTAACGCTTTATGTCCCATAAAACTACCTTCTGAAATGTTAGATGAATCCGACATTTCAGTCTTCTTTGATTTGACAAAATCCTCCCATGTGGATTGTGCCGACGACATTTGAAAACTGACATCATGGTAGTGTTTTATCTCCAGTTCTCTATTTCGAAGAAGCGGTTTATCCGGTTCTTCTATTGTAGAATATAACATAGAGGGTATATCTATTTTTGCAGTTCCATTTTCATGTTTAATATAAGAAGGAAGACCGGGCAATAAAATCTCTAACCTGTCAAATGAAAGAATTTTTAAGGTTTTTCTGTCTCTGACTCTTATAAAATACTCGTAGCGCGCATCAGTTTGTTTCGGTTTATCTTCCAGGGATAAATTATCAAATGAATATTCGGTTTCAGTATAATATGAATAATTAACCTCGTCATCATAGGGGTACCCCTCCTGTTCATTAGCTGCATATGATGGCATCAGGATTATTAGTGTTAATATGATTATAATAGCGGTAAGTGCCAATGGCTTTTTAAACATGCGCCTCAACCTCCTTTTTATTCAATGACAGGATTTTAAATAAAATCCCCAGAATAAGAATACCTGCTCCGGAATAATAGCCTATTAATGAAACTGGCATTGCGGATAGAGGTACGCTTAGTAAAAAACCTAAAGCCCATCCGGACATAAGCACTGTAACTGAAGAATCGTTTATTGTTTTTCCTTTCTTAGTTATAAGAGATGAAAAAAACCGACGAATAAAACCATATCGTTGCGACATCGCGCGAAGGGCAGAAAGAAATCCAATTACACCTATTACACTTAACTGCAACGAGCAATTGCCAGTTAAAAAATTGTAAGCAATAAGAGCAGCACTCATTCCGAATAGTAAGAATGATAGCTTGCCCAAGTCCTTAAAAGATACTGAGGTAAATACTCTTTTTATACCGGAAAAAATTTCTTTCAGGGGGTTCTTTTTGGCGGCTATTGATGCTATTATGGTTGTGATAAAATAAGCAAAGACGCCTTTTCCTAAAACTCCCCCAATTTTTGCAAGACTCGTTCCCGTCATGCCGCCGTTCGCAAAGGTTAGCCAATGCAGCCACTTAGCAGAAGAAAGATTAAGCCCTATTACGGGAAGAAGGGTCATTACAATCCATATAATTGCTAATATTACTGTAGTCAGTAATATTTTTTTGTCCTTAGCAGCCGTTTTAAAACCACGGATAATACTTACTATCCCTCCGATTAGAAGCTTGAACGGACCGACTGCATTGATTACCCCTTCATGCATTCCTTTCTGGTTTATTGTGTTAAAGGGAAGGTTCATTTCACCTGACGCTGCTGAAACAAAAGTTGTATTTGTTATTAGTCCCGAAGAGATTTTCATGGCAGCTTTCTTAGCTTCGCCGGGAACCTTGGTTTTAGCAGAGCTTTGTATATCTGATTGTGTCTGTCCTTGTTTTTTAACAGATTGGCCGCACACATTACAAAATAAGTTTTCTTCTTCCAGTTTGGATCCGCATTGAGAACAATACTTCAACATTAACCACTCCTTAAAATTAAATCCCGATTACTTTATAATATTCCTGTTTCTATAAAATCTTTTTTTTATTCCGCATTCCTGAATTCGTACTTTCAGCTCACCTGTAAATGTTGAACGAAATCCTGAAACCTCATTATGAGAGTATCTGCATATACCAGCATAGCCCTCCTCAAAAAGCAATTACGACACCCCCTGCCAGTATGCCACTGCATGTGAAAGCATCTTACAAATTTATTCCTTCCAATAACAATTTTATTTAAACTCATACCTTTTAAACAGGATTCTATTTACTCAGAAATAGTATACTATGCATACAGCCGAAAAAATATCACACGAATTGGGTAGCTTTTGCAAAAAAGCCCCCACCCTTTTCGGGTAGGGGCTTAAAACACACAATTTCAAGGTGCTCTATTCCGATGCGGGCGCGTCCTCCTTTTTTTGTATTATGTCAATCAGCTCCGCACGGCTTTGAATACCAAATTTAGAATAGATATTTTTCACATAATACTTGACCGTATTTTCACTAATATAGAGCTCGCCGGCAATCGTTCTGTAGGTTTTCCCCTGAAGCAGCAGAGTGGCCACCTGGCTTTCCCTTTCCGACAGGTTTGCGAACCTGGCGGCGCGATCGATCCTATTTGTTTGTTCCTGCTTGGGCATTTCTGAAAACTCTGAAAGATATGCATGGCCTTTTTGCAGTGAAGAAAGATGCTTGTGCAGCGGCGGCAGGAGAACCAGCGTCACACAAACCACCACCAGCGCCAGCAGAGTAGGATCTGGGAGCTGTATATTCGCGTATGTGACGGCTTTGCCGATCAAACCGCCCAGCAGTATGCCAAACACATTGGCGGAAAGGCCAATTCCAAGGATTTTGACGGGATTTTTGTGAGACTCCAGCATTTCACCTAGTATACTCCACCAAAACAGGTCGTACACTCCGCAGGCTCCAAGCATCAGCGTATTAACCACAAGATAACTGACCACCCCGCGGCCAAGGCTCATAAAGCCGAGAAACGAAAGCCCGATCATTGCGATAGCCACATAGAGTATATATGCCCGGTTCATTCGCCGGGGCAGATTTCTCATGACAAAAAGCGCGGTGATATAAGGAACAGCCCAATACCAGCTAGTTAAGCCTTCAAGATGCGAAAAAGCGGGGATCACCACCTGATACATGAGCCCCGAGTTGATGGTGATAATAACTATGAACAGACATAAAAAGACCAGCAGCTCCGCTATACTTACGGGATTCTCTTTCTGCCCCGTGGGAACGGAAAAAACATCGTCACGTTCCGACGGAAGTTTCAGTGCGAATGCAAAAGCGCACAATAGCATAACCACAGCCAATGCCAGCCCTGTCTGCGGCGACAGATGAATGGCAGTCATATTGCAGAGGATCATGAAAACATTGGAAAGGATCAACATATCCGCGACCGTTTTTATACGCTCGTTTTTCGGTGTGCCGCTTTTTAGATAAAACGCCCAGGCCGCCACGCAGCTTCCGGCCAAAAGAGAACCCGCAATAATTCCAACCGTCCAAAACACAGACGGGGGAAAAAAGAAAAATACGGATACGGCGATAAAAAAAAGATACGAACACAAAAACAACCGTTTTGCCGCCTTCTTTGTTTTTATAAACAGTCCGCTCAGCAGAAGCCCGGTAAAAATGGACGCCACTCCGCAAAAAACCATACCGGATGGATCAATTTCATACGCATCGGCAAGGGAATAAAAGATTTGGCCTTCGAACAGGAAAGACAGCATCCATGCGGAAAACAGCGAATGGACAACAACGGATCGGCTTCTTTCATTCAGATTAATATATATTTTCCTCTGCGAATGTATGTCTGCCAACTCGTCATCCCCCACATAAAGATACATTGGATACCGCTATTGCTGCTTTTGCGTCTTCTAACGGCAGGCTTTGGAACATCTTTTGGAATAGGTATAATTTGCTTTTTTTACCGCATCTGCAATTCTGCCGGCAACACAATACAATGAAGCTATACGAGCGGTTATGCCCATATACACGTTTCTTTAACAGTAAAGGCAATCCATGCTTATGCCGCCAAAAAGAGTTTCCCTAATTATACTACAATTCGCCACATAGTTCAAAATATCAGGGTTAACCCTGGTTATTCCCGGTAATCAAATACGCGGCGGGTTTTCTTTTCCGAACGTGGCAGCTCGCCCATATTTACGCATTCGCAAAAAATCCGTATGCCTATTTTGCTTTTGAACGCTTGTATTACTTCCTTCATAACCGTTTGCTTGTCTGAATCTTGTATGGTTTCCACTTTCAGCGTCATTTTATCCTTTCCGTCCATATGCTCAATAATCACCTGATATTCGCTTGAAAGCCCATTCACGCAGGTCAGGACTTCCTCAATCTGACCGGGATAAATGTTTACACCTTTTACCTTAATCATATCATCAGTTCTTCCAACAATCCTGTCTATCATGGGATATTCCCTGCCACAACTGCAACGATGCGGGATAATCCTTGTCAAATCATGGGTACGGTAACGGATTAGGGGAGCCGCAGCCTTTTTTAATGTTGTAATCACCAATTCGCCAAACTCTCCGTCAGGGAGAACCTCACCGGTCTTCGGGTCAATAACTTCAAAATACATATAATCGTTCCAATAGTGCATTCCTTCATGTTTTTCACAATCAATGGCTATCCCCGGACCATATATTTCCGTCAATCCATATATATCAAACAAATCGATATCTAATTGGTTGGATATGCGCTGCCGCATCAGCTCTCCCCAGCGCTCGGAACCAATAACCCCACACCTGAGCGCAATTTTGCTCTTCAGTCCGCGGCTTCCAATCTCTTCTGCAAGAAGCAACGCATAGGATGATGTGGAACAAAGTACCGTGGATTTCAGATCCATCATCATCTGAATCTGTTTTTCCGTATTCCCGGGTCCTATCGGGATAGCCATTGCTCCAAGCTTTTCACACCCTGCCTGGAAGCCGATACCTGCAGTCCACAATCCATAACCCGGTGTAATCTGTATCCGATCGCGTTTTGTAATGCCTGCAAAATCGTAACAGCGGGCAAACATCGTTGCCCAGTCCTCCACATCTTCCTTCGTATAGGGAATGATTACCGGATTTCCCGTTGTTCCTGAGGAAGAATGAATTCTTACAACCTCTTCATCCGGAACGGCCTGCAGCCCCAACGGATAGGCATCACGCAGATCATATTTATCACTGAACGGAAGCTTTTGAAAATCTTCCATTGAAGTTATATTTTCCGTATTGATGTTTTTTGCTGAAAAGAGCCTTTTGTAGAATGGGCTGTTTTTTGCCGCATAATCAATTGCATGCTTCAGTACGGAAAATTCTACATGATTTTGCATTTTTCTTTCATCTCCTCTGTGGTTTTCATCCCGGTACGGAATGCTTGAATATTTAAATCAAGGTATTTGGCCTTGATGTTTTTCTTCATTGACTGCATGATGCTGTCCATGGATAGTTCCAGAACCCCAAGTCCACAAGCCGCACCAATCAGAACCGTATTGACAGCCCGTAACGATCCGCATTCCCTGGCAAGCTTGTCCGCATTGATAAACACCGCATTGCTGCTTTCCTCTATATACTTCGTTATTCTTTCCACATCATAATCCGCCGTTTCCAATGCCGTTGACACCGGAATGATGGATGTGGTATTTATAATGGCAAAACCATTCTTTTTCAGGTATGGTGTTCTTCTTGCTCCCTCACACAGTTCAAACGAAAGCAGTAAATCAGCCTCTCCTACTGGTATATACGGAAAATGAGGCTTCCCATCTCTTACATGGCTGACAACACAGCCTCCGCGCTGGCTCATACCTATGGTTTCCCCTGTTCTCGCGCTTCTTCCCTCAATAACATATGCATATGCCAAAATCTTCGAAGCAAGAATAGTTCCCTGCCCTCCTACTCCGGTGATTAATATATTCATGTCCTTGTCCTCCTGTTGTATAGGTTACCGATAAAATCTTCGCTTTTGGTTATTGGTATCAAGTTTGAAACACAATAAATTCCCATAACCTTTATTTCGCTCCACAACCGCTTATTAGATATTAACTATTTTCTATAACCTGATTATCCTGTCACATACATTTGCACAAAGCCCGCAGCCATTACACAAAGCAGGATTAATCTCTACTTTTCTGTCTTTGACAGTCAAGGCCGGACAACCGATTTCCCTGATGCATTTTTTACAACCGGTGCAATCCTCCACCACACATACATTATTGGATCGAACCAGTGCTGCACAGGGGGCTTCAAAGATAATAACACTGACGCTCTTTTTTTTCGAAGCTTCCCGGACTGTTTTTACCGCCCGCTCGAAATCAAACGGATTAACTTTTTTAACAAACTCCACACCCAATGCTTTTGCAACGGAGCATATATCTATTTTCGGTGACGATGTATTCATTATAGTTCGGCCAATCCCCGGATGAGGCTGATGCCCTGTCATTGCAGTCGTCGAATTATCAAGCACAATCACGTGGATATTTGTTCCATTGTATACCGCATTGGCCAGTCCCGTCATCCCCGACGCAAAAAAGGTGCTGTCGCCGATAAAGGCAAATACATTCGTATCAGGCTCCGCTTTTTTTATTCCCTGCGCGACTGTGATGCCGCCTCCCATACAAAGACAGGTATCTGTCATTTCAAGGGGTTTTCCGTTTCCAAGAGTATAACAGCCGATATCTCCGCAGAAAATGGATTTTTTGCCCCGCATGGCCTTTTTTACCGCATAGAAACTTGCCCGGTGGGGGCATCCCGCACAAAGAACCGGCGGGCGCGGAGGAAGATCCATTACATATTTTTTTTCACTGCCTTTAAATTCTCTTCCGATAAATTTCTCTATAATTTTCAGTGTATTCTCAAATCTCAATTCTCCGGCGGGAACCACAAAGCCATCCAGTTTACCTCGGATCGGCCTAAGGATTTTTTTCACTGCCATGATATGAAAAAGCTGTTCCTCGATCACCGGATCCAATTCCTCAAGAACGAGCACCTTTTCAATCCTTTGCAAAAACTCGATATACAGTTGATCCGGCGGAGGAAATACCGCTCCTGATTTAAGGAGCGTCACATCCAGCCCATAAGATTCAATGATATCCCTGACAATTGCATAGGTAACGCCTCCCGTCGCAATTCCAATCCGGCCGTTCCCTTCGATTCTGTTAAAGGGGAGGCGGGAAAAGAGAGCCGATATCTCTTTTTGCTGCTTTTCAATTTCAAGATGGCGCCGGTAGGAAAGGGAAGGAAATATAACCCATTTCGGATTCTTAACAAAACCTTCCGGTTTATATTGGTATACTTCCGTATCCACTTCAATTGTTCCGCTGCTGTGACAAACCTTTGTAGTCGGCCGTAAAATGACCGGCAGATGCAGCTAAATAATGATGCAGAGTTTAAAAAGTCCCTTAAGCAGCATAACACTCCGGGTGAATATGCCGGCCTGCGCCCCAATGCCCAGGTTTATTAATATCAGCATAACCAGAAATATATGATTCGCGCTGATAAAGGCGGCAATGCAAATCATCAGAGCCAAAATAAGTTTTGTCAACGGATTTAGCCGATGTAAATATGAACTGCCCGGTATATAATCAAGAAAACCCTTCATCCTGTCCTTGCCCTCCGATCCGTTATCTTTTTCAAAACAATATCCGTCATTTCATCAACATAAAATACATCTTCAAACCCAAACCTTGACGCGAGACGTGCAATCTGAGGCGGAAGAAGCGAAGCCTGCCTGAGAATCTCTTCCTTTTGAAAGATCTCCCTTGTATTTCCGTCAGCAATCAGCCTTCCTTCCGCAAGCACAAAGATTCGCTGCGCAAAATCAAGAACAATCTCCATGTCATGGCAGATCATAATAATGGTTATACCCTTGTTATTAAGTATCTTGATTAAGGACATGATTTTCATGCATTCCACATAATCCAATCCTGTGGTAGGTTCATCCAAAATAAGGATTTCAGGTTCTGCGGCAATGATGGAAGCAAGAGCCACTTGCTGCCTTTCCCCGCGGCTTAAATGGAAAGGATTGCTGTCCGCATCGAAATCAAACAGTGAGAGTGTCTCAAACAGCTGCTTTTCAACCAAACTCTTATTCTTAAACGCAATATCAAGGCTAAACCGTATTTCTTCCCCCACTGTGTTTTTGCATATCTGCCTGTCAGGATTTTGAAACAGGAAACCAATATGCCTGGCAAGGATACTTGATTTTGTTGTACGCGTATCCATTCCATTGATTGCTACAGTTCCGGATGACGGTTTTAACAATCCGTTCATGATCCTGCACAGGGTTGATTTCCCTGCACCATTGGAGCCGATGATAGCTGTAAATTCACCTTTCCCTATATGAAACGATATGTTGGACAGTACTTTTTCCTAGATACTAGATACTAGATAGGAAATTGCTTTTCTATATCTAAACTATAGCATCACATTTTTACCAA
>CAYVFB010000090.1:0-13916 GCA_964450305.1 uncultured Ruminiclostridium sp.
CAGAAAATATACTGCTGTTTTTCCAGCTTTGTGGCGCAATAGAGTTAATAAGCCCAATAAAACCAACCTTTTTCTGTTGTTGTTCAAGGATTCTCGCAATTTCAAAAGCAATACTGCCACCTATGCACCAGCCACCCAAATAATACCAGCCTTCCGGTTGTATCTGCAAAATAAGGTCAGCATATTCTTTTGCCAAGAGATGAATGTTTCCGTCTAAAACAAGATTGCTATCATTAACCTTTATCCCCCATACATTAAATCTCGAATTTAGAGTTTCACTTAATTCTTTATAACAGATTACTTCGCCGTTTCCTGCATGAACAAGGAATATATTATCGTTCTGTCCATCTCTGATTTTAACAGCAGAATCATTCAAATGACGTGAAAACTTCTTTTTATTCATTTTCTCAGTTACATATTTTGACATCTTTCTTATGGTTGAAGTGTATTCCGTGGAACCTATTGGTATATCTACATTGTACCTTTTTGATATACTAGAGATTATTTGGATAATGCTGAGTGAATCTCCACCTACACTACTAAACTCATCCGTTACTTCCAAGTTCTTTTGTTTCAAGACTTTTTCCCAAATATCGGTTATTTCCTTCTCAATGATGTTGCTCGGTAAATTCTTTTTATTACTTTTTCTTTTCCTTTGGACAGGGGCAGGAAGTAAACCAACATTTACTTTTCCGTTATGTGTTACCGGGATTGTATCTACTCGTATAAAATATGAAGGTACCATAAAAGAAGGTATTTCCTTCATCAAACGACTTCTTAAGCTCTTTGCACTAAAATTTTTCGTGGCTAAATAATAAGCACATAATTTTTTGTTTTCTTCATGCTCGATAACAGTAACATATGAATTCGAGATACCTTCTATTTGTGATAATTTTCTTTGGATTTCTCCCAACTCAATCCTAAAACCGCGAATTTTGACTTGTTGATCTGTTCTGCCTAAGAATTCTATATCTCCATTGGGGTACCATCTGCCTAAATCACCTGTCTTATAAATTTTTTCTGATGCATGATATGGATTTTGGATAAATTTCGATTCTGTTAAACGATTGTTATAAATATAACCTTTTGCAAGCCCGCGTCCTCCAATATATATCTCACCTGGTGTACCAATCGGCACAGGTAAAAGATTCTTATCAAAGATAAAAACCTTCGTATTGATCATTGGTTTTCCTATTAAGATTTTTTGGGAATTTGATAAATCCTTCATTGTAACAATTACTGTTGTCTCTGTTGGGCCATAGCCATTATAGACTGGAATTTGTTCCTTCTGTAACATTTCCAGTAAGGTTTCCGGTACATTCTCGCCTGCTAATACCAATGCATAGATTTTTTTTAAGGAAGAATAGAATTCATTATTTGTAATGAATGCTGTTATTTGAGAAGGTGTGGACACAACCAGGTCTATATGATTCCTTCTGATTATGGATGCCATCAAATCAGGTGATTTACGTTCAAGATCGCTTAGCAGATATATAGAATTGCCTCTAAAAAGGCCTGTTATTATTTCAATAAAAAACACGTCAAATGAAAATGATGTGCTGGACATAATCTTTTTTATTCTGTTATAGTTGATCACTTTAAATATGCCATAAACACAATTAATTAAAGCTCCATGCTCTATTGCAGCTCCCTTCGGTTCACCAGTTGAACCTGATGTATAAAGTATATACGCAACGTCATTGTGCGTATTGATATGATGAAGGTTCCTTTGATTCCTCTGGTAAATAGCAGCGTCTGAAATATTGACCGTTCTAATCGTAAAAGAAACATTTATTCCATTATCAATCGTTAGCAGGATTTTTGCTTTACTGTTTTCCAGTACATATTTAATGCGATTTTCAGGATAATCCGGATCAATAGGTAAATATACAGCCCCGGACTTAAATATTGCTAACATACCAATAATCATCTCAAAGGATCGAGGTACCATTAAACCGACAACATCGAGTACTCCCAGGTTCATATCCCTTAACAAAGTAGCCAGCTGGTTTGCCTTCTCATTCAATTCACGATATGTCATTGTTTTCCCTTCAAAAACAATGGCTACATTATCCGGAGTTTTCTCTACCTGTTCTTCAAAAAGTTGATGAATCAGCTTTTCTCTTGGATAATCCATTTCTGTATCATTAAACTCGTAAAGTACCTTCCTTTTCTCGCTTTCGGGCAGCATTTCTATTTTACAAATCATATTCCTGGGGTTGTCCAGTGCGTGCCACAACAGGTTTAGCAAATGCTGGTGCAGGAAATCAATCTCCTTTTCAAAATATAAATCCTCATGATAATCATAATCAATAATGATAGTGCCTTCGTCGTCTCTGTCGTTTACGTGAACGGTCAGCGAATTTGGTTGATATCCGTTAAAATGCCAACGGGTAATGTAATCAACCTCGTAGGATTTATCAAATTTGGTGTTTTGATAGGACAAAACGATATCGTATAAATTTTCTTTTATTCCATGCTTGTCACGCGCGTATCTTAAAATCTGCTCGTATGGAAGACGCTGGTGCCTGTAAGCTGATGAGCAAATTTCCAGAACCCGTTCAGATAAAGAATAAAAGGACTCTTCTGCATTTAGGTTTATTCTAAGTGGAATTGTACTGATAAACATTCCAGAGGTATTCTTGTCTGAATGGTTTAAACGGTTTAGTATGGGGGTCCCCAGAACAATATCTTCCTTTGCGGCTACTCTGTAGATATACATACACAAAGCCGACAAAAACAAGGGGTAAGGGGTAACCTTGTTTGCAAGACAGTATTCTTTGAGTTTACTCGTAAACTTTTCAGGGGCTACAAATGTTTTTCTTTTTGACTTTGCCGTGATCAGATTGGTTTTTCTTGTTTTGAGAACGGTTGCATCGGGAATCGTGTCAAACTTTTGTTCCCAGAAAAGTTTGTCCTTTTCATATCTGTTTGAATGATGATAAGTCATATCGTTTTCAATAAAAGAAAGATAAGAGGGTTTTGGAAGATATGCAGACGCTTCTGTGATATTGTTTCTCAGCTTGCAGTAGTAGTCGACGATAAAACTCCCGATTAAACTCATGTTCCATGCATCGGAAACCAAATGATGGGTGATGATATAAAAGCCTCCGTCTGAATCGCTTATTTTTACCATGGTAAAGCTATAAAGATCCTGATCGAGAAGCTCGAAGGGTTTGAGGGTCATTTCATGGTTCCATTCGTAAAAAGCTTTCGCAGAATCCTGATGAACTGTAAAATCAATAAAGGGAATTGGGTTTTCCACATATTCTGAAACATACTGTTGGGGGCTTCCATTTTCATCAAGGCTCATTCGTAAGCGTATACCATCATTGTTTTTGATAAAAAGCTGTATCGCCTTTTCAAGCAGGTTAAAGTCAACATTTTCCTGGATGCGCAATGTCCCTGCAACATTTGAAATGCTGGTACCCGGAAACATTTTTTCTGTGTACCAGATCGACATTTGAGGTGACGTTAAGGGATAGTAAGTTTTCTGTAGCATTTTTCCCTCCAAATATACACTTTCTCGTTTGTTAATACAATATTTTATCACATATTATGTAATATTTCACTTTATTACACAATCGTCAAATCGTATTCAATATTGATATAACCTTCACATAGCTTATTACTCTAAGCTGATCGGCACTTATTGAACAGGAAATATTCCCCTATCCGATTACTTTCAAGATGGTCTCCGGTGCATTTTCATGGAAAATTTCTTCTATCCGTTTTATATCTACAGAACCAAAAACACATTCCCTGAAAGCAACATAATTTGGCTGTTTTTTAGCGATTTTCAGTATTACACGCTCTGATACTTCAGTGTCAAAACAAGCGATCAGTTTTTTATGGTTTTTCTTACGTGCCGGTAGTGCGGAAATGTCCATATCGAAAAGTGTTTGTTGTCTGATCTCAACAGTTTCTGCATCGTTGTCTTCCATTTGGCGTAATGTCCTGAAAACAACTGAACCTTCTATTTCTTCCTGAATATAATTCGTTGTAAGCTCCAGCCCAAACTCCAGCAGTGCGGCAAAAAACAGATCCAAATCAGATTGTTGTTCACAGTGAAAAGCTTGTATCGCAGTGGGCTCGTCCTGTTTATCTCTGCAGTTTTCCCCTTTTGCTTTGGCATTTTCCAGCCTGAATACCCTGAAACCAAGGTCGATTTTCCCTATGTCTGCCGTGACACCCTTGTTGGTCTGCTCCTTTTGCAAGGCTGCGGCAATTCTTTCCCCGGTTTTTAAAATCCTGTGCTTGCCCAGCTCAGAAAGATAATGAGGCTTATGAAGGCTGTCGAGAGTGTCTATGGTTTTTTGAAGTATTCTTCGATTCTCTCCAGTGGCTGCTTCCAAAGCTTCATCCAGGTTTTCATTCAGCTGAACCATGATAAACCTTCTGTTCTCCAAATCGTGCAGGTTTAACTCCATAACGGCATGAGCCGTTGTCGCAGAGCCGGAAAAAAAGTCCATCACAATATCATCCTGCGCAACACCAATCCATTTGGCCAGTTGATAGATCAGGCGCACCGGTTTTTTCCCGTTCTTATACTCTACCTCGCCTTCCTTGGCCACATTCATCATATCGGAATAAAAGCCCTTCCAAAGGTTTCCGCGAATCGTTACCCGTCCGTATTCGCTTTGGTACTCATCATTTTTCTTCAGTGTTTCTTCAAGTGAACCAAACTGCCGGAGCTTACCCCCGGTGGATCTTGTTAAAAGATATCCTTTGTGTTCCACGATCCTTTCAGTACACAGCCTTTGTTCAACCTCGGGTGGAATCGTAATGGCGCAGGCCATTTCCTGGTAAACATTTTTTGAAATGGTACCGTACAAATATTCCCGAACCCTTCCAGATACGGAAATCGCAGTTTCTACTGCCCTTATGCTGATATTCCCGTTAGCCCCGACAAGCTGATATTTATTAAATTCCTCATAAATCTCCCGGTTTTCCTTCAGCACATCCACAAGCCTGCGAACAACAAACCTGCCATTCAGCTTTTCGATGTAGTATGAAAAATGGGGATCATAACCATCATTTTTATCGAAAAGAATGTTTTTCACAATTTTTTTGTTGGTGGTATTCTTTGCATAGCACAGCACAAATTCATAATTTTTAACAATCGAGCCCTCTTTAGCAGATTTCACCTTCATCCCCTGGGTTTTTGTAATTTCAAGACCGATAATGGTAATAAAACTGCTTTCACCAAAAACCTCGTTGCATATCTTTTTCAGGTTATCCAACTCATATTCGTCGATACTGATAAAAATAATACCATCTTCGGTCATCAGGTTTCTGGCCAGTACCAGACGGGGATACATCATACTGCACCAGCCCGAATGAAACCTGAGATGAGATTGTTCATTCACAGCCCTGGCATCGGGTTGCTTTTCATAATCAGCCTCATTCATTGAATAATCATCTCTATAAATAAAGTCATTGCCGGTATTATAGGGTGGATCAATATAGATCATCTTCACCTGGCCTGCATAGCTTTTCTGTAAAAGCTTCAGGACATCAAGATTGTCACCTTCAATATAAAGGTTGCCGGTTGTATCCCAATCCTTGCTTTCATGAATAACAGGCTTTAATGTTTTTTGAGAGGGAATACTGCTTTCGAGAAGGGCGGCTTTTTTGCCAATCCAGCTGAATTCATAGCGTTCGGCTTCATCAGAACCCTCCATGCCAAGCAACTGTTGAAGCATAACAAAGTTGATCCCCTTCTTCATTTTCCCGTTTTGATCGACTACTTCCATAAAAATGCCGGGGAAACAGGATTTGAGGTGTTCCATCAATTTTTTCAGGTTCTCAGAACTGACCATTTCATTTTTTTTCATGACGCCCCCACTACCCTGTAACTAAGACACAAAAACAAAATGAAATTGGATTTTTCTCTCTATACGGATTCAACACTCATTAGATACTTTTTGCCATTATATCACATATATCAGAAAATGGCATCCACTTCGATAGGAAGTTTTTAATGTAGAAAAAATGCTATAAAAAACCATAGTCTTATTCCAGTAGTTTGTATCCGAACGGTAACCCTTTGTGGTCCAGCGGGAAAATTTGACTTGATCGTGGTTTTTTTGTATAATTCCATCAGGAGTGATTTTTGAATCATGGAAGACCCGCCATTACCTGATAAAACAATTTGCATGAAATATATAACAAAAACAGCACGTAACCGGAAGCAGATGCATGATCTGTTTCTATTTACGTGTTTTTTCATACCGAAATGATGAGAAGATAAGAAAATATGATGATATGGGGGCGAATCAATTAACTCGCCTGCATCCAAGGAGGTTTTTCCTTTGACCGATGGCCCAATACTATGGAATCTGCTGCTGCAGTTCATCCTGATTCTTGTGAATGCCGTCTTTGCCTGTGCGGAAATCGCTGTCATTTCCATGAATGACAACAAGTTGGCCAGGATGGCAGCGGCAGGTGACAAACGCGCGATCAGACTAACCCGCCTTACAAGCCAGCCAGCCCGCTTTTTGGCAGTTATACAGGTGGGTATCACCTTTGCCGGGTTCCTCGGTAGTGCTTTCGCCGCCGACAACTTTTCCGGCAGATTGGTCAAATGGCTTGTGAACATCGGTGTGAAAGTTCCTGAAGCCACCCTGAACACCCTGGCGGTTATTGTTATCACCATCATCCTTTCCTATTTTACGCTTGTCCTCGGAGAACTTGTGCCAAAGCGGATCGCCATGCGTAATGCCGAGCGGCTTGCCCTTGCCATGTCAGGCCTTGTTTATTTTATTTCAAAATTGTTCGCGCCCGTTGTCAGCCTTCTAACCGTATCTACGAATGGGCTGCTACGGCTTTTGGGCATGGATCCCCATGCGGCGGATGAGCAGATAACCGAAGAGGAAATTCGCATGATGGTGGATGAGGGAAGTGAAACAGGAGCCATTAACCACACGGAAAAGGAAATGATACAGAATATTTTCGAGTTTGATGATAAAACAGCAGAAGATGTGATGACACACCGTACCGAGGTTTCACTGCTTTGGCTGGATGAAAACGACGAGCAATGGGAAAAAACCATCATCGACAGCAGGCATACCATTTACCCGGTATGCAATGAAACCACCGACGATATCATTGGGATACTCAATGCCAAGGATTATTTCCGTCTGAAGGACAAGAGCCGTGAAAACGTGTTGGAAAATGCTGTAAAACCAGCATATTTCGTCCCTGAAACCGTTCGTACCGATGTGTTGTTCCGGAATATGAAGCAAAGCCGAAACCATTTTGCTGTGGTTTTGGACGAATACGGCGGAATGAATGGAATTATTACCATGAATGATTTACTGGAGCAGTTGGTTGGAGAGTTTGATGACCTTGATGCCGTCTCTCAAAAACCCCAGGTTTTGATAGAGCGTGTCGACTCACAAACCTGGAAGCTGCACGGTTCTGCACCGCTGAAGCTTGTTGCCGAGCAGCTGGGGGTTTTGCTTCCCGAAGATGCGTATGACACCTTTGGTGGCTTTGTCTTTGGCACCCTCGGATATGTTCCCGAGGATGGAAGCACCCCTGTGCTGGAAGAATGCGGTCTTGTGGTGAAAACCCTGGAGATACGGGATCATCAGCTGGAAAAGGCTATTGTATGTTTACAGCAGAGCCCCTGCGATAAAGAACCTACTTGATGATTTTCTGATTTGGAGATGATACATAGGATCTGTCCAGGGTGAGAACCACATAAAGCTTGTTGTCCAGTGCCTTGATTCCCTGGATAATTCTTTCTTCTATACTGTGCTCACTCAGTTTGCATTCGCCTGGCACAAGCACGTCAAAAATTAGATTATTATGGGAAGACCCTATTACCACCCTGAAATCGTGAATGGACAGGGAATTATCAATGTTTTTCACTACATTTTCAGTCAACCGCTGCAGTTCATTCACATAAGGGTTATCGATTACCAGCGGATCGAGATGAATGACCAGGTGAATGCCCATATCAAACGCGATATCCCGCTCGATATTGTCAATTAAATCGTGGCTGACCAGAATATCCACATTGGAATCCACCTCAACATGAACTGAAGCGAAGCAATGGCCGGGGCCATAATCATGAACAACCAGATCATGAATTCCCAATACCCCTTCATATTTTCGGATAAACCCCTCAATCTGCTGTATAGTCTCTCCCGAAGGGGCTTCTCCCAGAATACTGCTGATGGTTTTCTTTAAAATCCTGACTCCCGACAGCAGGATCAACACCGCAACCACAGCCCCCATCCATCCATCGAGCATAAGACCGGTTATATGGCTGATAATCCCTGAAAGAAGAACCGCTGATGTAGCCAGAACATCGGACAGGCTATCCGCGGCCGTTGCCTGTAGTATGGTGGAATCAATGCGCCGTCCCAGCTTCCGATTGAAAAAATAAAGCCAGGCTTTCGATGAGATTGATAAAACCAGGATCAAAATGATAATAAAATTAAAATCGACCGCTTCAGGACGAATCATTTTGTTCACCGATGTTTTCATCAGCTCCACACCGATAAACAAAATGATCACCGCTATGATGGAGGAGGAAATATATTCGACCCTCGCATGACCAAAGGGATGACCGGTATCGGCAGGCTTGCTGGATAATTTGAAGCTGACCAGAGAAATGATGGACGAGCCGGCATCGGAAAGGTTGTTCACCGAATCCCCCACAATGGATATACTGCCCGATAAGGTGCCTATGATAAATTTTGACGTGAACAACAGCAGATTTACTACGATTCCCGTGATGCTGCTTAATTTCCCGTACTGTTCACGCACTTTTACATTCTTTGTATCTTCAGGTTTTCTCACGAAAAGCTTCACAAGGAAGCCGGTCAATCCCCTGATTGTCTGAACCTGATTATTCATTTGTTACCTCCGGAATAGCCGATTGCTACCATTCTATCATATCTGGCGTCAACACTCCATATTCCCGGAAAATCTGATCTCTGTGTTCATAAAAACATGAGAATTGTAAAAAGGCAAGGCATGCGCAGCTTCATTGGCAAATGAAGTGAGCGGTACTCATCACGTCTCTATTATTTATACCTGACACGAATATATTTTGAAGCCGATTCCAGTAAATCAAGGTCACTGCTGTAGATCACCCTGCGTGCTGCCTCTTTAAAAGTCAGCCACTCAGTTTTTTGACTATTTTCGCGATGTGCAGCCACTTCACTTTTATCGGAGATCGCCAGATAATAAATGACGTTTTTTGTAACCGATTTTTTGGGAGCATAGGTGGTCACATAACGAAAATCCGTGTCCAGAATTACTTCCATTCCGGTTTGTTCACCGGCTATGCGAAGAACCGCCTCAAGCTCCGTTTCATCCTCCCTGAAATCCCCCCTGGGGAAAGACCAGTAACCCTCCTGAATGTGATTGGCCAGAAGAACCTTGATAACCCCTCCAAACTTTCGGATAATCAAAGATCCGCATGATTTCTCATAACGCATACTTAAGCCTCCATTTCACCATATTGCCGTCCTACACGTTATAGTTGAAATCAGGCTTTCAGTTTTTATACTCTAATTTTGTTCAGAGTTGTTTTTTTGTCACTCTTGTTCAAAAATAATCGCTTTGTATTTTAACCTGGCTTGTTCTTGTTCCTTTTCCCCCCTTGCCGTCCATGCCGCACAAACAGGGTTGAAGATTCTTCGGCACAGATAAAAGCCTGCAGAGTCATCTGTAAAACGATATGCAATAAAATCCGGTCTGCCAAGAACATTGATCAAAAGGTGGGTCATTGCAAAGGCTTTCACAAATGCAAGGCCTTCCCGCTCCTTGAAAAAGTTCATGGAAAGCTGCCCGCGTATCACATCAGGCCTGTTTTTTGAAAACCACTGTACCACATATGGGTTAAAGGACTCAATGCACATAAAGCCGTTATAGGCTTCCATATGCCTTAAAACCGCTTCGCAAATTTCATTTACATTCTCTCCGGGCAATGACTTGATTTCACAAATGACGGGCATTCCCTTTAAGGTGTTCAGCACTTCTTCAAAAAGAGGAACACCTTCATGGGTACCAAACAAGCGGTAATTCTTTAGTTCCTCATATGTGATGGATGCTACCGGAATGTCCACACCACACAGACGTTTCAGATTATCGTCATGAAACACAACCAGTTTTTTATCGGATGTAAATCGTACATCCAGTTCCACTCCTAAATCCCTTTCCCTCAACCTGGCGAAAGCTGCAAGGGAATTTTCCGGTATGCCCTTCCCGTGAAGCCCCCGGTGGGCAAACATGGGAACCGGAAACTCTGTAAAACGCTTTACATTCGGTTGAATTAAATAAATAAACAATATTCCTAATAGAAGAATGAACAGGCCAGCAATTATCATAGCGTTAGTCTCCAACATCCAGCATTTCCAGCTTGTCTTTCGGGGTGACCGGCTTACTGTCACCATGGCGAACCATCAGCATGGTGCAGAAGGCCAGCGCCATAAAAAGCGCTGCATAGGGAAACAGTGTGCGATAGCTGACATGCTCGAGAAGGGCACCCGAAACGATTGGTGTTAAAACCTGTGCTGTCATGGAAAAAGTATAATAATACCCTGTATACTTGCCTACATCGGAGCCTTTTGACATTTCCACCACCATAGGGTAGGAATTCACATTAATGGCTGCCCAGCCTGAGCCGATGATCACCAGCAGTACTGTCAATAATGGGCTGTAACCCGTGAAAAAAGAAGCTGCGGCAAAGGATACAAACATCATTGCAATGCCGACCAGGATGGTTTTCCTGCGGCCAACCCTGGAAGCAATCATCCCTATAGGAATGTAAGATATGATGGCAGCAACGGTAGCGATAAGGAAATTTGCCGCGAAGCCACCACCCCTGATGCCTAAAAAATCCTGTGCATACTTTGAGAAAGCTGTCGTTACTGCATTATAAGCAAAAAACCAGAAAAAGATGGACAGCAGAATAAAGATTAGGCTTTTTCGCACCTCCGGAGCCATCTTTCCCTTATTCTCTTCCGAATTTTCTTCCTGTGTTTGATGGCCATCCTGAGCTTTCATTTCAGCAACAAGCTTGTTTTCTTTGATCACCAGAAACAAAACCAAAACTGCCACGGCCATTAGTCCGGCAATGATCGAAAACAGCGGAAAGTAGTTGGGTTTATCAACATCCTTGACCAGGAATGCAATCAGTCCAAGTGTGACGGCCCCTCCGACAGCGCCCATCAGGTTGATGACGGCGTTTGCCTTGGAACGAAGCGGCTTGGGGGTAACATCAGGCATCAGGGCTACTGCTGGTGAGCGATATGTACTCATCGCGACCAACGTAATGAACAGGGCTGCCAGAAATATTGTCAGGTTTCTTATATTGTCACCAATGGGCATAAAGACCATGGCAATGACAGCCACGGCTGTGCCGCCCACAATGAATGGCATTCTTTTGCCCCAGGGTGTTTTAGTTTTATCAGAAAGGGTTCCAAAGAGGGGCAGCATAAAAAGAGCAAGAACGTTGTCCAGGGCCATAATCGCACCGGCCATGGTGTCTCCGATTTCAAAGGTATTCTTCAGAATAAGCGGAACAATCATTTCATAAAGCTGCCAGAATGCGCAGATCGATAAAAAAGCAAGACCAATAAAAAAAGTACGCCGGTAATTTAACTTCATCTCTCTACCCCCTTTATCTATCTTAACCATAGCATTACAAGAAAAAGATGTCAAGATCTGGATACGGTTGCCATATTTCCTGCCTTCAGAAATTATACACTAACCTAAGGAGCATACCGTGACTTACTCCCGCCACCTGCATCACGTGTTTTCATCCACGTTTGGCGGGGACTTCTTCTTTGAAACCGTTAAACAAATTTTTTGATCTCAACCGGAAGACGTCCTTTTTTTGTCAATGTGCCCACCTGCTGCAGTTCAAATTTACCCATTCCGCGTACAGCGATCATATCTCCTTCATCCACAGGCTTATCTGCTTTTGTGCAAACCACATGGTTTAGAAACACCCTGCCTGCCTTCACGGCTTCCGAAGCTTTCTCCCTGCTGGTGGAAAAGCCCGCTGAAACAAGATTATCCAGCCGCAGCGAAGCAACCGTATCCTTCAAAAGCTTGAATTCAGCTTCAGGAACCTGAATTTGATCCAGAGCTACCACCGTATTCTTCAGTTTTGTTCTGCCTGCAGATTCAAGGTTCGACGTCAGGAAGGACAGTACTTCCTTCAACACAATAATGTCGCAGCTTCCCTCGCGCACAAGAATGTCCCCGATGGTTTCCCGTTTTACACCGCAGCCCATCAAAGCGCCCAGAAAGTCTCTGTGGGATGGCGTATTCGCTTTTGAATACAAGCAGCGCAGAACAGCCAGTGGGCTTGCAGCTTCATCGGTCGGTACAACCGGCGGGCTATAATCCGGGAAGAACATCAAAACCCTGCGAAGGGCCCCTTCATAGCCTCCAAAAAAGCAATGGGGAGCATTCCCCTGTGACTTTATCACAAGCTCAGCCAGCGCGGCCTGGTTTTCATTCAGAAAATGGGTGCAGCTGTGTATTTTCTTCCGGGCGGTTTCATCCATCTTGTCAAGCACCCTTGTAAGTACCAGCCGATCTTCAGGGTTTTGTGCATACTTTTCCACCAAATCATTTTTATACATGGGCATAAACCTTTTGTAAAGCCGCTTGAACCGCAGTTTCAAATATGAACAAAACCTCACCGGCTTCTCCTGCTGTAATGATTAGAGGCGGTTTAATTTTTAATACATTCATCCTGTAGCCTGCTTCGCCAAGGATTAAGCCCATATGCAGCGCTATCTGTTTTACCGTTTGTGCAAGCACCATATCCGGTTCCCTTGTTTTAGGATCTTTCACAAATTCAATGCCAATATGCAGCCCAACCTGGCGAATATCCCCGATGCACGGATACTTCTGCTGGAGCGCGGCAAGCTTTTCACCAAAGAAACTCCCTATGGCATTGGTATTATCCAGAAGATGATCCCGTTCAATGATTTCAATCTGCTTTAAAGCGGCCACCTGAGCGATGCTGTTATTCGAGAAGGTATGAATATCTTCACCCAGTGGGCCAAAACCCTCCAGCCTGTCGTGAATCAGGACGGCTGCGATGGGAAACCCTGCGCCCAGTGCCTTGCCGATGCAAATGATATCCGGCTCTACGCCATATTTATTCGCCGCAAAGAAATCGCCGATACGGCAATAGGTTTGTAGTTCATCAAAGATTAACAGACAGCCAAACTCATCGCAGATTTGCCTTAACCCTTTCAAATATCGTGGCGGCAGCGGAATCTGACCGCCGCTGGCCTGTAAGGGTTCAACAATGATCCCGGCCACCGGTCCGTTTACACCGCCTGAGATGGTTTCCCTGGCTGCCTTCAAACAATAATCAATACAATCCTCGGGGTTTGATGTTTCGCTCCAGCGATACAGGTATGGGTTTGGAATACGGACAAAAATATTGTTCAAAATACTGAGAAAGCTGTTAAAACCGGTGAACATGCCTGCCGCCTTCGTAGAAATCCAGGATGCGGCGCCGGTGGTCAGCGAGGTGCCGTGGTACCCGTCCTTCAAGCATATAAAGCTTCGGGCTGCCTTCACATTTTTTACGGCAATTTTCATCGCCGCTTCAATCGCAGAGCTTCCCCCAATGGTGAACAACACCCGGTTCAGGCCGGAGGGCGCCAGTTCCGTCAGCTTTTTTGCCAGCATATAACGGGGAAGGCTTTCACTATTTTGGTTCAAATGACCCAACAGCCCCATTTGCTCATAAGCAATTTGTCGTATTTCTTCGTTGGCATGCCCCAGGTAAAGGGCCCAACCCTGGGAGGTGCAATCGTAATAGCTTTTTCCCTGGATGTCAAACAACCGGACACCGCTGCCTCTTGTGAAGCAAATGCCGTGCTGGCCGCTTCCAAGCATCAGGTTCCTGTTATAGTCCTCCA
>CAYVFB010000091.1:0-13601 GCA_964450305.1 uncultured Ruminiclostridium sp.
AGTGGTGAAATTGGCAGACGCGCTGGACTCAAAATCCTGTGTACGCAAGTACGTGTCGGTTCAAGTCCGACCTTCGGCACCAAGGCTCCCGGGGATCCCCCGGGGGTTTTTATTTTGCTTTAACACCTGGCTGAATACCTTTTTATATCAGGGGTATCTTGCTCTATTCCGGCCTTTGGATGAATATCGCTAAATAACCGAATGGTATCAATTGATAACGAAACAACAAAAGCAGTTACCTGCGCAACTGCTCTTATAATTTGGATTTCAAGATGATTATCATGAATGAGGCGCATAGACTATAAATTCTGGAGCCAAACTAAACCCGGTTATCCTCCACCTGCGGGGAGACCTGCTGTTGGTGCCTCTTAATTTTGCGGCTGGTGGTTTTTTCGAATTCAGTATCCCGGATCACAACCTGCCGAATGTGCTTGTATATTGGAATTTTGCGATTGACATTCGTAATCACGTCCTGGATCGCCTTTTTTATCTCTTCGGTGTTGATGTTCAGGTTAATGCTTTTCAGCTTCTCACGGATTACATCCAGGTTTGGGAAAACTTGCACCTTCACTTCGGTTTCCCCGGAATTCGCATCCAGCTCGCCGTATACGATGCATTCTCCGACCAGCGGACTATCTTTGATATAGCTTTCCAGTTCTTCCGGGAAAATGTTCTTACCGCTTTTTGTAACAATCACATTTTTGCAACGACCGGTAATATACAGAAAACCTTTGTGATCAATCCTTCCCAGATCACCGGTATGAAACCATCCATCCTTCAGAACTCTTTGTGTTTCTTTCGGGTTGTTATAATAGCCCAACATGACATTTGCTCCGCGTGTAAGGATTTCTCCGACTCCGTCCTTACCGGGGTTGTCAACTTTCATTTCAACCCCTGGTATGGCAACACCGGCTGAACTGTCTTTGAACAGAGAATCTCTGTTTCCGGCTACCAAAGGGGCACATTCGGTGAGGCCATAACCCTGAAGTACCGAAAAGCCCCATTTGCGAAACCCCTTCGAAACCTTTGGGTCAATTGCGGCGGCCCCCACAATGAAAAGGCGCAGATTTCCGCCAACATTGTTGTGGATTTTCGCAAACAGTTTTTTGCGGATATCCACACCCAGGACATTGTATAAAAAGCCGCTGATGATTTGCCCGATAATGAGGGCGCGCTTCGTCCCTTTCTCTTTTTCGGCCTGTGCCCAAACCTTGTTATAGACATTCTCTAAAAGCAGCGGTACTGTCACTAAAATGGAGGGGCTGTATTCCTTCATATTCCTGGGAATATGCTTTAACCCCTCGCTGAACGCTATAGATGCTCCGCTGTATATGATTGTTAAAAACCCCAATGTACATTCATAGGTATGGTGAAGAGGAAGAATAGATAAAAGAGTATCTTCCGGCAGAACCTTTACTGTTGCCGAAACGCCTGTGATCACAGCGCATATATTTTTATGCGAAAGCATCACACCCTTTGCAAAACCGGTTGTGCCTGATGTAAACAACAGAATTAAAGGTTTATCAGGATCAATCACAGCATTCTGCCAGGCGTTGGAGCCTGCTTCAATACTTTTTTGTCCATCGGAGATTAATGCGCAAACAGATACGATGGAGCTATCATTGGTTTCACCCATGCAGATCCAGTGCTTTACCGCAGGGAAATTGCCTTTAATGGCTTGAACCGCTTCAAGATATTTGTCTGAAAAAACAACCGCAGATGACTGGGACTGTTCCAGCAGATTCCCGATATCGGCTTGGGAAAGCTCTCGATCCAGAGGAACAATGGTTCCCACGCCGTTCACCACAGCCAGATATGTCACACACCACTCATAGCGGTTTTCACCGATGACGGCAATGGCTTTGTCTTTCAGCCCAAGATCGATGAGGGCGGTGCCTAAAGCTGCAATGTCGCGGCTAAATTCATTATAGGTGATCACATGCATTTGTCCGCTAACATCTCTTTTTCGGAATGCCGGCCTGCTTCCAAACAAAGAAACGCTCTGCTCGAGCATGTCCTTCAAATCCTTCAACGGCCTGACTGCATACAGTTTTGCTTTTTTCATTATATTCCCCCCAAAAATAGCATGGACATTATCTATTATAACACGAAAATAAAAATAAAGAAAAACAATTCAGATGACTCCGCATATTTTGCGTGTTGAGACGGTTCAATTCATGTTCGTAACCTTTAAAATGTGTTGACAATTGCAATGGAATGAATTATGATAGGAAAAAATGAACACAGAAAAAACAAGCGTTGACAAGGAGGAGTACATACTCTCCGAAAGCACAGAGAGAAGATGGTTGGTGAAAATCTTCGTGAAGGAAGTATGGAAGTAGCCTTTGAGCTGTGAACCGAAAGGATTTTTTCTCAGTAGGCTTCAACGGAAGTTTCCGCCGTTATCCGGAAAGCAGTATCGGAGAATATCCCGTATTGGCAGAGTGCAGATAGCAATATCTGAATCAAGGTGGTACCACGGACAGAACAGTTCGCCCTAAGCATAAGCTTTCGGCGAATTTTTTATTTTAAAGCAAATGGGAAGGCTCTATGCAGCTTATAAGAAATGGGATAACCAGAACCTTCCCGGATGACAATAAACGAAACAATAGAACCGTCCCCATGTTACGAAGTGGAGGTATATTCATGGAAAAACGTTATGATCCCAGGCAAACAGAACAGGAAATGCAGCAATTCTGGCAGGAGAACCAGGTGTACCGGTTTGATCCCAACAGCACCAGACCGGTCTATTCCATTGATACGCCACCGCCGACGGTAAGCGGCAGCCTCCATATTGGTCATATCTTTTCTTATACCCAGGCTGAAATGATTGCCCGTTTCCATCGGATGCAGGGTGAGAATGTTTTTTACCCCTTTGGCTTCGATGACAATGGCCTGCCCACTGAAAGGCTGGTTGAAAAGGATGAAGGGATTCATGCGAAAGATCTGCCGCGCAGTGAATTCATTTCTTTGTGCCTGAACACGACTGAAAAATATGAGAAGGAGTTTGAAGATCTGTGGAAATCGCTGGGATTCTCCGTGGATTGGTCCCTGCGCTACAAAACCATTGAACCGAAGGCTCAGCGTATTTCACAAAAATCCTTTATCGACCTGTATCACAAGGGAAAAGCATACATGAAGGAGTCCCCGGTGTTGTGGTGCACCGAATGCAGAACCTCCATCGCCCAAGCCGAACTGGAAACAGTGGATAAGGATACCCTTTTTCATTACATTCGCTTCTTCTGTGAAGGGGAGGAGTTGCTGGTTGCCACAACAAGGCCTGAGCTTTTATATGGCTGTGTCTGCCTCTTTGTGAACCCACAGGATGAAAGATATGCAAGGCTCATCGGCAAAACCGCCGTTGTCCCGTTATATAAATACAGTGTTCCCATTCTGGCTGATGAGAAGGTCGGAATAGATAAGGGAACAGGTGTTGTAATGTGCTGCACCTTTGGGGACAGCTCCGACGCAGAGTGGGTTGAAAAGCATAAGCTTCCTTATAGGAAGGTGATTTTGCCTGATGGTACGATGGATGAAAAAGTGCCGTATGTTGCTGGCTTAAGCACGAAAGCAGCCCGCAAGGAGATAGTCAGGTGCCTTGGAGAAAATAACCTGTTGGTCCGCTCAGAAGAACTGACACACACGGTTGCGGTTCATGAACGCTGTGGGAAGGAAACCGAAATACTGCCATCCAGGCAATGGTATATTGATATTCTGTCAAACAGGGATTTATATCTGAAGGCTGCCGATAAAATCAACTGGTACCCGGAGCACATGAAAAAACGGTACACGTTGTGGGTTGAAAATCTGAAATGGGATTGGTGCATCTCCCGTCAGCGTTATTATGGAGTTCCGTTTCCCTTGTGGTATTGTAAACATTGCGGAAGTGTTATTGTTGCGGATGAAAAAGAACTGCCCGTGAACCCTCTTGAAACAATGCCGCTTCGGAAATGCACCTGCGGTTCCCAGGAATTTATTCCGGAAAGTGCAGTGCTGGACACCTGGGCAACATCATCGGTTTCACCGCTTATTAATACAAACTGGGGGGAAGAGAACGATTTATCAGAAAAACTCCTGCCCATGAGCATGAGGACTCAAGCCCATGAAATCATTCGAACCTGGGCTTTTTACACCATTGTTAAAAGCCTGTACCATACCGGTGAGATTCCCTGGAAGGACATCATGATATGCGGTTATGTCCTTGCGAAAAAAGGAGAGAAGATCAGCAAGTCAAAAAACAATGCAGACCAATCTCCACAGGCCCTGATAGAGAACCATTCAGCGGATGTCATCCGGTATTGGGCGGTGAGCAGCAGGCTTGGCACCGATACGTTTTTCTCGGTGGATGATCTGGCAATCAGTAAAAGGTTTCTCACGAAGCTATGGAATGCCGCACGTTTTTCGATCTCACAGCTATCGGAACCTGAATTGGGTATTAAAACCGAGTATCTTCCAGTGGACAGGTGGATCATGGAACGCTGCAGACAGACAACCTTTCAGGCAACCGCTTATTTGAAGCAATACGAGGTTGGCCTGGCAAGACAGGCCATGGATGATTTTTTCTGGAAGGACTTTTGTGATTATTATCTGGAAATTGCCAAGGAAAGGTTGTATCAGCCTCATGCCCATGGGGTTGAGGAAAACCGTTCAGCCCGCCATGCGCTGTATTTCTGCATGCTGAACATTTTGAAGCTTTATGCAGTGTTTGTTCCGCATATCACAGAATATATTTATCAGCAGTATTTCCGGTACTTTGAAAAAACCCTGTCACTGCATCTGCTGACATGGGAAAAGGATACCAGGGAAATTGACAGCGGAATCATCGCTTTTGGTGAAAAGCTGAAGGAAATCGTTGCCGATGTCAGAAAGTATAAGTCAGAAAACAATCTGTCGATGAAGACAGAAATGGATGAACTATCCATAGACGTTGAACGAGCGATGGAAGAAATGTTCAGAAAGACTATTGGCGACATAAAAGCTTGCTGCAGAGCGGAGACGCTATATCTGAACAAGGAGCAGTTTTAACTCCTGAAGTGGTGTATTAGTGGTATTTACTACACACCCCGGATACTCAAGTAATTTTGATAAAGTCTTATAGCATGCTAAAATTGAGGTAGTTTCGCGCCGGAGGATGGATGGGTGTTCAAACCAAATACTTGCTTTCGGGTTTGTATTTTTTAAAGATAATGTCTATATCCAATGCGTCCATTTCCCGGACAAACTGCTCCCGGCAGTCGCAGTCACTCGTGCACAGGCATATTTTTGTTGCGATGATTGTTGAATCCAAATCCTTAATAATATCATGCCGCAGCAGTTCATATTTTGTTTTCAATCTGCTGTATTTTCCGGACAGAACAAACAGAAACGCTCCCAATGCAATACCCAGATACAGCAAGTTGAAATCAGATTTATGAAGGTAAGGAAACAGATTTCCGGAAAGTGCTGGTGACATCCTAAAATGATCACTGTTCAAAACAAGAGAAACCAGTACAAGGCCGAGAGCAAAATAACTGATATATAAATATTTTAAGTACTTTGTCAGTCTTTTCTTTTGTCCCATTATTTTTTCCCGTTTCCTTTGCATGGCGTAGCACAGATTAAGCTTTCCGCTCATCCCCTTCACCTGTAATACCAGGATACTACTTCATATATATGTAAACAGGTGAGCGGGTATGAATGAAACAGTACAGGGGAAATGAAAAATACTGCTCAATGCTTGTGGAAAGGTATTAGTTGTATTAATATGGGTATATCCAATTCGTTGCAACGTATAGTACCTACAGGGTCTATGAAAAAGAGGTGCAAACATGAAAATAGTCGTTCTTGCCGGGGGCTTGAGCCCTGAAAGAGATGTATCGCTGTCTTCGGGCAGCCTGATAGCCAACGCGCTGATGCAATCGGGTCATCATGTGCTATTGCTCGATGTATACGAAGGTATTCCAGGTGATTTTGATCCTGATGTACTGTTCCGGGACAACACAAAGGAGCCTTATTCCTATATCATACCCGCAACAGCGCCTGATTTGGGGGAAATAAAACGCAGAAACGGAAACCCTGCGTCGCTGATCGGCCCGAATGTGCTGAAGCTGTGCCAGGCGGCACAGGTTGTTTTTATTGCGCTGCATGGCGCGATGGGTGAAAACGGACAGCTGCAGGCAACATTTGATGTTTTGGGCATTCAATATACAGGCACAGGTTACATCGGAAGCCTGTTGGCAATGGACAAGGATATTTCGAAGAAGCTGCTGCGTCAGGGCGGCATACCAACCGCAGATTGGGTTACCATCTGCCTGGAGGGAAAATCCCTCTGTTCATCCATGGATCATATCCTTACAACCATTGGGCTTCCCTGTGTGGTCAAACCCTGCAGCGCAGGCTCGAGTGTCGGGGTTTCAATTGTACATGATGTTAAGGAACTCCAAAATGCTCTGGAGGTTGCCTTTCAGGTGGAAAAGAACATCCTTGTTGAAAAGATGATCCCCGGGCGGGAGTTTTCTGTAGGGGTTCTGGAGGGAAACGCATTACCGGTCATAGAAATCATTCCGAAGCAGGGTTTCTACGACTATAAAAATAAGTATCAGGCGGGTGCGGCACAGGAGGTTTGCCCGGCAGATCTGACCCCGGAGGAAACTCAAAAGGTTCAGAGCCTGGCACTTCGGGTGCATCAGGCGCTTCGACTGGGTGACTATTGCCGAATCGACTTTATTTTAGATAATAAAGGCGATTTCATCTGCCTGGAAGCCAATACACTGCCCGGAATGACACCGACAAGCCTTCTGCCGCAGGAAGCTCTTGCATCCGGCATTCCATATCTGGAACTGTGCAACAGGATTATACGGCTTGCACTAAAGGAATAACTGCCGGTAATGGCTCGAAAACAGAAGAACATCGGGTCTTGTCTGGTATAAATATGTGAACATAAAAGAACCTCCGGCTTAGAACACCGGAGGTTTGCTATTCTTTATCACATTTGCTCTTCAGCTCTCTGAATCATCTTCTTCACCATTTGTCCGCCGATGGGGCCGCCTTGTTTGCCATTCACATAAGAAGGTAAGTCGCCTTTATAATGGTCGTTGTTTTCCTTGACAAACTGCTCATGCCCTATTTCTTTAGCACATTCGAGCTTGAAGCGGTTTAATGCTTCTCTTTTGGAGGGGACCAGCGGAGTTTTCGGTCTTGACATCTTCCTCACCTCTTTTTGTTGTTGTTTGGCTTTATTTTTTCCGATAGGAAGATAGAAATACCATGTATTATTTGCTTCAAATACATAATTTTGCTGAACCATTAATACTTTTGATTAATATAGCTGTCTGTCAGGGACGTTTGCTTTTTATCACGAAAAACACCTGCTTCGCGAAGCATGCTTAGAATTTTTGGGTTTTTAGAATGCAGAACCAGATCATCAGCCTCCATTCCACCAAAAGGGGCGGACAGCGTGTTGATTTCATATATAATATCCGGGTCGTTAATCACGATCTCAAAAAGCTTGTTTTGCAGCTTTTTCGATTTTACATTCACAAAATAGGCGTCTACACTATTGTAATCCAAAAGCTTCAGCAAGGTCATTGTTACCAGATCCTTCTCGTAATAAAAGCTGTCGGACTCTTCCAGATAGCTTTTTCTCTGTTTGCTGCCCATGGGAAAATCCAGGGCCTGCCGATAATAGAACTTCGCAAGAACATTGTAATACTGGTAGTTGTAGATTGCCTTCTTGACATTATCTATCCTCTTGAAAGGTTCAATTCCCAGGCTTTCAATGGTGTAAAAGTTTTCTTCAATAAACTCGTTTTTGGTCAGATCACCCATTTTATATTGATAAAGCAGGCTTTGCCGATGCTGCAGAAATTTTTCGAACTTGTTGTGTGCCATTTTTTCACCGCCCACTTTATCTTAAAGGATTGCAGCGTAATTGTAAAGGAAGCACCTCTCTCACCTTACTAGCCATATCATTTACCATATCATCCTTTTTTTTGCTGACCAGCCTTCTTCAATTTCGAAACAATCAACAGTAAGACAGGCAGTATCAGCCCATAAGTGAAAATGACAGGGGTCCAAACCAGTGTACTCCACTCGACTTGATACGGAACATTTTTATAGATAGTATCAGAATAAGCAAAAACAATTAACAATAATGGGGGAACTAATGCTTTATAGCTTTTAAGCCCTAATAGCTGAGATAAACCAACGATGCCGGCATAAAAATAAAAAAATGTAGCTACGAAATTTGTGATCATCCATATAAGTACAAACATAGCCTCAAGTCTTGAAAAAACTACTCCTAAACTGATTTCTTTTGTACTCACAAAAAGCGGAAAACGCAATTCCGCAGTAACAGTACTCCCAAAAGTAAGAATACACGTCAGTACAGCAAGAAAAGCTGACATTACTCCTAACAAATAGCCTTTAAGTCTATATTTTTTTACTTCTTTATCGTTACCTGTATTCATAGGGAAAAACATATTTAAAAAAATAATTGGTAAAATGATAGAATCCAGCAATGGAATTGTACCTTTTAAGACAGGAGCTATTCCATTTTCAAGTATCGGTAACAGATTGTCTCCCTTTATATTGGGAATAAGCATGAGCATAGCTAAAATGAAAAGAGGAAAAACAATAAGATAAAATATCTCATCGGCTCTTGAAAATGCTTCCAGACCATACAAGAGAGCAACTGCTGTAATAGCGATGAATATAGCATTAATAGAAAGAGGAGGATATTCGGGTACAAATACTGTAGTAAAAAAATCTCCCATATACCATATGACCTGAGTACCTGAAAGAAGGGCTATAAAGATGAAGCAAACAGCTATGAACCCTCCAACCCATTTTCCAAGCAACAGCACGATAGTTTCAACCAGTGTTTTATCTGGGTATAAACCACCCAAACGAGTATCTATCCAAAGAACCAGCAGCCCTATTAAACCGGCAATAATCCCAGACAGCCAGCCGTCCGGCCCTGCTAAGGCTGCAACACTGGTCGGAACGAAAAGTGGGGCAGTACCAACTGTAAAACCTAAGGTAATCGTCATTGACTGACGCTTGGATATGATTGCTTCACTCATCCTTTAACCTTTCATTTGTTTTTTTGTTGACCAGCCTTCTTGAATTTTGAAATAATCAACAGTACGGCAGGAAGTATAAACCCAATCGTAAAAATGAGCGGATTCCAAACCAGTGTATCCCACTGGATTTCATATGGAACGTTTTTATAAATGATATCGGAATAGGCAGTAAGGATTAACGCCAACGGCAGAACCAGTACTTTATAGCTCTTAAGCCTTAATAACTGGGATAAACCAACTAATAAAGCATAAGCGTAAAAAAATACAGCCACAAAATTTGTAACTATCCAGATATAAACAGTTAAAGCCTCAATCCTTGAAAAGATGACACCTACATTGATTTCTTTGGTAGCCATAAAAAGGGGGAAACGCAGATTCGCAGTCACAGTACTTCCCAAAGTTAAAATAGTCATCAGTACAGTGACGGTAGCTGTTACCATTCCTAAAAAATAGCCTTTAAACATAGACTTTCTGGCCTCTTTGACATCACCTGTATTTACCGGGAACACCATATTCAAAGCTGTAAGGGGGAAAATTGTAAAGCTCAGCAATGGTATTGAACCCTTCAATGCAGGGGTGATACCCTTTTCAAGTGTCGGCATAAGATAGTCTATCTTAATATCCGGCAGCAGCATGCTCATGGAAAAAATCAGAAATGGAAAAGCAGAAATATAAAGTATTTCAATGGCTCGTGACGTTGCTTCCAGACCATATAGGAGAGCGATTGCCATTACAGCGATCATTAAAAGATTAATAGCAAGAGGAGGATACTCGGGTACTAATGACGTTGTATAAAAATCTCCCACATACCATATGATCTGGGTACCAGTAAGAAAAGCTATAAAGATACCGCATGCAACTGCCAACCCTCCAAGCCATTTTCCAAGCAGCAGTATGATGACCTCAGCCAATGTTTTTTCGGGGTATAAGACTCCCAGAGAGCTATTGATCCAAACAACCAGCAAGCCTGCCAATAGCGCAAAAATAACAGACAACCAGGCATCCGGCCCTGCCAAAGCGGCGACGCCGGATGCAATAAGCAAAGGAGCGGAACCAAACATATAACCTGATATTAAGAGCATGAACTGACGCTTTGATATGATGACTTTACTCATTCTTTTACCCTTTCAATCCTATTCCAAAAACCCCTTCAACCAATTTGAAACAGGTGAGTATACCCATGCTACCCAATCTGATGGATTGGGCAGAGGGACATTGAGGCTTCTTAAAATGCATAGAACAGTACCCAATACGAGCAAAGCTAAAAAGCTCCAAAGCTCTGTTTTTGATTTTCTTTGAAGTATTTTAGGTATTTCTATGAAACATAATGTAGTTGAAAAGGCTAATACAAGCAAAATATATACAATTGCCACGTTATTCATTTCCTTTTGAAAAAATTGATTTTGTAGTTTCTCCTAAATTGTTTATTTGGACATGCACTTTAATGTTTACGGGGAGCTTGGCGAATTCATCATTCCAATTGTTTTTGACTTCCTTCCATAGCTTTGGATATTTTTTGTGTATTTCCTCTCCAAAACCAAAAGTATCAGTTTTAAAATTATTTTTTGTGCATTCAAGCGCAGCGTTACAAACATCTTCTGTATATCCCTCTGCCTTACGACTTATTTTTTCAATGATTTCTTCATTTGTCAGGTCCAACTCTCCTGTTTGAGCGACGATATTGGCCTTTATCATGATTTCAACGTTTATGGCAGGCTTATTATTTAACAGGGTTGCTTTTCTTTTTACTTTTGTTTTGATAGCCTCGAAAGTCACCTGGCCTTGATCATCGTATTTTACTTCCCCGACGGTATTTTTAACATTCCCCATGATGTAGTTATATCCTTTGCTTTCATCTTCATTCAGCCAGCCTGCCAGCTTGTCATCTCGAAATACCCCTAAATTGGTTACCTTCAATTTTGAGGGATCACTTTTTTTTAATGTTTCAATAGAATCCGTAAGGCTTACGGGGTCATAAAGCTCTATGCCTGTCAAAATGGGATCTTTCCCGTCAGAGATAAGGTCGTTGACCAGTTCGAAAAGCTTAACTGTCTTTGTTGGAGCCCATGCCTCCTCAGAGATTTTAAGAGAGTTATATATTTCAATTCCCGGTACTATTTCCAAAGGTGTCAGTTCACTTAAAATATGATTAGCAGTTGTTCCTTTTGCTACAAGAAAAAAGAAGTCGGTACGGTATTCATGACCGCGGATAAAAAAATCAAGTGTTTCCTGAATGCCTTCTCTTGCGATATCTTCACCAAAAATGATAATTCTTAGATGCGAATTGTATATTTTTCGCGGAGATTGTTCCGTAATGCGCCTTTTAATCTCAAATAAATCCGTTCCGGTTTCTGTATATAAAACAATCGGGGCTTCGTTTAGCGCCTTTTTTGAAGCGATTGCTTTAGGATTCAATATCTGAAAGGTTAATAAATAACCATCTTCGGCTTTATCAATCCCCATGGAAATAGCTATTGCGAGCTCATCAATCTCATTCCTGCCCATACAACCATTGAAAAGTATCATTGCCAATATAATCGGTGTGAAGAATACCTTTTTCAATTTCATGATATCACCTGAACTCCTGAGATTCTTTTTGTTTTGGGGTTACGGGATTATCCCCGTCTACTCTTGGCGATTGGGCTGCACTGATTCCTGCAGGCCTTGATTTATTCATCCATATTGGATATCTGAGTATGGTATCCTTGAGTGCATATTTTGTCTTGGGAGCGATAGGTGCCATGTACGGAATGCCAATTGTTTTTAACTTGCATAAATGAAGGATTAGTGCAATAAATCCCATGAAGATGCCATAAAGCCCAAAAATGCCTGACAAAAACAAAAAAACGAATCGAATAATTCTTACTGCATTAGCCATAGAATAATTGGGAATCGCAAAGCTTGAAATAGCAGTAATTGATACTATTATAATCATAAAAGCGGATATCAGCCCTGCCTCTACTGCAGCTTGCCCTAATACGAGGGCACCGACGATGGAAATAGCCGGACCGATAACCCGCGGTAATCTTATCCCGGCTTCTCTTAATATTTCAAATACAACTTCCATGAGGATGGCTTCAAATAAGGCTGGGAACGGAACGCCCTCACGTTGTGCCGCTATACTTATTAGCAGCGGCGCCGGAATCATTTCCTGATGCGTTGTAACTAATGTTACATAAGCTGCCGGGACGAAAAGGGTAAGAAAAAAAGCTAAATAACGGATTACCCGGATGACTGAGGAGACGATATATTGGTGATAATAGTCCTCGCTCGCCTGAAGAAACTCAATAAACAATGCAGGAGCAGTAAGAACGTATGAAGATCCGTCGGTGAAAATGGCAACTCTGCCTTCCAAAAGTGCGGCAGCCACCGAATCAGGTTTTTCGGAGTTTAAAAACTCCGGGAATATGGAATACCTGTCGTCTTTAATCAGTTCCTCAATATTACCGCTGTCTAATATTCCGTCAATCTTGATCCTGCCAAGCCGCCGTTTGATTTCATCAACGATTTCTTTTTTGGCGACCTTATCGATATACATCAATGTAATCTGTGTATTCGTTATAGTTCCCGCTGATAAATTCTCAACCCTTAAAGCTTTATCCTTAATTCTCTTCCTGACCAGTGATACATTTTCACCTAATTTTTCAGTAAAGGCCTCTTTCGGGCCTCTTATTACATTTTGCGTTGTAGGTTCTGTTATGGCTCTGCCTTTAGGCAAAAATGTATCAATGGATAGAAATTTATCATATCCATCCAATAAAAAAATAGTATTCCCTGACAACAAATTATGAATTAAAGTATCAAATTCGCAACCTTCCTCTGTTTCCCTGAAACCGGATAGAAAGCTCGAAAGTATAGTAAAACTGTCTTTTGGCATTGAAGTTTTTAAGGCATCTTTAACCTTAAACATTTTTGACAGTTCAATAGATAAGCTGTCAATACTGCTATTATCAATCAGATTATCAATGTAAAGAGCAGCGTACTGCAGCTGCTCATTAGCATCCAAAACAGAAATATTGATGGAAAGGTCACTGGAATTGCCTAATTCATTTTTTATGATCGCAACATTTTCATCCAGTTTATTGCCTAACAGTTTGGCTTTAACTGGCGAATCTTTGCTTTTTTCTTCCTGTCTCCTTTTTTTTTTAAGATTACCATTTTAAGTAAACCTCTCAGAATAAAATTGAAAAATTATAACAACGGAAGCGATTGCTTGCAATCGCAACACACCCGGGTTGCATGGGCAGGCGTTTATCAACCCTAAAGGTTAAAAATTTGTGAAGAGGTGGGGGGTGTCGAGCCTTGTTATATCAATAGTTTTCTATTTTGACTGGAAATTTATACGAGGGCAGATAAAATAAATTCAAATGGGAGGGAGCGGATCACTAATAGATGAGTCTTTTATATCCGATGTCTTACAGGTGTATTGCCTTTGACTTTTTGAGCAAAAAAAATCAAGGGCTAAAACTTTATAACCCTTGATTTTCAAGTGGTACACCATCAGGGGCTCGAACCCTGGACACCCTGATTAAGAGTCAG
>CAYVFB010000092.1:0-13395 GCA_964450305.1 uncultured Ruminiclostridium sp.
TTGTCTAAGCCACTGACAAGAAGGCTGTCTCGCAACACCAATGGGTCCGCTGAGACTCATAGCCATACATATAAAAAGCTCTTCGTTTCCATTGGCGATGGTTTATATGTCCTTTCTGATATAGCAAGGAAGGAGTAGATAAGGATCTGAAATTAGAGCAGAAAGGTGTTGGACAGGGGAATAGTGATGTCTTATGAGTAACGATGAAGTTAAATTATCTGAAATAGGTAGTGTTAAGTCAAATAATGACTTTTTTAGATGCGACATAATGAAGGTTATTGAATTATTCGGGAATAATGCGATTTTATTCACAAGTAAATATGTCCATACTCTCAACACGAAATGGGCTACATTTAAGAATATCAGAGTTTTTGATGAAACCCTTGGTAAAAAAACTAAATTTCAGCTTACTGACCACATTAACATAGATAGACACATTATTAATGAATATGTTACGTTAACACCGGAAGAGCATAATCTAAAATTTTTCATTTTAGGTATTCCATATAAGTACCAGCATTATGGCCATGAGCGAGGAGGAATAAAACTCTGCACTCAAATAGGAATCACCCCTATCTTGCGCGCCCCAGAAAAAGAATGGATTTGGCAAAACGAGATAGATAAACTACTTGAGGCTAAAAATCAGTTTAATAAAAGGCAAGTGTTATAGAGTTGTTTTCTCTTATTTATATATTTTGAGGTGATTTAAATGCCATCCCTTTACCTGAGTGATAGCACAGGTTGTTTTTCTGGAAGGATTATATGCGGGGATTGCGACAGTGTTTACGGCAACAAGGTATGGCACAGTACCAGTAAGTACAGAAGGACAATATGGCGATGCAACCAAAAGTATGAGAAGGACGGTGATAAATGCTCCACTCCTCATTTCTACGAGGAACAGCTGAAGAACATCTTCCTTGGTTTTATCAACAATCTGATTACTGACCGGAACAGCATCATTTCTGCATACAAGGATGTAATTTCCACACTCACAGACAACAAGGCTCTTGAAGAGGAATATACGACCCTGCAAAGCGAATGCGAGGTGGTTATGGAATTTATGCGGAAGATGGTTCAGGAAAATGCCAGGACAACGCAAGACCAAGCAGAATACCAGCAACGCTACAGTGCCATGGTGGAGCGTTTTAACAAGGCCAATGGCAGACTTACCGAAGTCGAGAAAATGATTGAAAGACGAAATACTAAAAGACTGGAACTTGAACGAGTTATAAGGCTACTGAAAAAGCAGGACAACCTGTTGACTGAATTTGATGAAGGTCTATGGCAGGCCATCGTACATCAGATGAAGGTGCATTCGGCGACTGAATTTACCTTTGTTCTGAAAGATGGTACGGAGGTACCTTGGGTAATTTAATAAAGATATAATAACCCGTAAATATGAACTACTGATTAATTCAGCAGTCTATTTACGGTTTTTTTGTTATTTTAAGTAGATAACTGAAAAAGTTAAAGTTATAATTGAATCATCCTATAGCGAAATACTTGTGTTTGTGTATGTATAACAGAAAAGGGAGGATGAAGGAATGGATACATGCCAAAATGTTGAACGAGATAATAACATAATAAGAATACATAGAATGGATCATCCATCCTGCGCAAGCGATTTTCTTTATTCAATATATGGGGGTACTAAAAGCGGTTATTCAGATTTTATTATCGTTTCAGAAGCAGAGAGAATTTTTCCAAATGCTTGTGTTCCAATTGCCGGAATAATAGATTATTACAAAGAAAAGAGAGTGAATTTCTCTTTTGATATTCCTGAAAAAGGCTATTTAAATAAATGTGAATTCAATAGCCCAAAGGAAATGTCTTCAATTGAAATTAAGTCTTTAGCAAACCCGTTTGATATACTATTCCGATATAGTGAGTCATCACAAGTTGCTGCATTAACCCAGGCATATATAGATTCGTTGAGCCATATTGTGGAGTGTGAAAAGGGAGTAGTCGATGGGATAATATGGTGCATAAATGAAGTTATGGATAATGTTCTTATACATGGAGGTACAAATTATGGATTTGTAATGTCTCAAGTCCACTCCGTTACAAATCATATTGCTTTCTGTGTATATGACTCGGGAATCGGTATATATAATTCTCTTAAAAACACAAAGCATCATCCGAAATCTCCTCTTGATGCAATATCTTTATCAATACAAGAGGGAGTGGGCGATGGAAAAGGCCAAGGAAACGGTTTATATGGCTTATATAGGATAATTGAAGGAAATGGTGGGCGACTTACTATAACAACTGGCTCAGCCTCATTAATGATGCTAAGAAGCGGTGATAGAAAAACATTCACCCACCTTCCTTTTCTTGACTATTATAGAAATGGAACGACTGTTGACTTTCAAATAGATATATCGAAAGAAATTGATATACAAACAGTATTACGAAGTATTGGGGGCTTCGATGGTTTCGATATAAGAATTGACAATATGATACAAGATAACGACTTTCTTTTATATGATGTTTATGAAAATTGCATAGGAACTGCAACAAGGGAAGCGGGGTTGTGGATTCGAAACGATGTTCTGAATATTTTAAAGAGGAATAACTCACCTATGATACTCGATTTTACTAGGGTATCTTCGGTTAGTTCATCGTTTATAGACGAATTTGTTTGTAAACTGATTGTTCAAATTGGCATAATTAAGTTTAACCAAGTATTTCGAATACAGGGTATGAACGATACAATTAAATATCTATGTGATAGATCCGCTTATATGAGAATCCATGCTATGTGGAATGATAGAGAAAATAAAATAGACAATCTCGATGCTATTATCGATAGAGGAAACATTATCTGATTGTTAGGGCTTTATTTCCATGCAACCCCCACTCCAAAATGCAACCCCCTGCCGAAATTTGCAACCCCCTTCGACACAACGTGCTATTGTATCATTTTATTGTACTTGAGGCACGCGAAAAGCCTTGGAAACACTATGTTTCAAGGCTTTTTTTGTTTGTTCGTGTGATTGTAGGAAAAATGCAGAAAGTTGAATGTGAGTTGAATGAAAAAATTATTGTCACAGGAAAAGGCGAACAAGTGAGAAAGCTTTTTTTAAGCCTGACAGGAGGATAGAGCTCTGCTGGGAAGCAACTCGAGCGTCTGCCAGGTTCCTATATGGCTTACAAAGAGGCACCCGAGGGTGTCTTTCTGCCTTTTAAAGCCATTTTAAAGCCAGTAGGATAATAAGCGATAATAATAATCGTTTTGGGTTTTTCAATCTCATGGGCTTCACCATAATATCAATCTCAATAAGACTATGAGTTTTCCATAACCTCAGAATAATTTTAGCTTTCCATTGATTGCTCTGCAATGTTGAGTTTCTTTATACTTTTAACAACTCTCCGGGCTTCAGTCAGGATTTCGCTTCTCAGCCATTCCGGTGAAAGAACCTGTACAGCGGAACCAAAACGCATCAGGAACACCTTCAGGGATTCCTTGTGATATAGGGTACCTGTAAATAGGATATTTCCATTTTCAAGTTTTTTGAAGCTTCCGTTATTTTTGAACTGAGCCTTGAATTTCTCCTCAACCCAAGGGAAGGGTTGAATCAAAATCTCTGTATCAACATAGTTGTTCTTCATATTCTGACGAATGGACCAATCCCTGTTCACTGGAATGGTTCGGATAAACCCCCTGTTTTGTATACTTACGTTACCAATCTTTTTAATCCCGATGACCCTGAGTTGGTTGTCGGTATCCTCACAGGCCAGGAACCATTCGGCTGTAATATCATCCCGGATGAAGCAGTGGGGTTTTAAGACAAGCATTTCTGTTGAATTGCGCATCCAAAGGGATATGTATTTTCTTGTTTGAATTGCTTTTTTCAGTAAGGTAACGGTTTTTCCCGAACCCGGTACTCTTTCAGGCGCATTAAAGCAGAAAAGCATGGATTCAGGAAAATCCTTCCCGGTATTCTCCCCGATGGACCCCATTTGCTCGTATTCCATCCCCATGCAGATCATCAGCGAGGCGAGCAGGTTTTTTTCCTGTAGGCTCATGTAATAGCCTACCCTGATGGAATCAAGATTCTCGATTTCAACCTTCCATTTCAGCTTACGGTGTGAACCTCTTTTATCCAGGTCATTTTTCCCGGTGGTATGCAGCAAAATACGGTTTACGGGGTTTGATGTGATATTTTTAATCATATCAATCACATATTGTTCGCTAAATTCAAGGCCTGCAGCTATTTCAACAATCGTACATCCTGGATTGAAAAGTATATATTTCAACAGATGAAGAACATCCTTTGCCGTTTCCTTCATAACCTTACCTCCTGGTATTTCCGAATGAGCTGCTCCATTTCATCAAGCTGAAAGTTGCGTAGATATTCAGGTTCCAGTACAAGAATATGGGAACCATAGCCTCTTAGCCAATGCATGAAATCTGAGACTCCGTCTATCTCTACCGTTACGATGGAAGTGCCGTCCTCCCGTAACGATCTACTGTCCGGAACAATAAACGCATCCAGCCAGGCCAAAGCATTTTCAGTGACTTCCTGATCTGATGAAAGGAGCAGCTTGATTTGCAGCTTATCCCCCAATCCCATTCCATAGCTGTCCACGATTTCTCGCATGGCATCCTCTTTTGCTTTTTTAATGCTCTCAAGCATGCCTTCACTGGTATGGATGTCTTGGGGGAAGCTCACCTTTGCAATTTTGTCTACCCGGATTAAACCAAAGCCCCTGTTCACTTTGGGGGTTTTGATCACCAAATACCATCGGTTCAGCAGGATATGGCACATGATAAACAGGCAATAATGGCGAATGGGCTTTTTGCTGCCTTTCAAATGAATTTCAGCAAAGGAAAGATTATCACAGGCCTGCTGTAGATTATCCAGCATGTTCGCCTGCTGTTTTTCCACGTCATAATCTAAGTTACTGAACAATTTATATGAAAGCCCGACATTCTGGTATACTTCGCTTTGGTCTTCCTTCATTTGTTCCTCGTTGCCCAGGTAGGCCAAAGCACTGCCACTGAGGCTATGAAGGATGGCATTTTCCAGTTTATCGGTGATGGATTTCAGCTGGCTGTCAAAGGGAAGGGGGCCGAGGTTCGCCCGAATAAATTGAATCATTTTGACGCAAACTTCAACCGAAAGGGTTTCGGCCTGGTTTATATCCGCTATCGTAAATGTACGCTGACCTGATTTCGGGGGCCCGGCAGCAATAAGCCCTTGCTTCAGCAGTTCGTTGATATACTTGTTAAATGTTTTTTCGCACATGGAACCTGCATTGGTATCATCCTCTTTCCTGCGCTTTATGAAGTGCGTTCTCAGACTCGCTTCAGTACTTCCGGGATGCTTTTCTATTTCCAGTAAAATCTTAAAGGCTTTATGCTGAGTGGTTGAATATTTTTTATGCTTCAGGGAATTGTCCAGTCTTTTTTCATAATAATACTTCCCGTCGTTACAGCGGATCACATGCATCTGGCTCTTCAGGGACTTTAAATCCCTGCCCAGCGTGGCCGCGGAAATTCCCAGCTCTTCGGACAGTTCTTCCTTCGTATATCCCTGGTTGGACTGAAGAAGCCTTAACAAGCCCTGAAGTCTCTTTTCGATATCCTGCTTTTTCATGATTTTTCCCCCGATGAATCCAGATACAGGTAGCCTGCGTATTCCAATAAAAATAAGCGCGTGAAAAAAAAGGTAGCACGCTCCACTTTATGGTTTTCGTCACTTTTCATCAGTTTCCTGATATCTTCAATGATAAAATCCTTCCCAAAAAGCCTGGAGAACAGTGCTATTCTCTTATCCAGGTCATTTTTAAGCAAAAGGGATTTGTTTCCGCGAATGCATTGAATAATTTGTTCCCTGAAGGAACCGGAAGCATAAGCATCGGAGATGTCCTTCACAGCCTGTGGGCTGTTCTTTCGGGACGATTTCAAAAATTCTGCGAAAAGCCTCAGTGAGACGGTGCTTAACCGGCCTTTCGGAAAGCAATATGAAAACCCTACCCAGGGATCGTCATTGACAAGAATATACCCGCCAGAGTCTCGGGCTATTAAATCTCCCTGTTGAATCGATAAGTCCGACCATTCAAATTTTCCCTTTTTTACATAAAACTCCAGATCCGGGAAGCTGGCAAAATACTCTTTGCAAAAATAGAGTTCCCTGCCATCTACGACATACAGTTTTCCATTCTTGTAAACAGCGGCCTTCACAGGCTTCGTGCCGGTATCCGGAAGGGCTTTTTCAATAGCGACGACTCTTAGCATGGTTCTCCCCCTACGATTTCACGGAGTGTAACATAGCCGTATGCTTCAAGGAGAAACAGCCTGCGGAAAAACTGATTGACAGCCATAAACCTGTCGGGCTTCCCGGTTTCCATGATCGTCTTTATGACACGATGAATATATTCCACACCTTCGAACCTGGTTCTGAGGATGATCTCCTTATCCATTGTATTCAGTTGCCTGATTTTATCATGGATCATGACTTTTTCCACCTCTTTGCGAAATTGGCCGTCTTCCAGACTTATTTTCAGCGACTTTGTCAACTTAGGATTGTCTGCATTCACCCGGATCAGATATTTGTTGTATATTCGAAGGCTTTTATCGCTGAAAGGCTGCTTTTCTGCAGTCGAAGGTGAAAAGCAGGGGTGGACGACACCCTCCAGGCAAAGATAATCCGATTCCCGCTCCACCGTTTCCCCGTTATAGACTGTAACGTCCGCCCATTCATACTTGTCCTCACGGATCATATGGCAGACATCTTCAATCACACCCGGATATTTTCCCTGTGGGATGAGATCGTGATGGCAGGTATAGAGAGCTATTTCATCTTTCCGCACCACCAGGCAATGAACCTTCATCCTGTCGTATTTTGGGAAGGGGCACTGAACAGCAATTACCTGAAGCTGATCCGGTCCTTTCTGCACAAACTCCTGCATGCCTGTCCCCCCTTACTCAACATCTTTCCTGTATGTAATAAGCGGCATGTTCTTGTATTTGAAAAATAACACCGCCCCGTACCTTTCGATATTCTCATAGGCACCCCGGGAAACGCAGTTGATTTGTTCTATGAAGGAGACATTAATTTCGTCCGGGAATAGAAAATTTGGTCTCCGGGACAAAGGCATTTCGTTCCAAAAGGCATGTAAATCCTCCCCGGCATGGACGGCAATGAATTCAGACAAATATTCCCGCCAATGTTTCATTTCAATGATATTGTCGTCCACCTCGAATTTTTCATAGCAGACATGGCTTTGAGGAAGGAAAAAACCAGGGCAGCCTTCTTCCAGTTCTCTGCTGAATTGAAGCTCGTACAGACCATTCATGAAAGAGCCCGGTGAAGGGGCGCAGATGACATAGTCCATCATTTTATATATATTTCCGCCGGAAGGGAGCCTTGTATTATACTCAAAACTAGTGATCGCCAGGCCGTTCTCCGATAACAGCCGGCCTTCCGAATAGATACCCTGCAATGCTTCCCAATCGGTATGATGGACAATCCGGATGTCTTCCACCAATTGGGTGGCTGCTGCGATATTATTCCGGTATAAATCCATCACAGCGGGATTCTCCTTGCATTTCTGCAGTTCCTTCATCATTCTGTGATAATTGTTCTCATACCGGTCCCTTTCAATCAACTGGTAGTATTCACTCGCATCGGAGCAATATTTCTGAAATGTATTCAGGAAGTATTGTACCATGACATCCTCCCAATCGTTATTCGGTGACTGTTCATACCAGGAGTGCTAGCGGGTGGCCCGGGTGATTTCCATGACGAATGGCGATGGTTCGAAGCAGCCTGCGAAAAGCTGTTAGCGTGCAGCTGAGCGGGCATGAATAAATAAGCGCCGACTTTCCGAGCCGGATCCTAGGAAAGCTGATATCCGATTGCATTGGGTTTGTCGCTTTTAAAAAGCTGCTGGATGATCTCATCGTTTTTCAGCGCCTGGGCATCTTCAAGCTTGATCGTCGTCAGATCTTCCCGATCAAAATCGTTTTCCCGGCACAAGCGAAGGGCCTGTTTCATTTTCAGGCGCTCGGAAAGGTTTCTTGAAAGACGGCCGTTCCCGAACCGGTTATCCGAAACCTTCAGGGATGCAGAAAATATATCCCTGATCATTTCAGCGACCCCCTCACACAGCGTGTATTCGGGACCAAGATTCCTTAAGAAAATCTCCATCAGCTCATCAACCGAATAGTCCGGAAATTCGATTCTGTATGGAATGCGCTCCTCAAGGCCCGGATTCATTTCAAGCAGCTTTTTCATTTCTTCCGTATAGCCTGCCATAATCACAATAAAATCCCCGCGCTTGTTCTCCATTTCCTTGATCAATGTCTCTATCACTTCATGGCCGTAATCTCTGCGGTCATCCGTATTGGTGGACAGGCTGTATGCTTCATCAATAAAAAGCACCGATCCCATTGCGCGGTTAACGCAATCCATCACCATGGGTGCTGAATGGCCTATGTACCTTCCAACCAGGTTTTCACGGGTCACCTCAATCAGCTGTCCTCTTCTGAGCACGCCGGCCTGTTTGAACAGCCGGCCCAAAATCCGGGCGACCATGGTTTTTCCGGTGCCGGGGTTCCCCGAGAACATCATATGGTAGCAGGGAACCTCCTTTTCAAGACCCATTTCTTTTTTCTTCGTGCGAACCCGCGCATTGGAGATGATTTCAGTTATGATCTTTTTGATTTGATCAAGGCCTGTAAGGTTCTCAAGCTCCTTCCAGGGATCCTCCCTTTCGGCTTCATCCTTTTGAAGAACTAAATCAACGTCCTTCACCCCAAGCACTTTTACAGTATTTTTGGGTTTGGGCGGAGACTGGAACATTTTTTCAAACCGGATGGCCTCCAGCAGCTTCTGCAACGAACGCAGGTTTTGAAAGCTACCATCCTCTCTTTGCTTTTGGATATGGCGCAGCAGCAGTTCTTCGGCTTCACTGTTCAACTCGAAGCCGTCTGCTTTCAGTAGTTTCCCGGCAATTTTCATGAACTCCTCGTTGGAATACCCGGGAAAATGGACATGATGAATGTTAAGGGAGCTTTTGATCCTTTTTAAAAGCTTCAGATTCGCATCGTTCAGGCCCCCTTCGACCACCAGCACGCAAATGACCCTTCCCCTGGCCTCCCACAGAATGTCCATGAAGCGGTCAAAGTTGAAGAAGGGATCGTTCATGTGTTTGGACATATTCACCGCCACAATGTTCAAGTCATCTAGGTAAACCTGCCCGTTTTCCTTACGGGTAAAAATACTGGGCAGGTTATCGGAGGATTCCCTGGTGCCGATGCTGAGTGAGCCATCATACTCCAGCACCCTGGGAGCTGAAATGATATCATACTGATAAAGTTTGTAGGCCAGATCGATTAAAACCTTGGACAAGCCCATCCCCGGATCGATCGTAAAAACATAGTGAAAGGGAAACACCTTTGTCATTTTGGATTCCCTTTTCAGCTTATTATTCAGATCACCAAACCTTGAAATAGACTGAAGCTCCATGCGGAACTGATCCATGCTGGGGAATTCCTTCAGAGGGCCGGGAATTTCTATTATCTCTTCGTCCCCTTCGGTTTCCGTGTCCTGCTTTGACCCGGTTTCTTCATCTTCCTCTTCTTCGTTTCCAAAAGAAAAATCAAACACGCCACTGAATTCATCATTAGATAATTCATCGTCTTCAAAGATAAGATCGTCCTCCGATGTTTCCGCTTCGACATCGGTCATAAAGGTTTCAGCAACATCCTCCAGTTCTTCCTGAACCTGTACTGTATTCAGCGCAGTACTTAAAAAAGCGGCGTCGGTCAGCTTGAAAAGCCTGGTATGAATTGAATCCTGGGATTTCAATACCGATGGCTTGTCCTCCAGAGAAGTGTCACTGCTGAGCTTCTCGTACAGGATATCCTTGAAACGGTTCAGCATGGAGGATTTGTCCTCAATCTCCGGTGAGATCTTCATGATAAAAGCCAGCCGGCTGGAATTATACAGATAGGGCATTACCCCTGCCGCCCGTGTTTCGGAATAGTGGTTGTTAAACTGCTCCATGCAGACTCTGACAGCCCCACGATAACGCTCAAAACCGCCTTCATGGATAAAGGCGTCGTTCTCTACCGAAAACTCGCAATTGTAGAAATTATATTGCATAAAACCGTCTCCAAACATCATACTATCACCATTTTACCGTAAATTTCCAAGCGTTTCAATAAAAATAGAGAAAAGAAAGTGAGAAACATACCCTCAGGGAGGATATGTTTCTCTGAAAAGGAAGGGGGGCTTCCTTATCAACAGTCAGGGGCCGGCCCGGAAAGCCGGTTTATTCATAAGATTTGTAACCATAAACGAAGGCATGCGGGTTTCCAGCCCTGGAAACCGGTGCTTTTTGAATAAACTCGCTTTTCCGAAAGGTTCTTAAAAAGAAATTCCCTTGTTTTCGGCATAATCAAGAAATTCGGAGATAAGCTGTTTACTTGCATCTCTTGTGGAGATCCATCTTTGGTTGTCTTCCTTTTTGCCATCCACCCTGAAAACCCAGCCGTTCTGATAGTCATAGAAGACATCGTCATACAGGCTGTAAACAAAGCCATTGGAGTCCTTTTCCTCCAGTTTCATTTGCCGTATCTCCACAGTACCGTCGGGATAAACAACCGATACGTCAACCGGATCGGCGTCCAGCATGCCATGGCTGAAGCCGATTTCCCTGTCGGTTTTATCCTTTCCGGCATCCATGTGGGCATAGAGGTCCTGGATGGGATGAAGGCTGCGGCCAAGATACATGATGGCCTCTTCCATGGCCTTACTCATTTTGAGACTGTATTTGGTCCTGTCCCAGCGGCTTCTGGCTCTATTCATTGATTTTTTGGCCGAAGCCGCCTCATCGAGCTTGCGTTTTGCCAGGATCATTTCATTGTTCGATCGCAGTATGCGCGTATCTTCGGTATCATTGGTGAATTGCGACCTGTCTAGGTGCCACCGTAAATCCTTTTTATACAGAACGTCGACTGAGTCGCAATGGGCTGCTGTCTGAACCGCCCAGAACTTTTCCATGCCGAGGTCCATGGCCCAATCTTTTGTATCTTCATAATGGACGTCTCCCTCGTCCCCATTGGGGTGAAAAGTCCCACCATACCAGGCCAGGCTGTGAACGGGTGTTATAGCAAGTAATACAAGAAGGATGCAGAAAACCAGCATTTTTCTCATGAAATGGACCCTCCTTACTCTAATTTTTCGAGCCGTTAGTTGTATTTTAAAGGGTTTGTATGGAAAAAATAATGAGATTTCGAATTAAATGATCTACTTTCTGCTACCGGTCGAAGGCTTATTGAAAAACAATCTGTGAAACCGTATCCTCCCCGAACAAAGCGCAATGAAGTGCATGATACTGATCATACAACGGATATCTGTACTGCAGCAACGAGCTAAGTAAATACAAAAGGAAAACTGATAAGGCAACCGCCTTAATCACGTATAAAGCCTTACGCGGGACCACCATCCCCTTTTTCTCGGCAAATACCCACAGGAGATTGAACCCGTCCAAGCCGGGCAGGGGTAAAAGTGCAATGCACGCCACAAAGAGGTTGGCCGAAATCAGACAGCTTATTTGACGGTAGAGGAACATGCCTGCTGTTGATTGAACCGGTTCTCCGAATAGTTTTGACAGGATTCCCCTGACCAGGGCAAGCACCAGCACCGCAAGCAGATTCATCATGATGCCGCCAAGATGAAAAGCCACCTGCCTGGGTATTGGCTTGTTCTTTTCCAACTGGTTGTTGAAAAAAACAGGCTTTGCCCACATAAACCCGAACAACAGTCCGGCAAGCATACTTATAACGGACACATGCATAAAAGGGTTTCGGGTGTTTCTGGAATTGTCCTTTCTTTTGCCGCCAAAGCTGTTCCTGATGGTGATGTGTCCGAAAGCGTGGGCTGTCAGGGATAGCACAAAGGCGAACCATATGGTGAATAATGCCTCCAGATTGCTGCTGTACATACGGGTAACCCCCATTTCTGATTTATTGCTTGATGCCTTACTATCGTTGCTGCTCCGGGTTCGCTTTGGCAGAAAGTTTCAGCAGAGCGCCTTTCACCTCGCCAAAGCTGCGGCAGCCTTATCCCTTGTAAAGCTTGATCATATCGCTGGAGTTTCCGATGATGGCATCCGTTTTCATCTGAAACCCCCTGTTTTTCCATAAAAAATATTACCGTTACCCAGGAAACCCGAGAATCTGTGCCATCCAATCCATCATAGTTTGCGGCATCTGAAGTAGAAAGTCATTCAGGAAAGTAATACTCAATCCAAAAATTGAACAAGCCAAAATGATTAACACCAGAACAACTCCAATAATGTCCAGTGCTGTCGATGAACCGAAAATTCGTATGCACAGCACCTGCAGGAAAATCCCTCCATCCAATGGCGGAATCGGCAGCATGTTAAAACTGAAGAAATAAACATTGAAGTAAGCCAATGAAATTAGGTTGTCCTTAAAGAAAAACTGTACAGATATATCCGCATTCGGGCTGCCGTGCACATATTTCAGCAACAGCATACAGATAAAAGCACTGATAAGGTTGGATATAGGACCTATTACCTTTGTCAGGATCAAAACAAGGCACTTGTTCTTTTTCTCTTCGAGCCATTCCTCATCGATAATAACCGGGTTTCCGAAAACCAAACCGGTAAAAAGCAACAAGCCGGTACTGAGTATTGGAAAATGGACAAAGGGGTTCAGTGATAACCGATGTTTTAACGAATCATGGCCAAAGCAATAAAGCACGAACGCATGGCTGAATTCGTGGACAGAAGCACACAATGCCAGGATGATCACCAAAGACAAGGTGTCCTGTATAGAATACTCATTCAATAACATATTTCTGTTTCCTTACCGGTTTGCGTTTGGAATAAGTTGTATAAAAGCGTAAATAAAACGATCCATCCCTATACTTGATTTTGTGCCATGAAAGTAATTTTTCTTACAGCTAAGGGCAAAAAGCTTCTGATTACCGAGTAACCGGAAATTTTTATCCGCTTCATGATTTTTGTCGGTTAAGATCAGTATAAATTAGAAAGAAGAAAAAAAACTGAGATCAAGTAAAAATGTGCTCCATGTTGAGTGGGAACTACTGCTTATCGTTGATGTCCTACGTTACGGCAAATCCGATAGTTGGCTTTATACGCTTTTTGGTTAGCACCTGCCAGTTTACAAACTCACGGATTCGGTTGACCTTCATACAGCTGTTTTTTTAACCCTTCGGCCTTCAGGTACCACGCCTCGGCCTTCTCCCGATCCGCTCCTTTGTAAAACCTTCTCAGGGCATGGCACGTCACGCAATATCCCACCACATAATCCGGGTTATTCGGTTGACCTTCATACAAGGCTAAATAACCTTGTGGTTTTTTGTTACCCCACGAGATCTGACACTTGAT
>CAYVFB010000093.1:0-13298 GCA_964450305.1 uncultured Ruminiclostridium sp.
TGCACAGGCATGCAGCCTTGTTGACAGGATGAACACGGTGGATATCGACCGCCTTTATCCGGTGGTGATTGCATCCGCGGGGGGATACCCCAAAGACATGAATGTGTACCAGCCCATGAAAACATTGTGCCATCTACTGGAATGTACCGAACCGGGAGGGATGATGATCATGCTGTCGCAATGCCGTGAGGGTTTTGGCTCAATTGAAACTGAAAAACAAATTACGGGTTACAGCAATATGCTCGAGCGGGAAAAGGCATTGCGGGAAAGCTATTCTATTGGTGCGCATACCGGTTATCTTTATGCCGACACGGCTGAAAAATATACTTTTATTCTGGTAACAGATTTGGACGCTGCAAATTTTTCAAAAACTAAAATACATATCGTTCACACCCTTGACGAGGCACTAGACCTGACTGCCACACTGCGGGGCGGGAGGCTGAATGATGATGTTTGCCTGATGCCGAACGGGTCGGTGACACTTCCGCGGTTAACCTGAACAGCAAGAAGGAGCCGCAGCAGCGGCTCCTGTTTTAGATCATTTACTCATTGAATGTTTGGAATTCATACAGGTTCTTTCAGAATGATTCTATAAAGTCAGTGCATACAAGAGCCTTCCCTTCGGACAACAGAAAAAGAGGTTTTATATCATTTGCTTTCATTTTCAAAATAGCGTTCCAGAAATCGCTTTGTGCGCTCTTCCCTGGGGTGTGCTATCACCTGCTCTGGCGGGCCATATTCCACGGTAACCCCTTCATCCATGAACAGTACATTATCCGATACCATCCTAGCAAAAGACATTTCATGGGTGACGATGATCATGGTCGTTTTTCTGTCAGCCAGCTCACGAATAACACGCAGCACTTCCCCGGTGAGCTCGGGATCCAGGGCTGATGTAGGCTCGTCAAAGCACAGGATATCCGGGTTTAGTGCAAGGGCGCGGGCAATCGCCACACGCTGCTGCTGACCGCCGGAGAGTTGGTGCGGATAGTTGTCAAGCTTTCCGGAAAGGCCAACACTGTCCAAAATTCCCTTTGCGTTTGTGATGATTTGTTCGTTAATCCGGATTTTTTCGTTTTTATAGTCTGGACGTTCCTTTGCCAGCAGCATTCCTGCCAAAGTAACATTCTCCAGGGCGGTGTATTGCGGGAAAAGATTAAATGACTGAAAAACCAGCCCAAAGTGCAGACGCTTTTCCCGAATACCCTTTTCGCTTCTGGATTCCGGATCCGAAGCATCGAAGATCATATTTCCATTTACAGTGATGGTTCCAGTGTCGGGAACCTCCAGAAAATTCAGGCATCGCAGCAATGTAGTCTTACCACTGCCGGAGGAACCAATGATTGAGAGAGATTCGCCTTTCTCCAGACTGAAGCTGATATCCTTAAGTACCTCTGTGTTCCCAAAACACTTGCTTATATTTCTGACTTCGAGTATTGGCATTCGATACACACCCCCTACACCTTGAAATAGTCGAGCTTGCGTTCCAGCCAGCCCAGCAGCAGCGTTAAAATACCATTGAACAGCAGGAAGAACAGACCCGTTGAGAACAGAGGCCAGATGAGGCCTTGTTTGGTATAACGTTCTGCGCACATGATAATTTCAGCAAGCCCGATGACCCGCGCAAGAGAAGTATCTTTGGTCAATGTAATAACTTCGTTGCTCATGGGAGGTACAATTCTTTTGATCACTTGCATCAGGATAACCTTGAAAAATACCTGGGATTTCGTCATGCCAAGGACAGCTCCGGCTTCATATTGACCTTTCGATATGCTTTCGATGCCCCCTCTGTAGATTTCAGAGAAGTAAGCGGCATAGTTCACGACAAAAGCGATTAATGCGGCGGTCATCCTGGATTTCATCGGAACATCAAATAAAAGCCCCGGTGCATACAGGACCACAAACAGCTGCAGCATCAGCGGAGTTCCGCGGATGACCCATACGAAAGTTTTGACAAGCCACTTCAGCGGTTTAAATTTTGACATGGAGCCAAAAGTAATAACCAACCCCAGCGGTACTGCCATCAGCAACGTCAGGATGAACAGCAGGGTATTCAGCCAGAATCCCTCTAGCAGGGATGTGATGATAATATTCATACCGTTCTCCTTTTACTCAACCTTCCCGCAGACAGCACCTCAGCTGACTACTTGCATATTTAAGCGGCGAAGTTGAGTGAATACTCAATTTCCCACAGTGTTTTGAGTGCTTGTCCGCGCTGAGAGCTACCGACGGCGGTGTGATACCACACCTGAGTATGTCGGTACCAGTATCTCAACTCAGTAGTTACAAGATGAAGCGGATAAGTTGAGTGAAATAAAGAAATCTCCACAGGAATCCTGAAGACCCCAATGGAGACTTCTTATTTTTTAACCAATTATTTCACAAGAGCCGCTTCCAGACCGTAGTTGGACGCGATTTTTGCTAATGTGCCATCTTTTAAGAGTGCTTTCATGGCTTCATTTACTTTCCCGGTTACATCGCTTTCTTTGCGGAATGCAATGCCGAACTGCTGAGAACCAAAATCATTGTCAGTATTGGCAACGAGATCTTCAAAATCAGTGCCCGGTCCTACATTGTAATAAGCGAGTGTTGCATCGACGATAGCCATATCGGCTGTTCCGGACTTAACTTCCATTAATGCTTTGGCCATGGAATCGGATGGAGCATAATTGCAATTGGCAAAGAACGTTTTGGCAGAAATTTTTTCTGTACCATCATCGGCAATAGAACCGTCAACCTTGCCTTCACCGGTTGAACCCGCTTCAGCGGTGAGGGTCAGCCCATCCACATTGGCCAGGACTTCCTTTTCGCGGCTGGCTTTCATGACGATGGCTTGCTCGTTGTTCATGTACGGATCGGAAATGCTCATATTCTTTTTACGTTCCTCGGTAATGCACATCCCGTTCCAGATGCAGTCGATGTTCTTGGCATTGAGTTCAACTTCCTTGGAATCCCAGTTGATTTCTACAAATTCTGCTTTTACACCAAGCTTCTCGCAAACGGCCTTGGCGAATTCGGTGTCAAAACCAGTCAGTTTGCCCTCCTTATCCATGAAGTTCATGGGAGGATACTGCGTAATACCAATGATCATAGTGCCCTTGTCCTTTATGTACGCAAAATCGGAATTAGCGCTTGTGGCACTTGTTCCACATCCAGCCAGCAGTGCTGTCAGCATAATCAATACAAGGAGCAGGGACAGGTTTTTCAAATTCTTTCTCATCATAATTCCCCCTTTTAATGGTGGTCAGAACGATTTATCGTAATGCCACTTTATCTTGCTAAAGTGTTATGTACTATTTATACCACAGGTTTAGTATTAGATCAAGATGCTTATTCATTGCAGCTACATGGGTGCACCTGATCAGTTACTCCTGTGAAACCTGCGAAGGTTTCGTTTCGTTTGGTGATAGCTGGGTCGCAGGGGACTGTTCGCAGATAAACAGGCGCAGCCTGCTGAGCGAAGTGAAGGATCTCACATTACTCCCGAATAGATCTATCGTTATGCTCAGGATGACATCGCTGCGCTTAGGATAAAATACATACCTCTGAACAACTTATAAACTTATTATAACGGGGGAGTAAACAGTAACCCAGATCGCGTTATACAAAAAACCCGCTAACCATTGAAATTAGCGGGTTTTGTTTGGCGCGCCCAGCAGAGATCGAATCCACAACCTTCTGGTCCGTAGCCAGACGCTCTATCCAATTGAGCTATGGGCGCAAGATTACACGCTTTAAACGTGCAATATATAGTTTAATATAAAAGGACTAAAAAATCAACAACTGTATAAAAAATTTTTCTTCCATATAGATCCAAATAAGGTCCATAATCGAACTTAAGTAAAGGTTAAATACACCATGAGTTCCGCCGAAGCGGATTTTGCCATTGAAACTATCCAGGAACCCAAAAGTTTACACAAAAAAGCCAGTATTGCTTTACATTTTATCAGTGTAAAAATATAATGGATGTATAATGTGAATTCAATAGCAGTTCGTCGGAGGTTCGCTATGCAGATTTCAGGAATAACCTACGTCAAACGTAGAAAAAGGTGGATACCTAAGTTCTTACTATATGTATTCATCGCCCTGGTCATACTTGTTATCATTCTGCTGGGATTATTGATGTTTACAGATATTACAATTCCATATATCAGTGATTGGCTGAAAATGTAAAAGCCGCAGATCTCTGCGGCTTTTCGCTATAGCATTTGCCTTCTATTCAGAATAATCAGCACAATCAGTGACAGCAAAACCGCCCCAATCAAAATAAACAACCAGCTTAATGGGTTCGTTTCAAACGGCAATGGAACATTCATTCCATAATAGCTAAATACAATGGTAGGAATGGACAACACAATCGTCACCGAAGTTAAAAACTTCATCACAATATTCAGATTATTGGATATCACTGAAGAAAACGCGTCCATCATACCGTTCAAAATGGTGCTATAGATGCTTGCCATTTCAATGGCCTGCTTGTTCTCGGTGATACAGTCCTCCAGCAATTCCTGGTCTTCCTCATACATCTTAATATGTTTTCCGCGAAGAAGCCTCTCAAGCACGGTCTCATTGGATTTCAATGAGGTTGTAAAGAATACAAGGCTCTTCTCAAGCTCGAGCAGCTTGAAAAGCTCTTTGTTTCGCATGGATTTATGAAGGCTTCCTTCAAGGTATTCTGTTTTTTTATCAATATGCCGCAGGTATTTCAGGTAGTCCTTTGCGTTATTAAACAGGATCTGAAAAATGAACCTGGTTTTTTTGTAGGTGTACAGGTTACGGATCTGTTTGTTGATAAAGGGCTTTAATATGGGTGCTTCCTTGCTGCAGATAGAGATGAAATATTCATCCCTTACAACCAGGAGGCCCAGCGGCATGGTTTCAAACTTAATATTTTGCTCATCCTCATAAACATAGGGAATGTCTACGATGATAAGGGTTTGATCATCGTCCACATCTATTCTGGGCTTTTCCTCTTCATCAAGAGGGTCCCTTAACAGCTTCGGATCAACTTTCAATTCATTTTGAACCCTTGCCAGTTCTTCCTCGGTGGGTGCTGTCAGGTTAATCCAGCAGCCCTTTTCAAAGCATTCTGTTCTAACAAGCTCTTTACCGGCTTCAATGGTCTTGAAGGTCTCAACCATTTGAATCACCTTCTTTCTATAATAATCACCTCACAAAAAGAATAAAAGATGGAATCACAAACTTCAGGGCAGGTGCTTTAAACTTTCCACCTGAGTATTACGCTGATTCCAATATAAATAGAAAGAGCCCGCGAAAGCGGACTATCATCACATTCCATGGATCACACTCCCCTCATTGAGCTTTAGCACTATACGGCATGGATAATATCCGGCTGCGTTAAACAAAACCTTAATACGGTAATGTCTGTTGACCCAGTTGGCGTCTCTCGACGTTTCCGGGCAGCAGTTTGCCTCCGTATAGGAGCCTCACCTAATAGAGTATGTTCAAGTATTATGACTGAAAATACTTGAAACTACAAATATATTATACACTTTTATGTTCTATGGCGCAAGCCATGGAATACACACCTGCAATGCTTTAACAGTTCTTCTTCAGAAACACCCCGGCAGGCGGCCTCTGCCAGGATAGGGTGTAAATCCTGTTTCAGCTTTTCCCGATAGTTCTCATTCTTTGTGAAGTATTTCGGATCATTGACAATAACGCCGCTTTTTCGGTGAACTGCAAGAAAGCCTTCCTGTTTTAGCAGGGTATATACTTTGTTTACCGTATGCAGATTGATCCCAAGGTCCGACGCCATTTGCCGGACAGATGGGAGGGTTTCACCGGGTTCAAGGCACCCGGTGGTGATTCCCTCAATGATCTGATTTCTTATTTGAACATACAGGGGGACTTCAGATTTCAAGTCGATTGACAAAAACAAAACCCTTCACCTCCAGGGGTTGCAGGGGAACTGTGTAGTGTTTCGAGGATATCCCCGAGCATTCACCTGTTCTTTTCTCCGCATGCTTCACCCAATTGGTTCAGCAGATAGTTTTTCCTGCTGACCCGTCTTTCGGATGTAAACAAAGGAGATGATCGCCAGAATGAAGACAAACCCTTCAATCACCCACACACTCACACCGCTGCCTGACATAACAACAACCGGAGAATCTATCAGCATATGCAGTAATATCGCCAGACCAAGATACGGCAATCCCTTTTTCTTCTGTATGCCGACCATAACGAGCACGGAAAGTGCCAAATGTATTATAAATGCAAACAACCTTTCGGCACTTGTAACCAGAAACATCGATGAGGGTGTTTGGACCAGCACGTTCTTGGCCTGTATCAGTGCTTCTGTGGCTTGTTCGGGGGATTGTGCAAGAATGGTATCGTACAGGCCGGAGTTTATCATGACGGAGGTAATCAGATTACTGACATAGGTTAAGCCCACCAGCAGGATGGCCTCAATTCCACCATGGCCGATGCCAAACGCCACCGCGTTTTTCCAATCGTGATGTTTTTTCAAAATCAGGGAGAAGGCCAGGTATCTGCCCACCTCTTCAAACAAGCCTGCGGTTAAACCAAGAAATAGCGCATAAACCCATAAGTTGTTTCGCATGTCCTGATACCACTGCATTTGTGGCAGAACTATCTGAATTAAGGGTATTCTGGTGATAACCTGAAACACAAAAAAGACCGCAGCACCAATAAAAACCGAACCCACATAGTATTTTTTCTTTCTGTAGAACACGATTGCGGCAATAATTGGACCAAGCGTTGTAAACAGCGCCGTGAAACACATAAATATAAGAGCCTCAGTACGAATCATCCATACCACTTCCTTTACGTATTTGATAAATTATCTATTTGTTATATATCATATATAACAATAAAATGATAAATGTCAAGGTCATTGAATTAACTCAACTTTCTCACAGTGTTATGTCGTTTGCCCGCACAGCAGGTTACCAAGGACGATGTGATATCACGCTCGGGCATGTCATTACCGGCGATTTAAACACTATTCGCAAGTCGAGATGAGAAAGTTGAGTAAACAAAAAGAAAAAGCGGAAATAATCTCAGGAGATTATTCCGCTTTGCTTGTGACCAGATTTTTATAGGATCAACTCAGGGCATGTGTTATAGGTAAATACTTCTTCAATGTAGCCCTTACAGCACCAAGTCCTTCAACCAGTTCTTCAAAATAACCAAGGACCTGTTCTGCCAGCCCGACTTCATAAAGGTTTACGCCAAAGATGGAAGCATCGCTTAAAACGGGCTTCAGCTTATCATCAAAAGGCCCCTTGTCACCCAGGGAAATACCCTCTACAATTTTTTTCAGATGATCCAACAGGGGATCAGGGCTGAGCGTGAATGGCTTGCCATTGTCATCCACAGCCAAAAGATACCGTAACCATCCGGCAAAAACAAGTGGGATGTATTTCAGATCGGTAACCTTCAAATCGCTTCTTTTTCCGTAGGCCTTGATGGTTTCTCCAAAGCGAATCGCCAGCTTTTGAGAGGTATCTGTGGCAATTCTTTGCGGGGTATCGGGAACGAATGGATTGGGCAGACGTACATCAACCACTTCACGAATAAACGCTTCCGGGTTCACAATACCGGGATTGATGACTACAGGCAGGCCTTCTGTGAAGCCTATCTTTTCAATGAACGCCTTCAACTGAGGATCCTTCATTTCCTCATAAATCGCTGAATAACCCAGAACACACCCGTAAATAGCCAGTACAGTATGAAGAGGATTCAGGCAGGTACAAACCTTCATTTTTTCCACTTTATCTACCGTATCCCTGTCTGTAAAGATAACTCCTGCTTCATCCAGCGCAGGGCGGCCATTCGGAAACAGGTTTTCAACCACCAGGTACTGAGGCTCTTCGGCATTGACGAAGGGCGCGATATAGGTGTTTTTTGAAGTGGTAATGATTTCTGTACTTTCAAGCCCGCTCTTCTCAAGCATTTCTTTCACGCCAAGATCCGGTCGGGGTGTAATTTTATCGATCATGCTCCACGGGAAGGCAACCTTTTTTGGGTTTTCAATGTATTCGACAAACCCGTCTTCCACAAGAGCGCGTTTTGCCCACTCCTTTGCGAAGGCGCTTACCGCTTCAAAAAGCCGTGTACCATTATGAGAGCAGTTATCCATGCTGACCAGCGATATGGGAGCTTTCCCGCTTTGATAACGAACATGGCAAAGGGCAGCAAGCTTCCCGATAAAGCTTTTTGGCAGCGCTGTACCGGATTCAAAATCAGAAACTACATCAGGGTAATATTCTCCCCTTGCGTTTGTAAGATTGTATCCTTTTTCGGTAATGGTGAAGCTGACCATCTGTAGTGAGGGATTTTGGAATATGACCTGCAACGCCTTCCAGTTATCTGGTTTGGAGGAATCGACCGTAAGCGACTCTACTACCGAACCAATTACTTTTTTCTCCATATTGCCGTCGGGTTTTAAAACAACCAGAACGCTGAGGTTATCATGGGGTTGGTATATGCGATCGATGATTTCGGTGTCATAGGCTTCACAAACGATAATGCCTCTGTCACTTTTCCCCTCATTTAAAAGCTTTTGCTGAAGGGCAGCAGGGAAACCTCTGAAAATATTCCCAGCGCCAAAATGTACCCAGACCGGGCTTTTCATCGTTTTTTCCCTGACCGCGATACGGTCGAACCGCGGAAGTTCAAACCCGGCTTTCTGCCAGGTGCTTCGATCCTTAAGACCTGCATCATTCAATATCATATCTCTTCACTCCTGTTACCATTTGTTTTTTGCATGTATATCGATTTCCTTGAGCAAAATGGGTTGTATATCCCGCTTTACAGGGCGCATTTTCAAAATCTGCGGCAGTGAAATCCCCGCTGTCGTATTGCCCAAATCTACGATCTTATATTATCACCGAAGTTTTGTATGAATCAAGAATCTGCAGCAAATCCAGTAAATATGCAATATAAAAGGGAATATTTGCTCACTTGCAGTTGGCATTTCGTATTACCCCGGAAGCACTTTCACATAAAAGCTCCGGTTTCTTGGCCCGTCAAACTCGCAGAAATAAATGCCCTGCCAGGTACCCAACAACAATCTTCCGTTTTCAACAATGACCGTAACGCTGCTTCCGGTGTAGGAGGCTTTCAGATGGGCATGGGAATTCCCTTCGCTGTGCCGGAATTCAGGCCGATTCGGAAGAGTTTTGTTCAGAGCAAACAGCATATCCTTCACCACGTCGGGATCTGCATTCTCATTGATGGTCATTCCGGCAGTTGTGTGGGGGCAAAACACTACGCATATACCTTCGGTAATACCGCTTTCCCTTACCGATTGCTGAACCTTTGAGGTAACATTATAAAAGCCTTCGGTTCCTGTTCTTAAACTATACTTGTATACCATATCCTTACCCCTTTTTGATAGCTTCTTGAACCTATTGTACATTTTAGAAACCCAAAGGACAATGGGATGGACTCACTAGAGTCTAGGCTTTGCGGTAAGAACCTTATATTGTGTGATGGTGGATACCGGTTATCTTAATCAGGCGATAAAAAGATGTTGCAGAAACAAAGCCACAGGCAGGATACAGGTACCTTGGTTTAATTGAACCATGGTAACGGTTTCCGTATGTTGCTTATGGTGTCTTCTTGCTTATCTATAGGTTTGCTTTTGCTGCTTTCTTAAATAGTTCTGGATGGATATGACAATAACCCTGCGGGTTTTTATCAAGATAACGCTGATGGTATTCCTCGGCAGGACTGTAATTTTCCAGCGGCTTCACCTCGATGGCAACGGGCTTTTTATATCCCTGCTGCAGTGAACGGATGGAATTTTCGATAGCTGGCAGATCTATTTCATCAATATAATAAATACCCGTTCTATATTGCACGCCGATATCTCCACCCTGGTGATTGATTGCTGTGGGATCGATGGTTTCATAGAAGAGATTCAGCAAACGTTCCAGGCTGATCACGCCGGGATTATATACTACCTTGACGGTTTCGGCATGACCGGTGTTTTCGCAACAAACCTGCTGATAGGTGGGGTTTGTGGTTCTACCGTTTGCATAGCCCACTTGTGTGTTTTCCACCCCGTTGATCAGTGAAAGATATTTTTCAGTTCCCCAGAAGCATCCGCCAGCAAGATATATTTCAGAAGACATCTACACTCGTTACGCAAGAATTTTTACGTAACTCCCCCCTTCTGTGTTATGCGTTTTTTCTTCTATCATACCACCATTTTATCACTTTATGAATATTTTCTGGCCAAAACAAGGTATTGAGGTGTATTTTCTCGTTATAATTACCACTTATGTCGTATTCAATAACCTTACCCTACAGGTCTCATATTTCCCTTCCTATTCAGCATTTCAATTATTTCTATATCAGCTGGGCAAAATTCGTACTTTGATAATTCAGCCGATGTAACCCATCGTACCTGATGATGTACCTTTGGGACTATTTCACCTGCAACAATCTGCGCATTAAAGAAAGTAAAAGCTATCTTCCGATCAGGGTATTGATAGGTGGTTTCAGCAAATACGCTTCCTACGGTTATTCGGATGCCCAACTCCTCTTCGCATTCCCGGATAAGGCATTCTTCTTTTGATTCACATGGTTCCAGCTTTCCACCGGGAAACTCCCACAAAAACGCGCAGTTGCCCCCGGCACCTCTCTGGCAGATAAGTATTTTACCATTTTCTTGAATGACCGCAGCTGTTACCATCAACATTTGTTTTCACTTGTCCACCACGGAGCCACAGGCTGCGCCCATAAACTCTTTCAGGCATTCCCTTCATAAACATACTTCAAATGCTTTCTTGCTAAATCCGCCAGGCGGAATATCGTATCCAACGGGGTAGGACCTCTGTCCTGCATTTCGAATCTTGGAAAAAACCTTGAGATGTGATAGGGTATCTCCGGATTTATCGAAGCAAGCCAGGAAGAAAGCTTCTCCATTTCGTCTTCGGAATCATTTTCTCCCGGGATGATGAGAGTAGTAACCTCAACATGACATTCCTTTGCTGCAAGTGCTATAGAGTTCTTTACCGTTTCCAGATCTCCGCGCATTTTATGATAAAACTCTTCGGTAAATGCTTTCAGATCAATATTCATGGCATCCAGGTAGGGCAACAGTTGAACAAGCGGTTCGCTGCAAATATACCCGTTTGTGACCACAACATTTTTCAATCCGTCTTCCCTGGCAAGCGCGGCACAATCCCGCACAAATTCGTAGCTGACCAGCGGTTCGTTATAGGTGTATGCAATACCAATGTTTCCTCTGTTTCTGGTTTTCAGGGCATAATCCACAAGCTTTTCAGGCATTACCTGATCGGTATGAATTTTTTCCGGGCTGGCCATGGAGATTTCATTGTTCTGACAAAACACACATCGCAAGTTGCACCCGTAGCTTCCCACCGAGAGAATTTTGCTTCCGGGGTGGAACTGATATAGGGGCTTTTTTTCAATCGGATCCAAAGCCATTGCGCTTAGTTTTCCATAGTTTTCACAGGTAACCGTTCCCGAGATGTTCATCCGGGCTCGACACAGGCCCCGCTGTCCCTCTTCCAGGGAACAATGGTGGGGGCAGATCCCGCATTCAAGCTTCATTTGTGACGCACCACCTCAAACCTTTCCATGGAGTAGGGTTGACCCGGACGAATGCCCGCTTTCTCCAATGCTATCTCAACCTGTTGCTTGGGCGTATCAATTGTATCCAGATTGGGCAACAGTAATCCCCTGCGGTGCCCATTGGTAACAATAACACCGTACCGCTTCACATCCAGTTCATCCATGGATTGTATAGGCTCTGGTTCTGACAGGACATCCACACTGTAAACCAGCTGCTCAAGCTCTGACCTTGTTACCTCGGGAAACCTGGGATCTTCGGTTCCGGCACTTACCGCATTGCGTATTATTTCCTGCGCAATGCTTTGTGTAACAGGCCCGATAGTACCAATACAACCCCTTAAGTGACCATGCTTTTTCAGCGAAACAAAAACTCCCGCCCGGCGGGTTACCATTTCACTGGGTAAGTTATCGGGTACCGCGGCCATTTCTCCGGTTTTAATAAATGTTTCAAGGGAAAGCCGTGCCAGCTGTACATAACGATCTTCATTTGATTTGATCCCGCTGAGCTTTTCCCTTTCCTTTTTAATATAAATTTTATCGAAATGCCGCTCCGGATCATCACCGATCACCTCATAGGCGGCAATACCATAGCCTACGCCGAAGGTTCCTTCATAGGATAAAAGCTCCGGCTTTACGGATTTTCCATCCAAAGCTCCCGCCATGATAATAAAGGAACGCAGCCCGCACTCGGCAGCACTATCGCAGAAGGATTGCTGAAAGTTTAGAAATTCAAGAAAATCTGCTTTCTCCATGGCTTGTGTTACCTTGCCATCAAATTCCGGACCTTCCGGTACAAAGCCGTAAGGGCCCTCCGCCAGCAGCTTGTGGGACAGGTCACCGCTGGCAACAAAAACTGCTCTTCTGCCGAGACTTTCTACCGACTTTGCAATCAGGCTGCCAAATCGATAATGCTCTAAAGGGGTGAGCCCGGAAAGACCAATACGGATTAGCTTGTAGTCAGTGAAATACTTGTTAATGAAATGTAAGGGGACAAGCGTGCCATGATCCAGTCCCCTTTCACGCTCGCCCATCGTTCCGGCGTAGATGCCGGCCTTATCGGCTTCCTCCGATATCGCCTGCACCAGCTCGCTGTCATATTCTACCTCAATTGAAAACCCGGTGGCACCAAACCTGCGCAGATCTCCTTTTGCGCCCTTTGCGGGAGATATATGAAAATAATCTGCGTACAGGGTTGCATGGGGAGATGTGAGAATGATCACCTCAGGTTTCATGGCTGCTATCCTTCGGGCAACCTCGTCATAAGCATCGATGGTTTTCTGTATTTTTTCTTCCTCCCCCCGGCCCACCTGGGGCAGAATAATTGGGGGATGCGGTACAATAAATGCTCCGATTATAGACATTTTTATCACCTCCGGGTAAAAACCTCCATCCTTCAGGCGGAGGATGAGTTGGGACGGTTAACTTCTCCCTGTGATGAATACAAAAATGTGTGAGGGCATGGAAAGCAGCAAAGCTGTATTATTCAAGCCTCTGCAGGGTCCAGTTCAATACGCAGTTTACAGTGTTCGTCGCCTCTCAGGATGGATTCCAGCAGCTGTACTCTAACATTTCCTTCTCCCAAAAGGGCTTCCAGGTTTTCCAGAAGGCTGAGCTTTGAACATTCGCAAAGCAGACCATCGCGCATAAGTCCTTGTGTGAACAACTCACAGGCGCAGGTTGGGTAGATAACCTCATATGCCCTGCCT
>CAYVFB010000094.1:0-12924 GCA_964450305.1 uncultured Ruminiclostridium sp.
AAGGTTGAAGCGATTATTGAAAACAATTTAAGATCGAAAAACAAGCCGCTGGAACAGCTTCTGAAAACCTTGTCCAACGCCGGCGGGAAAAGGCTGAGGCCCGCTTTTGTGGTTCTTTCAGCCGGTTTTGGCAAAACCAGAGATCACACCCTGCTTACCGCCGCTGCCGGGATTGAAATTTTACACATGGCAACGCTGGTGCATGACGATATTATCGACGATGCAGAGATCCGCCGGGGAAAACCCACCATTAACAGGCTGTACGGCGACAAGATGGCTGTATATCTGGGGGATTATCTGTTAACCCGAGCGGTTCTGCTGCTGTCCCAGGCCGTACCCGAGGACCGACTGGAGCAGATCGCCAGGGGGATTAAATCGATCTGTGAGGCAGAAGTTGAGCAGTTTTACAGCCGTTTTAACGCGGAGGTATCACTGGTGACCTATCTCAAACGCATCGGAAGAAAGACCGCCGGGATGTTTTCCTCCTCCTGTGCAGAGGGCGCCTTTCTTTCAAAAACACCCCGGAAGTTCGTAAGAAACCTTGTAAAGTTTGGGTTCTATTATGGCATGGCTTTTCAAATACAGGATGATATCCTGAATCTGACCCAGGACATTCAGATGACCGGAAAACCAAAAGGAAATGATATACAGGAAGGGGTGATTACCCTTCCGTTGATTTTAGCACTGCGAAAAAGCCAGCAGTTCCGCCATCATGTAAGAAACAAGCTGGCAGGCAAAAAACCGGAGCAAGAAGAAATTAAGTGGATGATACAGGAGATTGTAAGGTTGGGGGGGATTGATGAAGCGCGTGCATGGGTTGACCGATATGTGCAAAGGGCCCTGAGCATGCTTAAGCCTCTGCCAAACAAGCCTGAAAAGAAGATTTTGGCTGATCTGGCCAACGGGTTGAACCACCCGTAAAGGCCTGTAAAATCATTACGCTACATTTTATACAAAAACCATTTACAGGTGCTAAACTCATACTTCATTTCAAAACGGTGCTCGTTTCCGTTGATCACGCTTTGAACCGTAAAAATCAGCATGCGGTTGCCCGCCAGCTTTTCTTCCTTGCGGGACAGAATTCTGTCGATGCGGATGATTTTTATCTCCTTGTCTTCATCTGAGATACGGAATTTGATCGGAGTGATCACCCCGTCCTTATTGGTGCAGCAAATCATATCCACCGACCGCATTAAGATTTTCATGTCTATCCTTCCTTAAAGATATTCACGTCATAAAAACATTGGTTCAGAGAACCTGATACAGTATATTGCGGACAGCAACGGTAAATTCAGCCCATGCTTCATTCAAAAAACCTGCTGCCTGTTCAAGCTCTATCGTAACCAGCTGCCTTTGCTGCCGGTTGAAAAGAGCCTGATTACAAAAGGCTTCTCATGTTTGGAAAGGCTTCATGCACCCCGCCGCACAGCGGAGGAATGCCCGAGTGCAGAAAAGAGCCCCGTACCAGTGCCTGTGTGCCGTGGGACGAGCGGATCTGGTCGATGCTTTTGTCGAGGGCCTGCCGGGAGGGGATTTCGTCGAAAAGGGAGGTTTGGTAAAATTCATCCCCCGCAAGTTCGGACAGGTGAACCCCAACATGACGAAGCGGTTCCCGTTTCCATGCCTCGAAAAAAAGCTGTTTCACCTGTGTGAACAGAACCCCGGTGTTGTTCGTGGGGGAGGGCAGCCTGCGCTGGTGCGAATAGAAGGAAAGCCCGGCATCCCTGAGGGAGACCGTGACCACCCGGGCGGTCATGCTGGCGGCCCTGAGACGCGTGGCAACTGTTTCCGTGAGGGACAGCAGGTACAGCAGCGCTTCGTTCTCGTTATCCAAATCGTATGGGGCCGTGGTTGAATTCCCCACCCCTTTCATTGCCCTTTCCCCCGCAACAACAGGAGAATCGTCGATGCCGTTGGCATATTTCCAGATAGCGTGGCCATGGCTTTTGAAATGCTCCTGCAAAAGCCCCACCGGCGCATGCGCCAGCTGGCCGATGGTAAAAATGTTCAGCTTGTATAGCTTTGGAAGGGTCCTGGGCCCCGAGAGAAAAAGCTCTCTAACCGGGAGGGGCCACAGTTTTTTCGGCATTTCATGGGGATACAGTGTATGCAGCCTGTCGGGCTTTTCAAGCTCGGAAGCCATCTTGGCCAGAAGCTTGTTCACCGAAACACCCACATTCACCGTGTAGCCCAAACGAGTGCGGAACTGCTCTTTAATTTCCCAGGCGATGTCGATACCGCTGCGCCCACCGCAATAATCGGTTAAATCGACAAAGCATTCGTCGACCGAATACCGTTCAACCACAGGGCTGTATTCCTTTAAAAGAGACACCATGGCGTTGGAGCAGCTTAAATAAAGCGGGTAGAACGGAGACAACACCACCAGATTCGGGCATTTGCTGCGAGCCGACCACAACACCTCGCCGGTTTTGATATCATATTTTTTGGCCGGGATGGACCGGGCCAGGACAATGCCGTGCCGACTTTTTTCGTCCCCGCCGACAACGCTGGGGACGGTGCGCAGATCAACCTGCGAGCCGTGCTGCAGGCGATAAACCGCTTCCCAGCTTAAATACGCGGAATTGACGTCCACATGCAGGATTGTTCGTTCCATAACCCCTCCGGTAATTAAGTGCCATTTCTGATCTCATTATAAACGAACAAATGTTCTTTGTAAAGGCCCAAAAAAAGGAAGGGTCCTTACCTTTCCAGGATAAAAGTTATTATTAACATTTTTGTGTTTAATCATGAGCGTAGCGTCACCATGAGCACGGCGAAAGATCTTTGCAGGAGTCATGCGAAGCTCCTTCACTTCGTTCAACAGGCTGCGCGTGGTTCTGGCTTAGCTTTCCCTTGAATGGTGGGGTGATTTTTTTGGAACGGGCTGAATGACAGCCATGGTGATGTCATCCTTCTGCCTGGCATTGATGGCGTCCAAACGGTTATAAACATAGCGACTGATCAGGTTCAGCGCAATTTTAATATCGACGTGTGGATCCTTCAGGATGTTCAGGATATAGCCGTCATCAATCAGCTTCTCGGGATCGCCCAGCCATTGATCGGCGGCACCGTCGGTATACAAAAAGAGGCGTTCCCCGGGGTTCAGACAAACCGAGGCATCGGTGTATTCCGGCTTGTCCAGCCAATTGCTGATGGGAATACCTGGCTTGTACAGCTTTTTCACACCCTCCGGTCCGCAGATGATGGGGATGCAGTTGTGGCCGGCGTTGGAATAGCTTAACAGATGGGTGCGTAAATTGTAAATTGCATAAAAGACAGTGATGTAGGAGCTCTTGTCAAAGTCACCGGCATTATACTGCTTGAAAAGACGATACAATGCCCTGGAAGGCGAATGGGCTCTGCGGCTGAGAATGGAGATCAGAAAAACCGTCAGCATGGAAGCCGAAACCCCATGCCCGGACACATCGGCAATGTAAAACCCGACATGCTCCTTGTCGATTTGAAACAGGTTGACCATATCGCCGCTTAAATCATCACAGGGATGGTACAAATAACTAAAATCCAGACCCGGAACCTGCAGCCCACGGGGTAAGAGCTGCATCTGCAGCTTTCTGGCCATTTCCAGATCCTGCTGAAGCTTCAGGTTTTGCTTCACTATGCGGTTTTCCAGCTCCTTTTCCTTGGTAATGTCGCGCAACACTTCAACCGCATAATGGATCGTTCCGTCATCGGCAACAATGGGAGAACTCATGATGGAGAAGGTTCTGTCCCCGAAAACCTCTTGTTTTCTGTAGGATCTTCCGTTAAAAACAGCTTTTCTGGTGATGCAATTGTCGCAGGGATATTTTCTGCCCATCAGCTCATAACATTTTTTGCCGGCGAGATCTTCAAACTCCAGACTTTCTTCCATGGAGCGGTTCATAAAAATAACTGAATTATCCCGATCGACCACACGAACCCAGTCGTGCATGCCATCGAGAATATCCAGAATGAACTTAAAGCTAGAGTTGTCTGAGGAATAATAAGGCGAAAACATAATATACTCCTAAAGGACTCCAAACCCCTCAATCATTGAAACGTTTTATGCCCTTATATTAACATAAAGAATACATCGTCGCAATGTTATTTGATGCATGCGTAACAGCTTGGGTGTCTGAAGGTTACTGTTCAAAGGAATATGACTTATCCTGAGCACAGCGAAGGATCTTTTCAGGAGTAATCATTTATTTTCATATCTTGCTTCCGGGGAATCAATTTTCATGCATAAGTGCGGGGTCTATGGGAATAATCATTAAATAGGTTTTTACTGCTTTTCCCATAATACCGGATCAAGCTGCAGCGGCATGATTAAAAGGTCTCGCAGACTTTTTATGGAGGAATTTGAAAAAGGGGTAGCCAGTTTGAGAGAATATATTGATGTTTACAGAAACGGTGCGGCCTGGGATTTATCTGAAGCAATCCTGAAACATCTGCTTCCCGTCCCGTTTAACAGCAGAATTATTGTTTTATGTATCGGTACCGACCGATCCACCGGAGACTCCCTCGGCCCGCTGGTGGGCTACCGATTAAGCCAGTATCACACGCTCGGAGCGCAGATAGCGGGTACCCTGGAACAACCCGTTCACGCAAAGAATTTGTCCCAGACACTGGAGCGGTTGGAAGCTGAAGTGCCTGATAGTTTTGTGATTGCCATTGACGCCTGCCTGGGAAGCTTCGGTCATGTGGGGCAGGTGACCATTGGCACAGGCCCGTTGAAACCCGGATCGGGTTTAAAAAAGGAATTACCCGAAACCGGTGATATGCATATCACGGGAATCGTCAATCAAAGCGGGTGGATGGATTTCATGGTGCTGCAAAACACCCGGCTTGGGTTGGTGATGAAGATGGCAGAAACCATATCCGACGGCCTCAGACACGCGCTTTGGAAATATCGCCGATATGAGCGGGAGGCCTTTCATCGATATATTCAGTAGAACAGGAAGATGGAAAAAATCCATTGTTACACAAAGCACTTCGGTGGTATATTTATCTATAATGAAAGGAGTGTTCATATGGAAAAGTGGGTTTGTATTGTTTGTGGTTATACTTATGACCCGGAGGCAGGAGATCCTGATAATGGTATCGAGCCGGGTACACCCTTTGAAGAACTGCCGATAGATTGGGTTTGCCCTGACTGCGGCGTTGGCAAGGATATGTTCGAGCAGGAATAGCCGTATGTGTGATGCAAAAGCAGAAAGCATGGCTTGAAGCCGTTCTGCTTTGCTTTCCCTTGATGTTTTTTGCTTGTAAACAAACAAAGAGTATGTTATCATATTTTCATAGCTGAATATAAGTTTTTTCCTTATCAAGAGAGGTGGAGGGACTGGGCCCTGTGAAACCCGGCAACCGGCATTTAGTACGGTGCCAATTCCTGCAGGATTTATCCTGAAAGATGAGGAGCGTGGATGGTGTCTCTTCATTATTGAAGAGATTTTTTTATCAAATGCCCTAAGACCCCTGCCTCTATAGGCGGGGGATAAACCGATTTCTGCTTCAGTGGTGGGTACAATCCCCCACTGAAGGGCATTTGATAAAATGCTCGCAGCGCGTTGCACACAAAACGCGTAAGGAAGGCGCTTTCAGCGCCCGCGTTTTGGCGCACAATTCGCGCAAGCGCTCATTGAATTATGATTCCATTGTAAAAACTCATTCCTGTGCATAATAGAGCTGACTGTGTAAAATCGTACAGCGCAGGAATGTACCTGCTGATTAACTCGTTAAGTAAAGATGCCATTCAATGCAGTCATGTTTGTGTTTTGGCAAATCGTTCGCGCAAATGCTCATTGATCATAACTACTCGAAAGGAGATGCATTTTTATGTCCAAGGTTCTGTTTACATCAGAGTCGGTAACCGCAGGCCATCCGGATAAAATATGTGACAATATCTCGGATGCCATTCTCGACGCTATTCTGGCGGAGGATCCCATGGCAAGAGTTGCCTGCGAAACAGCGGTAACAACCGGAATGGTGCTGGTGATGGGGGAAATTACGACCTCCTGCTACATCGATATTCCCAAGGTGGTCCGGGCAACCATCCGGGATATCGGATATGATCGCGCAAAGTTTGGCTTTGATTATGACACCTGTGCGGTATTGACTTCTATAGACGAGCAGTCGTCGGATATTGCCATGGGTGTGAATGAAGCACTGGAAGCAAAGAAGCATGAAATGGACAACAGTGCAATAGAAGCCATTGGTGCGGGGGATCAGGGCATGATGTTCGGATATGCCTGCGATGAAACCCCGGAGTACATGCCCATGCCCATATCACTGGCGCATAAGCTGGTCATGGCGCTGACCGAAGCGCGTAAAAGCGGTGTTTTGGATTATCTCAGGCCGGACGGCAAATCACAGGTAACGGTGGAATATGAAAACGGAAAGCCTGTCCGCGTGGATACGGTGGTTATTTCAACACAGCATAGCCCGGAGGTGGATCATGACACCATTGAAAAGGATGTCATCGAAAAGATCATCCGCCTGGTGATTCCGGCAGAGCTTCTGGACCAGCGAACCCATTATCTGGTCAACCCTACGGGCAGGTTTGTAATTGGCGGCCCCCAAGGTGATTCTGGTTTAACCGGCAGAAAAATCATTGTGGATACCTATGGCGGTATGGGACGCCATGGCGGCGGAGCGTTTTCCGGGAAGGATCCGACCAAGGTGGATCGATCGGCGGCCTACGCGGCCAGATATGTGGCAAAAAATATCGTTGCCGCGGGGCTTGCAAGCCGCTGTGAGGTTCAGCTGGCTTACGCCATCGGCGTCGCGCAGCCCGTATCCATCATGATCGACACCTTTGGAACAGGGAAAATAGAGGAAGAAAGAATATCCGCAATCGTCAGAAAACTGTTCGATCTTCGTCCGGCGGCGATCATCCGGGATCTGAATCTTCGCCGCCCAATTTTCCGAAAGACGGCGACATATGGTCACTTCGGCCGGATGGATGAGGACTTTACCTGGGAGAGGACAGACAAGGTGGAAGCCATTTTACGGGAAGCAGGAATGTAAGAACCTTATCACTACGTGATAAGAACCTTGTTGCAGTGTGATGGTTTTGCTAAAGCAAAACCTGCCGTTGCAATAAGGGCTGATACTGGTAAAAAAGCGGTTATCATCAACCCGAAAAGGGCGTGATAACCGCTTTTTATTATGTCGAGGCCTTTGGAGCAGCCGAGTGATTCTTTTTTCGGTATACCTGCGTTTAACTTAAAATATCAACGATAAAAACATCTGTTTTTTCCTGCAGATTAATCTCATAAGGGGTCAGTACGGGGGGGCCTTCTTTACGTGTGATGACCATCACCTTCGGACGAATGGACATGGTACCCTTTGCTTCGACCACGCGGGCGATTTCTCCGGTATTCAGCAAAACGATGATGTCTGCGGGGTACACGGCAATATTGTCAAGGAATATTTTCAATATCTCGGGGTCAAAGTGCTGGGATGCGTTGGCAACAAGGTATTCTGCAGCTTCATGGGGCATAAACCGCTTGCGGTAAACCCGATTCGCTGTAAGGGCATCATATACATCAGCTACAGCAACAATCCTGGAGAGTATGTCAATGTCCGTTCCGGCTTTTCTTAAGGGATAGCCTGTGCCATCCCAGTGCTCATGATGACTCAGTGCAATATTGGCAATACCGTAATCTATACCAGGGGTCTTCCGGATCACATCGTACCCCAAAACAGTATGTTTCTTAATAACTTCGTACTCATCCTTCGTCAGCCTTGCCGGTTTATTCAGAATACTCAGCGGTATCTTGCATTTGCCCAGATCATGTAAAATAGCCCCCATACCCAGATCGGAAATTTCACTTTCCGAAAGGTGCATGCTTTTACCGGCAATCACTGAATAAATGCAGACATCGACCGAATGCAGGTAAGTATAATTGTCTATATCTCTGATTCCCGTCAGCTTCATAAAAACATTGTCATCATTCAAGATTTTCTGGATAATATCATCCACCGTATCTTTCAGGACGGGAAGGTTGATGTCAGCACCCTGCCGGACACTTTCCATCACGGTCTTAATTGTTTGAAAGGTTTCAGTATAAACCACTTCTTCACTGAAATATTCAAGTTTACCGATCTCATCCTCAACATACAGATACGGAACTCCATAATGCCGAATCCGTTCCAGATAACGGTTCTTGATGGTAAAGCCTTTTAACAGCAGGAAACGACCATCCTCCAAAATGACATCTCTTGCAAGCTTCATGCCGGGTGCCAGTTCTTCAACAGATATTTTCCTCATTTCAAACCTCAAAAATAATCCTTATTGCAGCATATTGTTCCATCAAAGAGATAATAAACGTCCAATCGGGTTCACAAAAAACCAACAAAACAATGCATGACCTGTTGTGTGAAATAAACTGTTGAATTTTTGTAAACCATTCTCTTTCGCAACTACACCGAATATCAAAAACATAAAATAAAGACTGGAGTAATTGTGCCGGAAGTTGTTAATCAATATACTGCCAAACCGATAATACAGGTTGCATTGGGAACCAGCAGGTGCTTCAGCGTGCGAGTAGCCGGATTTTCGGGTTAACCAGGGTTACCTTGTGACCAGTCGAATTGTTTGGAGGAACCTTTGATACCTTGCGACCAGCCAGATTGTTTGGGTTAACCTTTGATACCTTGCAACCAGCCAGGCAGGCTGTTAAAAATGGTGTCTGTCCTTCTACGCATGAACTATCTGCTTATACTTACCTCAGATCGAGCTAAATATAACAAAAAGATTTGTTATGCATAGAATATATTGAAACATATGCATGGGCTGTGAAAAGTATGGTTGTGTATATCATCATATCCTTGTTTGCCATGTATGGCTTTTTTCATTTGCTGCGTGACCTTGTTATTAAAATGAAAGCAGGTTCCCGGGATTGTTCGGGGAAGCTGTGCCTTGTTCCCAGACCGGGGGATGAATGCCTGGAAGGAAAGATCCGATGCATTTTTCTCGATGAGATCTCCGAAAAGCTGGGAACCGATGGCCATCTTTACGTCACGCTGGAAGAAGACGATCCGAACAAACCAATGGTGGAAAAACTCTCTTTCGAGTACCCCCGTTTGGTATTGATGGAACCTGTAAATTGGAGTAGAATGAATTGCAGAGGGGTTAGCATGGGAGCGGGGACCAAAAAAGACAGATGAAGGACACAAGCCTCCGCCCGATTGGCTCCATTTCAGGGTCCGGGCTGGAAACACATCTCCGCACTGTCTCCCCGGCAGGTGTACCAAAGAGAGGATCTTTTCTTGGAACAAATAGAGGGCTTTGTTGAAGATATTATTTACTGTAACGAACAAAACGGGTACACCGTCTGCGAATTACGGTCAGGCCGCCGCATCATTACAGCAGTGGGCTGCATGCCGGGTTTGTGTGTCGGTGAAACTGTCCTTGTCAGCGGGTTATGGGTGGTTCATCAGGATTATGGCAAACAGCTGAAGGTTGAAAGCTGTGAGCGACGCCTGCCAAAAACCACAGACGCTATTCTGAAATATCTTTCTTCCGGGGTCATCAAAGGAATTGGTGAGGCTACCGCAAAAAAGATCGTTGCAGCCTTCGGGGATGAAACCCTGCGGGTATTACAGTTTGAACCCCTCCGTCTTACCAAAATCAAGGGTATCAGCACCGACAAGGCACTGGCTGTCGGGCAGGCCTTTGCACAGCAGGAGCAAATTCGCCTGACCATCATGTTTTTTCAGGAATACGGCATCTCAGCCAATATGGCTGTAAAACTGTGGAAAAAGTTTGGCAGTCAGGCCATCGACGAGATTAAGCGCAATCCATATCGTCTGACCGACGAGGATTTTAACATAGGGTTTAAGGCGGCGGACAGGGTTGCCATCTCCATGGGAATTGACCCATCTTCCAAATTCCGCGTGCAAAGCGGGATAAAGCATGCCCTGTCCAGGGCTGTACAGAACGGCCATGTTTATCTTCCCCGGGGTATTTTGGTCGATTATGCCTCCAGGTTGTTGGGTACGACCCCATTGGCTGTGGAGGAAGCACTTTCAGACATGATGTTTGAAGAGAGCATTTATGTCGATAAAGCAAAGGGAGATCGGGTTTACCTTGCTGCATTTTATAAGGCGGAGCAGTATGTGTGCCGCAAAATCGGTCTTTTATGCCGCACACAGCCGGAAAAGGAAATCAATGACCTTCATGGCGTTTTGAAAGAGATTGAAGCCGAACAGCAGGTTCAGTATGCTCAGCTGCAGCTTGATGCAATCCGCCTGTCAGCGGAAAAGAGCATATTGGTCGTTACGGGCGGCCCCGGAACGGGAAAAACGACGCTGATTAAAGGCATTATCGCCCTGTTTCAAAAGGAAGGCCTGAAAGTGGTTTTAGCTGCGCCTACAGGCAGGGCGGCTAAAAGAATGACCGAGGCCACCGGTGAAGAGGCTAAAACCATTCACCGGTTATTGGAAACCGTATATGCGGACGATGAGTTCAAGAAGGAATTTAAAAAGAATGAGCAGGATCCCATAGAAGCCGACATTATCATCATTGATGAGGTTTCCATGGTGGACATCCTGTTGATGCATGCGCTGCTGAAAGCGGTTCAGCCGGGCACAAGGCTTGTGCTGGTGGGTGATGCGGATCAGCTGCCATCGGTGGGGCCGGGTCGCATCCTGTCAGATATGATAGAAAGCGGTTTGCTTGAGGTGGCATACCTGAACCGGATTTTTCGCCAGGCAGAGGAAAGCCTGATTGTTGTAAACGCGCACAGGATCAATCATGGAGAATGTCCCGAGATGAATCGCCCCGATTCAGATTTCTTCTTTGTGCCCAGGGTTGTGCCCCAGGATGCGGCTGCAGCGGTTCTAGAGCTGTGCACCGTCAGAATCCCTGAAAAATTCGGCCTTGACCCCATGAAGGATATTCAGGTTCTATCTCCGGCCAAAAAGGGAGCCGCCGGGGTGTTCAGCCTGAACGCCGCACTGCAGGGCCGTTTGAACCCTCCCAGTGCCAACCGGAAAGAGAAAGCCAGCCGGGATATGGTTTTTCGGGAAGGGGACAGGGTGATGCAGATTAAAAACAACTACACCCTGTCATGGACAAGCACCTCCGATGAAGGCATACAGAGCGTGGGCGAGGGTGTATTTAATGGGGATATGGGAATTGTGCGCACCATAAATCCCAAAGACAATACCTTAACCGTTTTGTTTGATGATGGAAAAGCCGCAGAGTACGATTTTGAGAATCTGGACGAACTGGAATTGTCCTATGCCATTACTGTCCATAAAAGCCAGGGAAGCGAATTTCCCGCTGTAGTGATTTCCCTGGCCGGCATCCCGTCCATGCTCACCTGCAGAAACCTGCTGTATACGGCCGTTACGCGGGCAAAGCAGCTGGTTGTTCTGGTTGGGGACATGGGAACAATTCAAAACATGGTTGCGAATATGACCGAAAAGGAACGGTATACCGGTTTAAAGGAGAGGCTGGCGGAAGAAAATGCCGGGATGCAGGCTGGTATTTTTCAAAGCTTTCTGTGACAATGTGAAAGAAATGTTCGTAAAAAACGTTGATGGCAGAAGGGAGACCTATGCAGAACAAAAAGCTACCTGTTCATGAGTATATTATCAGGCTCTTTTTCCCTCCCCGCTGTATAAGCTGTGACTGCCTTTTGCCCATGGATGCGCAAGGGGTTTTGTGCCGTGACTGTGAAGAAGATATCCCGGTACTGAAAAACCGCGAATTTATCAACCCGGCAGGGGACAGCATCGGAAAGATATTTTCCGCTTTCGAATATGAAAAGGGCATTCGTAAGGCTATTCACAATCTGAAGTTTAACGACCGGCCAGGGAATGCGCCTGCTTTAATCGACCTTGCGCTGCCCCGCATCAAGCTATTTTTGTTTGATGAACCCCATTGTGACAAATCCCCTAAATATGATATAATTATACCAGTACCGATCCATTTCAGAAGAAAACAACAAAGAGGATATAATCAATCCGAGCTGTTGGCGAAAAACCTGGCAAAGCAGACTAAAATCGCATTTTGTCCCAGGTCTTTAACCAAAAACATGCACACTCCTCCGCAAAGCTCACTGGGGCGCGGGGAGCGGCTAAGAAACCTGAAAAGTGCTTTTCGGCTGAAGAATCCGGAAACAGTTCGCGGGAAACGGGTTCTTCTGGTGGATGATGTCATGACAACAGGCAGCACCCTGGAGCATTGTGCCAGGGTACTGAAAGAAGCCGGTGCCACACAGGTAGATGCTTTTGTCATTGCCATCCGCAGGAAAGCCCATTGTGAATAAGTTTGTAAGGGGGTACACCTATGTCTGAAATCAAGTATTGTAAGTTCTGCAGGAAAATGTTCCAGTATGTCACAGGCCCCATTCTTTGCCCGGCATGCAAGCAGGTTGATGAAGAAGAATTCGAGAAGGTCAGGGCATTTTTGAGGGATTTCCCGGGGGCGAATATGAAGGAAGTTGCCGACAATACGGGGGTGAATCCAAACAAGATAAGCCGCTGGCTAAAGGAAGAGCGTTTGGAGGTCAGCGAAGGAAGCCCGGTTGCTTTAAACTGTGAAAACTGCGGCGTCAGAATCCGCAGCGGCCGTTTTTGCATCGAGTGTTCAAAAGGCCTGGCCCGTGAAATGATGAGTGCAGGCCGTGAATTGAAGGACAGCTTAAAAAGGACACAGGATAAGAGCAGTGGCACCGGCAAGGAAGATTTTGGGCTGTATTACAAGCACAAGGATGATAACAAAAACTAACTGGCTCGCGGACCGTTTATAACTATCAAAGACAATTATAATCCAGTTGCGTACAAAACGCACTCATTGATATTTTTCGGGTGACGGGAAATAGCTTGCCATAAAAACAATGCATGAAAACATCGGTTCTCCAGGTTGAACCTTATCGGCTTCAACCCGCGTTCGGGTGTTTTTTTATGCCGAAAAACAGCGGAACAAGG
>CAYVFB010000095.1:0-12484 GCA_964450305.1 uncultured Ruminiclostridium sp.
GTGTGTTGCGATTGCAAGCAATCGCTTCCGTTGCTATAGAAAACAAGCGGAAAGAGTATATTGTTAAAGGCATCCTTTTTAGGTTCAAGCCTTTAAAACCGGGTACTATATAAATAGATGCGCATATAGAGCGGCTTTCCAGCTTGATTACAAAAGAAGATACAGGAGTGTTGCTAAATGAATTTGTATGTTTTCATATCTATTGCTGTCGTATTGATATCAACAGCCACACTACTTTTTATTTTTCACAAAAATCATATGGTGGATCTGCGTTATCGGATTGGCCTCGTTCTCAGCACGATATTTGCCTGTACGGGAAGTCTGCTTTTCCCCGGGCTGTTAAACCTTATTTCGGAGAATATGGCTCTTCGTTTCTTTATCGTCTTTTTCCTATCGCTGCTGCTCTATATCGTAGTGCTTTTTGTTATGATGATACTGGTTTTTCAGATTGTACCCATAGAAAAGATGGACGAGCTGGTTCGCAAGCGGGAAGAGAAGAAACAGAAAAGGAAAGATGCCAGGGAATTAAAACTGAAAGAAAAAGAAGAAAAAGCAGCCATATCCAATATCGCTTTAAACCTCAATCCGGAGCAGAATGCTGATTCTGCTGCTGATGAAGGTTTTGCACCGAATGGTCCGGATATGGTTGGAGCTATTGAAAAAGCGGTTGAAACACTGAATATTAATAATAATCAAGAGCAAGTTGCTGATTCTGCTGTTGATATGATGCTTGTTGATGAAAAATCTACATCGAATGGACCGGATACGGTTGAAATCATTGAAAAAGCCGTTGAGACGCCGAATGCTAATAATAATCAAGAACAAGTTGCTGATTCTGCTGTTGATTTGATACCTGCTGATGAAAAATCTACATCGAATGGACCGGATACGGTTGAAATCATTGAAAAAGCCGTTGAGATGCCGAGTGCTAATACTAATCAAGAACAAGTTGCTGATTTAACTGCTGATTTGATGCCTGCTGATGAAGAATCTGCATCGAATGGACCGGATACGGTTGCAGCCATTGAAAAAGCAGTTGACGCACAGGATATTCATAAAAATCAAGAACAAGTTGCTGATTCTACTGCTGATTTGATGCCTGCTGATGAAGAATCTGCATCGAATGGACCAGATACGGTTGCAGCCATTGAAAAAGCAGTTGACGCACAGGATATTCATAAAAATCAAGAGCAAGTTGCTGATTCTACTGCTGATTTGATGCCTGCTGATGAAAAATCTGCATCGAGTGAACCATATATAGTTGAAGCCATTGAAAAAACAGTTGACACACCGGATATTATTGATAAAATGGGAATAGACGAATTACCAGACTCAGTTCAACCTGCTCCGGAACAGGAAAATTCCCTCGAAGAGATCATTCATAAAGCTTTTTCATTAAAGCAGCAGGGGAATGTTATGGAAGCGGCAGCTCTTTATATGGCGGCACTTGACCAAAAACCGGACAATGAAACTGCATTCTGGATCGTTCTGGATATCTGTGCCATCTACAAGTCTACCGGAAATGCAGACTTGGCCGAAGATATTCTTTTAACCTATATTGATGCGTTTGAGCATCTGATGAGTGAAGAAATTAAGGATCAGATTCTGCAAAGCCTGTTCGACAGTTAATTGAAAGGCTGGTGTTTTGCTTCATTTCATATCAGGGGAAGTCTGTGTATGTATTAGCTATTGGAACTGTATTTTTCATTGGCTTTCAATGAAAAAAAGGTTAAGGGGGTAAACCGGGAATGAAAAAATCGCAGCAAATCATTGGGTTGCCTATCATCAGCATTGCGGAAGGCAATGAAGTGGGTAAAGTAAAAAATATTGTGATTAACGCTGACAAGGGTACAATCGATTATTTTGTCGTAGACAGTGGTGTTCAGGTACTTAACACCAGGGTCATTCCGACAGGCAGTGTTTTGGGTGTTGGTGAATATGCCATGACCATTCTGAACCCCGAAGCCATCAGCGATATCAGCAAGCTTCCCGCCGCAATTGAACTGCTGCAGAAAAACATTACAGTAAAGGGTACCAGAGTCTTAACAAAAAAAGGCAGCCTTATCGGAGAAACCGGCGATATTTATGTGGATGTAAATAAGGATTGCAACATTGTAGGCATAGAATTCATTGCCGATATTACACAGAAGAAAGTCACCATGATTCCCCGTTCCAGTGTGATCACCTTCGGGAAAACACTTCTGGTGGTTGAAGATGATGTTGAAGAAAAGCTTCTGGATGATCCCTCCGGTTTGTCAGAGATTGCTATCGCGGATGAGAAAAAGAAGGTTGACGAACCGGTTGTCGAAGCTGCATTAGGCATTGTGACCGATGAAGAGATTGAACGAGCTTTGGGTCAGGAACAACCTGCGGCAGCTAAACCCTCCGAGCCCGAAGCTGTGCAGCCGGAACAGAAAAAATCCGAAGCTGTGCCGCCGGAACAGAAAAACACCGCTGCCGGGTTGTTTGAAGAACGCCAAAGGAATTACCTCAGAGGGCGTAAGGCCACAAAGAACATTACCGACCATCAGGGAATGTTTATTATTCGAGCCGGCGAGGTTATTACCGATCAAACCATGGACAGGGCAAAGGATTGCGGAAAGCTGATAGAACTGGTGATGAACAACGAAGCGTAAATGAGCTTCTGCCATGCTCTGTCTTAAACAATCAATGGTTTATTCATGTTTAAACATAAACCGGGCCGGGAGTTTTCCTGGCCCTGTTTTTTTCAGAATGCTGTGGAGTTGATGAAAATGACCGGTATGAAGCGCTTCCGATTTTGGTTCCTGATTTTTTCCGTACAGCTAATACTGGCTGTTGTTGTACCAACTGCGGTATTATTTTCACTTCCTGCGCAAGAAACATCATCCGCTTTGGAAATTCCCGGCCTGATACTTGAGGATCTGCCGTTGCAGGATGCCATGAAACAGGCAGAAGGTTTCTATCAGACGATTGTTTCACAAGGGACAATCGTTTTTGAAGGGCAGGACAGGCAGGTTCAAATCCCATACAGTTCCATTGGCCTTGCGTTTGATACTGCTGAGGTTTTGCAGGAACTCGGAAAGGGACGTTACCAAAACCGCTTGTTTGAATTGATCGGGAAAGCTGACCCCATCCGTAAACAAGTTGGGGCAGCCCCATATATGAACGAAGCGCTTTTTAGGGAAGAGTTCTCTGTCATACAGGAGTTATGCTATTTAGAACCACAGAATGCCCGTCTGGTTTTGCAGCAGAAGGCTGTTTCAGTTACACCTTCAGTTATTGGTCGGGTATTTGATGTAGATAAGGCAAAGGAATACGTTACAGAGCAACTGCGAACCAACCCGACAGATCAGATAATCCTGTCGGAAAGCAAGACCCCCTGGCTTTTTACAGCCACAGAACCAGAAATTACAACACAAAAGCTTCAGGGCTATACACAGGTATACAGCTTTATACAGGGAACTATTCCCGATGAAAAAACGCAAGCTTTTTATAGCCTTCTCCAGCCTTTGGATAATTTAATGATTCAAGAGGGAGACTCATTCTCTTTTCGGGACAGCATCCCACTTTTCAAGGGAACCGATCCCCTGCAGCAGCTTCTCGCATCCAGTATTTATCAGGCCATTCTGCCTGTGGCGGAGCTGCGCGTACTCAACAGAAAGGCTGCGGATCAACCTGTTCCGGGCATAGAACCAGGGTTTGAAGTCAGCTTTGAAGATGACGCAGATCTGGAGTTTAAAAATACAGCAAACATTCCGTTGATGCTTGTATTTCAGCTCGAGCACGATGGCAGCTGGAGCACCGCCCTTGTGGGTCAGCCTGGGCTGAGCAGTGGTGTTGTGCGGGCTGAATATACGAAAATCCAGCCCTCGGTTATCTATTCGCAACAAAATGACCTGCCCAGGGATGCGAAAGAAGTATTGGAACCGGGGAAGGACGGCCTAACGGCTAAAGTTTACCGGATGACAGGGGATGAATCGGAGAAACTGTATGAGGATGTCTATCAGCCTGTTCACAAAATCATTGGTGTTGGAACAGGCATTAAGAAGAAAGACATCATTTTTAAATAGCCCCGTCATCTTGCAAAGTTGTGTTTTCCAATCTTCAATACGATTGGCCGGGACCATATCCATTTACTGGTTGCTGTATGCGGATTGTAGTAATAAATGCAGCCATAGGTGGGATCCCATCCGTTCAGTGCGTCCCTTGCAGCCTTAATCGACTGGGAGGTGGGCTCCAGATTAATTTGGCCGTCACTGACGGCATCAAATGCACCGGGTTGGTAAATAACACCGGCAATCGTGCTGGGGAACCGGCTGTCCCTGATTCTGTTCAGGATTACCGCAGCTACTGCCACCTGACCGATATAGGGCTCGCCGCGGGCTTCTCCATGGATGATATGTGCCAGCAAATTCATATCCTGATCGTTACCCGCAGGGGGGTTCACTCCGGTTGGAAGCCCCAGTGCCGAAAGCGTCTCCGCACCCACCACACCATCCACCTTCAAGCCGTTTTTATATTGAAAGTATCTTACGGCTTTATAGGTTCGATAGCCGAAGATGCCATCCACCTTTCCATCATAGTAACCCCATTGCTTCAGCTTTTTCTGAATATTGGCGACCTCATCGCCCCTTGAACCATAATAGGACAAAACGGCACTGCTGTACCCATAAAAGTCACGAGCCCCATCCGTTAGTACAGGATAAACAAGGCATATGGCCAGTAACGCGGCGATGATGATGCGTACCCATTTTCTCGTTTGCATATTTTCCCTCATTTCATGGTATTGCGCTCAGGTTTCGTCATAGAAATTTTGTGCAGAATAAATAAAAGTATTCGAAACCTTATCATGTAATGAATGGAAAATACATGACGCAACTACTCCTGCTACAATAAAAACGGGAAAAGAGTTTTGTCAAACCCGGCAATGAAGATAAAAATCAACAGCACCAGCAGAAAATTGTCACAATCATCATCTGTCGCAATCAAAATGATCAGACCAAACAAAAGGATGTCATCCAATTGTATGCTATGAAGCAGTTTTCTAATATCGGGCAAGCCGCCCGAAAAGGGAGATAAACCAGAATGCCTGCTGTATTCCCTCTCAGTGGGCAATGGAATGTTTGAGAGCGCATGATCAACTTTCTCAGCCATCAGAACAACCTCCCATTACTGTTTGTCATTGCTTTTAAGATCCCTGCAATCTTCAGAATATTCATACAGGTCGAGCACCGCTCACGCCTTGTTGGGTTCAGGAAGGGGTGAACCGAGTGCAGAAGGTTTACTCTTGAGTCCTGTATGCTATTGACCTGGCTGAGCATGTTCTGTATGTTGTGAATCCAGTCCGAATCCACTGACCCTTGCGGTAAACTGCTAAAGTCAGGTGCTGTGGTCTGCGCGTCACCCAATTCCTGCAAATCTGTTTCAGCGGGGGCAGATCCTCTTTGTGTGCCTAAAGAATCGAACAGGTTCCGAATACCATCCTGCGCTTCCGGACTGTTCAGCATCTGGGCTATCTGCCGGATTTTGTCATCCATACCCTGGCCCATGGATGTTCAACCTCCCTTTATTTTTTTTATTTCAATTAATGCTTTGCTTACCGAAGCATGTTTCGAAGCTTACGGATCACTTTTTCCCCGTCTCTTCCGAGTACCTGCTGTACTTTCTGAATATCTGCTTCCGAAACACGGCCCCTCAGCTCATTGACGCTGATCCCCAGGTCTTGCAGGCGGCCTTTGTCATATTCGTCCATCTTCTGCAGAATTTCGTTCATATCCACACTTTGAAGCTTTTTTTTCAGATCCGCCGGGCTTTCGTTGTGCAGTATCTCCAGGCCTTTTTCAATTTTTTTTCTTGTGATTTGTCCCTGTATAAAGTTGGAAATGTCACTCATGCAATCACCTCTGTCAAATGTTACAGTCTCAGTTTATGCCGGGGGACTTGTTCTCGTGACAACAATTCTGTAAAATACAAGAGAGTACCTTATTCGTAAGGCTCCTAATCGGTTGTGGGCATATCCCACCTTAGACTGATGAATATGAGTGTGTGCTTGTTGGCCCCAGGCCTTTCACCCAAGCGCACATGGAGTTTGGAAAGGTTGAAGTGCTTATGATTTATGACGCCATTATCATTGGAAAGGGCCCGGCCGGGATATCCGCCGCCTTGTATACTGTCCGTGCGAATATGAAAACTCTTGTTTTAGGCACGGGAAAAAGCGCATTGTACAAAGCTGATAAAATAGAAAACTATTATGGCTTTTCACAGCCAATTTCCGGTGAAAAGCTACTGGCAGAGGGCGAAAATCAGCTTTTAAGGCTAGGAGGCGAAATGCGTGACGAAGAGGTTATCAGCATCAGCAAGGAGGAACTGTTTCAGGTCAGCACCATAACAGGGACCTGGCAATCCCATGCGGTTCTGATTGCCACCGGGCAAAAAAATGTGAACACCGGTATCCGCAACCTGAAAAAGTTTGAGGGAAAGGGTGTCAGCTATTGCACAACCTGCGATGGTTTTTTCTATCGCGGGAAAAAGGCAGGGGTATTGGGCTTTAATGATTTTGCCCTGCACGAAGCAAAAGAGCTGCTTCCTTTCACAAAAGACATCACCTTGTTTACAAATGGTAAAGCAACAAGCTTTTCAAAGGATACCGAAAGCATTTTACAGCAGCTTGCTGTGAACGAAACCCCTATACGCTCATTCGAGGGGGAAGAATTTCTGGAGGAAATTCTGTTCGAAGATGGTTCGGTGTTCTCCCTGGACGGAATCTTTATTGCCTATGAAAGCGCATCCAGTACCACCTTTGCCCTGAAGATGGGCATCCTGATGCAGGATCAGTATATTGTAACGGATGCAAACCTGTGTACCAATATCGATGGGTTATATGCAGCGGGGGACTGCACAGGCGTGTTCAAACAGATTTCAGTGGCTGTAGGGCAGGGAGCCATCGCAGGCAGAAACATGATAGAATATATCCGAAAACAAAAACAGCCTTAACGGGCTGTTTTTTCAATTCTGAAGCATTATGCCTGCGAGAGGACCAGTGAATACTGGCTTATCTTTGTTATGCGAATCACGCTGCTTATTCGACATCAAAGTACTGCATGAAGTTCAGCTTGTGCTGGTCGCAATAGGCCATCAGGGCAAAAATCATTTTTTTGCCTCCGCCCACCCCGCTGTTCAGAAAACGGTAAAGATGCGCCGGATCGACTCCCAGTTGCCTTCCAAAAAGATTATAGTTCCCCTGGCATTGCTTGTTCATCAATTCCAACACTTTTTCACGATTAATTCGGCTCTTCATCCTGAAACCCTCTTGGCATATTATTCTGCAAGGTTCCGCTATTTTGTTGCGGGCACAGCACGCTTTAAATTGATCATATCCTAATTGCACCTGCTTGTAAATGCACAAATGAAAAGTTTGCACTGAAGTATATTTGTCCGGTGTGGGGCATAGGTATAGGTTAGACAGATCTGAGAGGGGTTTTTAATATGAAAAAAACAATCATGATAATTTTTTGTGTCCTTATGATCCTCACTTTGATTGGTTGTCAAAGAGCAAGGGATAAAGCATTGAATCAGCTGGAGGAAGATGAACTGCGTCCCGTATCCAGTATTGTTCTTTCCGAAGAGGATGCAAAGCGTTTGAATGAGAAATTACCGGTTCACCTTTATTTTTCGGATAAGGATGGTACGAAGCTTGTGGGTGAAATACGGTACTTAAGCATGGAGGATGCCATGCAGGGAACAGACAAAATTGCGTCGATCCTCGTGAAGGAGCTTGTAAACGGGCCCTCCAATTCAACACTAAAGCCTACCATGCCGCAGGGTGCTTCACTGAGATCCCCTGTCAAGGTTGAAGGACGAACCGCCACTGTGGATATGACAAAAGAGTTTGTGGATAATCACCCCGGCGGAAAAGAAGCTGAGGAAATGACCATCTTCTCCATTGTGAACACATTGACAGAGCTGAAAGATGTGGAAACCGTCAAATTTCAGGTAAACGGAAAAACGCAAAAGGAATTTAAGGGGAGCTTTCGGTTTGATCAGGAATTTCCCAGAAACGAGGCCTTGATCGATCGTAAACAAAGCTTTTCAGTGATGCCACAGGAACAGGAACCGGAATTGGAACAGGCCGGAGCCAATGAATCAGTTGAAACTGATGATGCAAGTGGGCAGAGCACCGATAGCGTAACAGAAGAAGTCAGTACCGATGAGAACCCGGACGAAGAGATCTTGGAATAACCCCGTGACCTGTACCGTTTCGCGCGAAAACAAGCTCTCAGGATTCTGAAGTAAACTCCCGCACTCAAACACTTCTAAGGGAGGAACTCCTCACCTCTGAAACATCCAAATGAGTGCCCCGGTAATGAGCACTCTAAAAATGAGTAACCCGTCTTGTGCAGGCGGGTTGTTTCATGTATAATCAGGTTGTTATTTTTATGGATATACAGAGAGGGTTTATAATGGATAAAAGGCCAATCGGTGTTTTTGATTCAGGGCTTGGGGGTTTGACCGTTCTGAAGGAGATCAGTAAGCTGCTTCCTGAAGAAAGTGTTATCTATTTTGGCGATAACGGCCGCACGCCCTATGGTACAAAATCCAAACAGACCGTTATCAAATATACCCGGCAGATTGTATCCTTTTTGTTATCGATGGATGTCAAGCTTCTGGTAGTGGCCTGCAATACCATCAGCGCCCTGGCCTTGCCCGAATTAAGACCTTCGATCCATGTACCCGTGCTTGAGGTGATAGAGCCGGGCTCTGTCAGCGCATTGAAAAAAACCCGGACGGGAAGAATCGGGATCATTGCAACTCCGGCGACCGTTACCAGCGGGGTCTACCGCGAGGCCATTCATCAAAGAAACCCCGAGGTGCTGATCTTTCAAAAAGCATGCCCTCTGTTTGTAAACCTGGTGGAAGAGGGCTGGTGGGATAATGAAATTACCAGAATGGTCGCCACTGAATATCTCGCCGAGCTGAAAAGTGAAAGCATCGATACGCTTGTGCTGGGCTGCACCCATTACCCGCTGCTGTCTGAAGCCATCCGCAAGGTGATGGGGGACGGAGTGGTTCAGGTCAGTTCGGCCGAGGAACTGGCTATTGCGCTGAAGGAACTGCTGAAATCGCAAAGCTTGCATACGGCAGGGGCTTCAGCAAATTATCAGTACTATACCAGCGACAGTGTGGAAAAGTTTGAAGAATTGGGAAAACTGATTCTTGGAGAGAAAATAGACAATGTGCATCGGGTGGATCTGGACTGCAGGGTGTGACGAAATGTGCCTGCAGCCAGGCTTGGACCTGATGCGCATGAAAAAGAATGAAAGAGGTAAACAACTTGAAAAGGGACGTAATGATTACGGTTGACAGCAAGCAGGAGCATCCCGACAAGGATGCCGATGTCATTAACTTTATCACAGAGGGGACTTTCGATAAACAGGATAACGCTTATTGCATCAGCTATGCTGAAAGTGAAGTGACCGGACTGGATGGGACAACCACTACGCTGACGGTCTCTCCCGACTCCATTACCCTTATCCGGCAAGGGAATGTTTCCAGCCTGATGGTCTTTGAAAAGGGACGTAAGCACACCTCAGGCTATGAGACGGAATTTGGAATCATTGAAGTGGGTGTTACCGCCCGCAAGCTGAGTGTCGATTTGAATGACAACGGTGGACGTTTTGATTTGGAGTACGTCATTGAGGTGAACAATCAGGTGGCCAGTTTCACCACGCTAAACGTTAAAGTGCAGTGAATCGCCGACTCTGGTTGATTCAATGACCTGCAAAGAGTTATCATTAGATAAATTGGACGATTCTATCACTTGGCTTTTCCGTGAAAAAGGATCGCCCCTTACCGTTAACTCACGAATGAAACAAAGGGTGGAATGAACATGTACAGTATCTATGAAAAGATCAGGGAACAGATTGAAAAGCTGCTGCATCAGGCAGTTAAAATGGCCATTGCTGAAGGAGCACTGCCAGAAATGGAGTTGCCTCCGGTTCTTCTGGAAAAACCCAGAGAGGAAGCCTTTGGTGATTTTTCAACCAATATTGCCATGCAGATGTCAAAACAGGCCAGAAAGGCACCGGTGCAGATCGCCCGGGCGCTTACCGAACGAATAAACCCCGAGGGTACATTTGTTACACAGGTGCAGGTGGCAGGACCGGGCTTTATCAACTTTTTTCTGAACCATCAATGGATGTATGAAACACTGGCCCTGATCGATCAAAGAAAAGAGCATTATGGCGAAGTGAACACCGGCAAGGGTGAAAAGGTAATGGTCGAGTTTGTCAGTGCCAATCCTACCGGCCCGCTGCATATGGGAAATGCCCGGGGCGGTGCGCTGGGAGATTTGATTGCGAGCGTGCTGGAAAAATCGGGCCATCAGGTTACGCGAGAGTTCTACATTAATGATGCGGGCAACCAAATTGAGAAGTTCGGTGCTTCGCTGGAGGCCAGATACCTGCAGCAAATTTATGGTGAGCAGGAGGTTCCCTTCCCGGAAGACGGTTACAGGGGCGAAGATATAGCCGATCATGCAAAAGCATACCTGGATGAATACGGAAAAGACCTGGCTGATAAGCCTGCTGAGGAAAGAAGAAAGGTATTGGTGAAATTTGCCCTGCCAAAGAACCTGAAAAATATAGAAGAGGGACTGTCCCGGTATGGCATTCATTATGATGTCTGGTTCCGGGAAAGTTCTCTGTATCCTGGTGAGGTGGATGAAACCCTTTTGCTTTTGAAGGAGAACGGGTTTATCCTTGAAAAGGACGGAGCTTTGTGGCTGGACGGCAGCAAAATCGGGCTGGAAAAGGATGAGGTGCTTGTAAGGCAGAACGGCCTTGCGACCTATATGGCGGCAGACATTGCCTATCACCGCAATAAGTTCAATAAAAGGGGCTTTGATCGGGTGATTAACCTTTGGGGTGCCGATCATCACGGACATGTAGCAAGAATGCAAGCGGCCATGGAGGCCTGCGGAATTTCAAAGGACAGGCTTCAAATTGTGCTGTTTCAGCTGGTTCGCCTGTACAAAAACGGCGAGATCGCCAGAATGTCCAAAAGGACCGGGAGGGCTATAACCCTCGGCGATCTGCTGGACGACGTGGGCGTGGATGCCGCAAGGTTTTTCTTTAACCTGAAGACCTCAGGCAGTCACCTGGATTTTGATATGGATCTGGCTGTAGAGCAATCCAATAATAACCCTGTTTTTTATGTCCAATACGCCCATGCGCGTATCTGCAACATTCTAAAAAAGCTTGCACAGGAGGATGTTGTCCGTGCCCCCATCGAGCAGGTGAATATGACCCTGCTGGTTCAGCCCGAAGAAATCAGCCTGATGAAAAGGCTGGCGCAGTATCCCGAGGAAATGGCGCTGTCGGCTCAAACACTTGAACCGAGCAGGCTGACCCGTTATGTGATGGATGTGGCATCGGATTTCCACAGCTTTTACAATGCCTGCCGTGTCAAGGGCGAGGAAGAACCACTGCTTCAGGCCAGACTGCTGCTGGTAAACTGTACGTTAACGGTGATTCGTAATGTCCTTGACCTGATCCGGATACAGGCACCCGAGAAAATGTAATTGAAAACACTGGAAGGAGATATAGGATGAACTTATTTCAACAATGGCAACAAAAAATGGAAGAAAACCAGAAAACCGGCACATATCAGGACTATTTCCGCACATACCTTGCCCAGGAAACCGAAGTCTACCGGGAAATCCTGGATGCGGAACAAAAGCAGATAAATGGTGTTCTGAAGGAACTGGCAGATCATTATCATATGGAGCCCGTCACCTTCGTCGGCTTTCTGGATGGAATCAATACCAGCCTCACACAGGAAATCGCCCTGGAAGAATTGGCCGACGACAGTTCAATTGATGTGACCATCGATTATGAAAAGCTGTATTACAACGTGCTGAAGGTAAAGGCCGACTGGCTTTATAACCTGCCGCAGTGGGAAGGTCTTTTAAGCGGGGATAAAAAGAAGGAAATTCGCCTGAAGCTGCATGAAGACAGTCATGTGACCGTGGAGAAGATAGGCCGTAACGATCCATGCCCCTGTGGCAGCGGAAAAAAATACAAGAAATGCTGCGGGCAATAAATGACCCCAGATTTAAAACAGAAAAAAAAGAACCGGAGAAAGGGAGTTCAGCTTAGGGATTTACTAAAGCAAGTATATTTTTGACCGACTCTCTTCAGGCGGAGGCTCGAAAGCAAAGACTGCACCGAAAGGATAAAACCTTTAGTGCAGTTTTTTGCAATATAAACTATTTTTGAAATTCTTTATAAAGACAAAAATCTTTGCCTAATGCATACGGGGAATATAAAGGTCTTTTCTGTTGGCTCGTCTGTTCTTCCTGTTTCGCTCGGCTTGGCAATCCCAACTATCGCAATATAGTTGACGGCTTGAATGTCTTATTACAAATGATGTAGCGACTACTTCCTGCGTCTAATAACTCAAAGCCACATGATAATAACGCCTTTTGGGAAGCCTTGTTGTTCTT
>CAYVFB010000096.1:0-12256 GCA_964450305.1 uncultured Ruminiclostridium sp.
AGGCTCCAGCCGAGGAACACTCCCCCTGAAGGCGCTTTCAGCGCCCGCGTTTTGGTGCACAATTCGCGCAAGCGCTCATTGAATTATTCCATCTCCAAAGCAAGGCAATGGACATATTCTGTCGGTTTTCTTTCGGGAAGCTTCACCACAAGTGTCCCATAAGGCTGCTCAAAGGGTACATCTCCCGCTCCGAGAAGCCTGACAGCCTTCACTTTCTCATTCGGGGCCAACGATTTGATGACGGCCCGGTTGTCGTCCGGCCAACGCATCTGAAAGGCATAAATCGTATTATTCTTTGTTGTGAACCTGAAATCCGAGCTGGTCCAGTTCACCGCATCTTCCTTGAAGCCTTCTATGTGTACACTGGAAGGACCTTCCCCCGATACGCGGAAAGGTCGCGTTCCGTAAACGCCCTCCTGGCATACCCTGTTCCATTTCCCCATTTCCTGAAGGATGTAAGTACACTCGTCGTCAATGGTTCCATCGGGTCTCTGGGGGATGTTCAGAAGGAGGTTGCCATTCTTTGCGATCATATCTACAAGCATTTCGATGATATGTCCCGGTTTCTTGTAAACAGCTCGGACATCATAAAACCAGTTTCCCACGCAGGTATCGGTCTGCCACGGCTCGGGCCTGATACCAGGGGCCTGGCTGCGTTCGATGTCAAGAACTCCCACCCGGTAAATCTCCTGTCGCCTGTCCTTCTGACTGTATACGGCCATATTTTTCCCGCCATGATGAGCCGCGCTGGTATTGTAAAGATGCGCGACCGCATGCAGACCTGCCTCATACATATTTTCACCGAAGGGTAGACCGCCGTCTGTATAAAGCAAGTCTGGCTGATACAGATCTACCACCTCCCGGATAACATCAAACCATCTTTGATGCCACCATTGGTTCGGGCTGAACCACGGATCCAGATCGAACATCTTCTGGTTTGGGTCATAGTGCTCTCGATTGGGCAGATATAAGTCTTCATAATCGGGATCATTTCCATCATAAGGAACACCCTGGTAAGCACCGTCCCTGTCGCAACCCTTGTTCCACCTCCACCAGCTGAAGGTTGCCCCCAGATGCTCAGTGAGCCCGAAGGGAAGACCTTTTTTGATCGCCGCTTTCCTCCATAACGCCACGATGTCCTCTTTTGGCCCCATGTTTACAGAATTCCACCGATGAATTTTAGAATCATAATTAAAGAAGTGATCATGATGCATAGCCTGTGCAACAAAATACCGAGCTCCAGCCGTGGTGTATAAATCCATCAGGCCATCCGGATCAAAGCTTTCAGCCTTCCAAAGCTGCACCAAATCCTTATAACCAAACCTGGAAGGATGCCCGAAGTGACGCAAATGATACAAATATTGATCAGAACCCTCACAATAGATGTTCCGGGCATACCAGTCACCATACATTGGAACGGACTGCGCTCCCCAGTGCGACCAGATACCCAGCTTGGCATCCCTGTACCAGTCAGGGCATTCATAGGTTCTCAAAGACTCAAAGGTCGGCTTGAATGGGCCTTTTTGAATATCCATATTCATTGATTCCATCCTCCATGTTTATTACTTGCATCAAAAGTGATCTTCGCCCACAACCCATTATCGGTACTTACAGCTGTAAGTTACTAACTGAGTTTTTAGCAGACAAGGCCTAATATCATTATATCAACAAAGCTTTTCTGTTCAGCAGGGCTAATATTAAGAAGTATGTGGACGATATTAACATCGATATGTTAATATATACAGGAGCAATCAGTTTGATGGAGTAATTCTTATGCAGCAGGATATTAAAAACATTTTCAGGAGTCTGACCATAAAAAACCTGATATGCCGCGTCAATTATTGTTCACCCGACTGGGGCGAAACGGATTGTATTTACGGTTACAATAAATTCTATTATTTTCTGGAGGGTGAAGGTACCCTCATCATTGAAGGGGATGAATTCCATCCGGTTCCAGGCGAATTGTTTCTCATCCCTGCCGATACCCGACATACTTATTTTCACAATCCCGAAAAACCGGTTTACAAGTATTGGTGTCATTTTGATCTTTCTCTGAATGAAGGCCAAAAGCTCATTTACTCAAAAAAAGGGGTCCGCTGCAAGCTCCCCCGGGAAAACCTGGAGCCCATTTTTCAAAAGCTCATTCAGGCTGAAAGCTTACAAAGCCCTCTGGATGCCTTGTTTGAAAAAACAGCGCTTCTGGAGCTGTTCAGCGAATTTATGCGCAATGTCGATTATATGAGTATCCTGCCGGTATCAACCGATCATCTGACGGATTGCATCAATAACTATATCCTTAGGAATATCAGCTCGAACATTACTCTGGGTGAACTGGCTGAAACTGTTTACTTACACCCCAACTACTTCACCCAGTACTTTAAAAAGCGTTTTGGCGTTTCTCCGATTGAGTATGTCAATACGCTAAGGCTGGAGAAAGCAGCCAGGTTTTTAACCGACCATCCTGAAAAAAGCATAAAAGAGGTTGCCATGGAGTTTGGTTTTCGCGATTACCGTTATTTCAGCAGACTATTCCGGAAAAGATACGGGATAACCCCTACAGCCTATAAGGGAATTCATAATCATTTGTAACGGGGAAACCATTTCTCCGTTTCGTCAGCGTAATATTCTCCCGAAAGTGCAGCAGAGTTACTTTGGCAAAACACCAGACTGTGCAGGGAATGATAAAAATAACAATCAGGAGTGTGATGACATGTTTTTTGTCGAAAAATACTGGGAGAACCCGGAAATTCTTCATGTCCATTGTGAAAAGCCAAGGGCATACTTTATACCCTATGAGGACCAGGCCACTGCCGAAAACGGTTTACGGGGTGATTCCAGGTTTTTTAGAAGCCTGAACGGAGCATGGAGGTTCCGATACTATGAATCGGCAGCCCTTGTGGAAGATGAATTCCTTGCCGCTGGATTCGATGCGGACGGATGGAATCAAATTCCTGTTCCTTCCAACTGGCAGCTGCATGGATATGACATCCCCCATTATACCAATGTGTGTTACCCTTATCCATGCGATCCTCCTTTTGTGCCGAATATGAACCCTGCCGGGGTATACATCCGGGATTTTAATTTAAACAGGCAACCGGACAGGGAATATTATCTGGGGTTTGAGGGAGTGGATTCCTGCTTTTATCTGTGGGTGAACGGTGAATTCTGTGGCTATAGCCAGGTGAGCCATATGACCTCGGAATTCAAGGTGACCTCTGCGCTGAAGCGAGGTCATAACAGGATTGCCGTGATGGTATTGAAGTGGTGTGACGGCAGCTATCTGGAAGATCAGGATATGTGGCGGTTGTCAGGCATATTCCGTGATGTTTATCTTCTGGAAAGAGACAGAATGCATGTATCCGACCTGTACATCAAAACAGAACTTGATTCCGCCTTTCGGCAAGGGAGCCTGCTGTGTGAAGTGCAAGTGAGCAATGGGGATTCTCTCGAAGTGCATGCAGAATTAAAGGATCCTTCCGGAAAGGTTATAAACAGGTTAGCTAAAAAAATAAACGGGCATGATTCATTCGCCTTTGAAATTTTTGAACCCTTACTCTGGTCGGCGGAAGTACCAAATCTATACTCAGTCTGCCTCAATGCCGGTCATGAAGTCATTGTGGCAAAGGCGGGAATGCGGTCGATAGAGATTCGGGATTCCGTCATCCATGTCAATGGACGCGCCGTGAAATTCAAGGGCGTTAATCGGCATGACTCACATCCCGACCTTGGCCACGCCATTCCACCGTGGCATATGAAGCGGGATCTGGCCCTGATGAAGCAGCATAATATTAACGCAATCCGCACCTCCCATTACCCCAATGACCCAAGGTTTCTGGAGTATTGTGATGAAATGGGGTTCTATATCATCGACGAGGCGGATCTGGAATGCCATGGACTGGTGATGGTAGGGGAAATTAACATGCTGGCTTCGGAGCCGGCGTATAAAAACGCATTCCTTGACAGAATGCAGCGGATGGTTGAACGGGACAAGAACCATCCCTGTGTGGTGATGTGGTCTTTGGGAAATGAATCCGGTTTCGGTGAAAACCATATCTTAATGGCGCAATGGGCCAGGAGCAGGGATACCAGCCGGCTGATCCATTATGAAGGCGCATTTTCTCCGATGACCCCAAAGATTGCGGATGATTCGTGCATCGATGTATACAGCAATATGTATACCAATGTTTTAGAACTTGAAGAGATGATCCTTTCCAGTCAGAATGACACCCGGCCTGTTCTCCTGTGTGAATACAGTCACGCCATGGGCAACGGTCCTGGTGATCTGAAAGATTATTGGGATCTGTTCTACCGGTATCCAAAGCTTGCGGGAGGGTTTGTGTGGGAATGGACGGATCATGGTATCCGGATCAAAACCCCGGAGGGCAGGGAACATTTTGCTTATGGCGGAGATTTCGGTGATCAACCGAATGATGGGAACTTTTGCATTGATGGGCTGGTTTATCCGGACAGGAGACCGCACACAGGCCTGATGGAATTGAAGCAGGTAATTTCGCCTGTGCGTGTCGAAGCTCTGGATGCGGCTGCGGGCAGATTCAAGGTAACCAACCTTTACGACTTTATTGACCTGTCCCACCTTGAGCTGAACTGGAAAATTGAGAAGGATGGGATTTATACAGGTGGGGGAACATTGGCTCCTTTGCCGGTTTCACCCCATGAATCAGTGGATATTACCCTTCCTTATACAATTGACAACGCATTAAATGGCCGAGTATTTCTGCTGGTGTGGTTTACAACCAGGAGGGATTATCCATGGGCAGCTCGGGGACACAGGGTTTGCCAGTTCCAGTTTGAACTACCCGTCATTTGTTTAAAGGAAAGTATCCTCGTATCGGGGATGACCCCCCTTGTTTTGGAGGAAACCAACCAATCTCTTACTGTTGCCGGAACAGATTTCAAATATGTGCTGGATAAAAACACAGGCATGTTCAGTGAATTCAGTTACAATGGCGTTCAACTGATCTGTAAACAGCCGCGGCTGAATATCTGGCGTGCACCGACAGACAATGATCGTAATATCCGCAAAGCCTGGGAGGACGAAGGCTATGAACGTATTGTCCCCCACATTTACTCGATTTCCATCAATAAACCTCATGACAGGAAGGTTACTGTCGGTTGTTCATATTCCCTGGGGGGTACCATCAAAAAACCGGTTATCCGGGGTGAACTGAAATGGACGATTTTTGGAAGCGGAGATGTTCTGATGGATGTAAAGGCCCATGTAAGAGAAGGCCTGCCTTTCCTGCCCAGGTTTGGTTTACAGCTGATAATGCCTGAAGGCAATGAACGGGTCGAGTATTTCGGCTATGGCCCCCATGAAAGCTACACCGACAAGCACCAAAGCACCGTGAAAAGCAGGTTTTCAGCTATAGTACGGGACATGCACGAGGACTATATCATGCCGCAGGAGAACGGAAGCCATCATGAAACGGAATGGGCAGCTGTAACCGGATTAACCGGAATGGGACTGTTGTTTGTCGGGGCGGATGATTTCTCGTTTAATACCTCCCATTTCACACCGGAAGACCTGGCGGAGGCGACGCACGATATTGAGCTGAAGCCGCGAAAGGAAACAATCGTAAACCTGGATTACAAAATGAGCGGCCTGGGTTCCGCCAGTTGCGGCCCGGAGTTGGCACAGCAATACAGGTTGAATGAAGCAAAGATCCGGTTTGCGCTTCGGATGAAGCCTGTGGACACCGAGCAAAGCGCTGTATTGAAAATTGTTCGAAGCGAGATTGTTGAAGATACCTGATATCAGCAAACGCATGAATACAGAATATCAAACGGGGGCATCAGATGATGCCCCCGCTTTCAATCAAGCCGCTTAAGCCTGTCTTAGAACGAGTGTCTGTTTTTTATCATGTCTGCTTTTATTGTTTTGTTTTATATATTCCATCAGGTTTCTGAAGCTGCTTTCCTGAAATACTCCCTGACAAGGAAATCCATCAGATCACTGGGCTGTTCCCTTACAAATTCGGCTTTATCGGCAAAGACCATCCCATACGGCGCATCGGCGGTATATTCATCCCAATGCGGCATCTGTTCGCCGGTGGAATCCTTTCCGTTGGGATCACCGTTACGGATAAAGTTGGCCCAATAGTTGCACATCTGCCTGGCCAGATCATAATGCTTTCCAACAAAGGGTCTCCAGCACTTAGCCAGGGTCTCAAAGAAGAACCACAGATCCACCGAATGGAAGGTACCGGGGTTGTCCCAGCCGGGGATTTCCGCATCAAAATTATAGTAATACAGGGGTATATTGGCACCCGTATCGAAATTGGCCTGGGCCATAATCCGGATAGCATACTCGATACTGCTGACGGAAGCTCTTTTTACAACTTCTTCAAAGGTTCCTGAATTGGCCTGACAAAGCTCCAGATACTCTCCGGCATTTTCGCCGAACATTTCAACAGCCATATTTCTGAATTCCTCAAGGGTATTCACCATTGGAACATTGAAAAACTCTGTGGAGGTGCGGCCGAAAAGCACCGGAACCATGCAGCGCTGGTTTGTCAGAAAACGCGTATACGCATTCCCAACACTGAAATGTCCATCGATGACAGAACCCCAGAAGTGGTTATACTCCAGTGTCTTATCCCGGATAAATACCGCATCAAGACGGCGGGCTTCTTCCAGAGAGGAGACCCCAAGAAAATCAAAGAACCTTTTCCCGTCCTGTTCCGCATCCATTAACAGCAAGTCCCTGACGGGCATACGGTTACCGGGATATAAGGGGACTACGGTGCCGCTCTGGATGATCGCACGTTGAAACAATCCTTCATTTTGGGGGGATGCAAGCTGGCTTAATACACTTCCTCCACCTGCGGATTGCCCGCCGATGGTCATGTTTTCGGGATCACCCCCGAACGCGGCAATGTTTCGTTTCACCCAACGGGTACCGGCCTGTTGATCCAGATGCCCGAAATTAGCCGGGGCGTCCGGCGCCTCTGCGGTGATTTCCGGGTGGCATAAAAAGCCAAAGGAATTCAGACGGTAGTTGACCGTAACCACAACGATGCCCCGTCTCGCAATACGCTCCCCGTCAAATTCCATTTCTGCCGTATGGCCTACCTGAAGCCCTCCGCCAAAATACCATACATAGACCGGCAGCTTTTCATCGGCATGCATCGCCGGCGTCCACACATTCAGATACAAGCAATCCTCATCCATTGGGATCTCAGGGTCCACAGACCATTCCCTGGTGTAGATGTTGTTCACATCAATGACGGTCTTTGGCTGCATGGAGATGGGCGCGAAATCAAAGGCCTTGTAAACTCCCTCCCAATTCTCTGCAGGCTGGGGAGCCCTCCAGCGGTTTTTCCCTGTCGGTGGGGCCGCAAACGGTATCCCCTTGAAACTGGTGATACGCGGATCCGCTGCTGGCAATCCTTGAACCGTACCATTTTCGACTTTTACAACTCTAAGCATAATCTTTTCCTTTCTAAACGCTTGCATTTTTTAAAGTCCAGGTTCATGCTTTTATCATTCAGGGTTTTGATTTCTTACGACGAGTAAAGTATCCAACTAATACCCATTGCGTTTATCATTCGTAAAAAGTGAGCTGTTCAGCCGCAGCGCAACGAGTTCACTCAAGACAGCCGTTGGCAACAGCTCTTACGCGCAGATGATGGTATTCTTCCATATTGGGATCCATTTGGTGCATATATACGATGGAAGACCGTTCTTCAGGATCGATGGATACGTATGTACCCAGCATTCCGGTCCAGCCGAATTCACCAACCGAACCGTTGGAATGCCCCCGGGCAGGACACATCATCGTCCTGACCCCCAGTCCGTAGCCGTATCCGGCCAGATATGAGTTTTGAAAGTCCTTCAGTTGATCTTCATTCAGCTGATTGCCGCGCATCAGATCAATCGTTTTTCTTCCGATAATTCTTTCTCCATTCAAAACTCCACCATTGGCCAGCATTTGTGAAAATTTCAGATAATCCGGAACGGTGGAATAAAGCCCCGCACCGCCGGATTCATACAATGCGTCCGGTTGATGGAAAATATCGAGGAAAGACTGGATTTTTGTCATGTTTCCGGTTTCATCCCTTCTGTAATAGGAAGCCATGCGTCCTTCAATATCGTCGCGGTAACGATACCCGGTGTCAGTCATCCCCAATGGGTCAAACAGCTCATCCTGAAGAAAACGGCCCACGGTTTTTCCGGAAACCAGCTGGATCAAGCCGGCCACAATATCATGACCATACCCGTAAAGCCAGCGGGTTCCGGGATCAAATGCAACCGGTACGCTTCCCATGGCCTTTACCTCGGTAACAATGTCATATTTGCCATGCTTTCTCTGTAATTCTTCTTTTACCCGTATCATTTCCCGGACAGTCGGTAAATCTCCAAAGGTATAGGGCATGCCAACGGCCATTGAAAATGCGTGTTTGATCAGCATGGGGCTTTTTGCTTTCCTCGTATCCACACTGCCATCGGGTTTCGTAACAAAAACCTGTGTGTCCCTGTATTCGGGGAAGTACTCGTATATGGGCTCGTTGAGCAGAAATTTACCTCTTTCAAACAGCATCATCGCAGCGGTACAGATAATGACCTTTGTCATTGAAAAAAGACGGAAAACCGTGTTTTCGGAGACCTTTCTTTTTTCCTCCAGGTCAGCATATCCGAAATAACCCTGATAAAGTGTCTTTCCATCCTTCGCCACCGCACAACCACAGCCTGCAGGTCCACTTTTAGTAAATTGCTTCAACAATTCAGTTAAATCATTAAAAGTCGCCATATAAGAATCCTCCAGTAACCATTTATTTCAGGTTGTCCACTGCAGCTCTTTCTATCGCCAGTCCATTGGTATATCGTTTCATGAACTCGTTGAACCCTGCCACATCTGAAGGTTCCGGCGCAACACAAGCCTTTTCCTGGCTGGCAAAAACCTGATTGTTCAGGAATTCCTCCAGGGTTTCCTCTTCAGCCTGGTTCACCATGTATGAGGCCAGCAGCGCAATACCCCATGCACCACCTTCTCCTGCCGTCTCCATAACAGAAACGGGAGCATTCACCGCTGCAGCCATCATTCTCTGGCCAACATTCCTGGTTTTGAAAAAACCACCATGGCCTAAAAGCGCATCCACTTTGACGCCTTCTTTTTCCAGAAGAATGTTCATGCCTGTTTTCAGAGCCCCCAAAGAAGTGTACAGGTGGGCCCTCATGAAATTGGCAAGATTGAATCGGCTGTCCGCAGAACGCACAAACAACGGTCGTCCTTCTTCAAAATGGGTGATATGCTCTCCGGAGATATAACCGTAGGACAGCAGGCCCCCGCAATCCGGATCTCCCTGAAGCGCCATGCCCAGGAGGGTATCATACAGCTTCGGCTTGCTTACCTCCAAGCCCAGCGCCCTGGTTGCTTCTGCAAACAAGCTGATCCAGGCATCATAATCGGAGGTGCAGTTGTTGGAATGCACCATGGCCACCAGATTTCCGGAGGGAGTAGTCACCAAATCAATCTCAGGATAGACACGGGATAATTCTTTCTCAAGCACCACCATGGCGAATACGGATGTACCGGCGGAAACATTCCCTGTGCGGGCTGCAACACTGTTTGTCGCTACCATCCCGGTGCCCGCATCGCCTTCGGGCGGACAAAGCGGAATTCCTGCTTGCAGCTGGCCGGTAACATCCAAAAGCTTCGCACCCTCTGCTGTTAACACCCCGCCTTTGGCTCCTGCACACAACACCCTGGGAAGAATATCCTGAAGCTGCCATGGGATGTTCCTTTCACGGATTAACACATTGAACCTGTCAATCATTTGCGCATAATAATCTTTTGTTTTCAGATCGATTGGGAAAACGCCCGATGCCTCACCAATACCCAGCACTTTCTGTCCGGTCAGCTTCCAGTGGATATAACCGGCCAGAGTTGTCATATAGGCAATCTCGGAAACATGGTTTTCTCCGTTTAAGATAGCCTGATACAGATGAGCGATGCTCCATCTTTGTGGTATGGGGTAATTGAACAGCCCGGAAAGGGCCTCGGAAGCCTGTCCTGTGATATTGTTTCGCCAGGTTCTGAAAGGGGTTAGAAGACGATCATTTTTATCAAAAACCATATAGCCATGCATCATGGCACTAAAACCTATAGCACCCGTTTTTTGAAGCGTAACACCATATTGTTCCTTTACGCTGGCAGCCATCTTTTGATAGCTGTCCTGCACGCCCTTCCAGATTTCATCCAGGCTGTAGGTCCAGATATTGTTGATATAGCTGTTTTCCCAGTCGTGGCTGCCGGAAGCGATAGGTGTATGATCCTCACCAATCAGAACGGCTTTAATTCTGGTAGACCCCAACTCGATACCAATGGCTGTATTGCCACTGGCTATAGCCTTTTTTACGGTATCAAATGTTGTTTTCATACTCTCTCTCCTTTTACTACATTTTTATTGTATATGGACAGCCGAGATGACATGAATTGTCATCCTTCATAAAACATACTTAAAATATCCTAGTTTAATAAGTATTCATGTTTTTTAATCTGCTTATTGAAAAATAGTCATTCTTATAGTTATAATATAGTTAAACGTTTTAACTGTCAATTCTGTCATGAAAGGATATGAGAGGTTTGGTTACTCAAAAAGGGATCGCTCAGCTCTGTGGTGTATCAATCAGTACTGTATCAAACATATTGAACGGCAAGAGCAATGTCAGTGAGCTTACAAAGCAGAAAGTGCTTGAAGTTGTAAAACAGACCGGTTACCAGCCAAACTATTTTGCTCAGGGAATGCGCAAGCAAAAGACCCGGATGATTGGTATCATTGTTGAAGACCTGGATGTATTCAGTACTACCCCCATTGTAGAAGCAATCATGGCAGATTGTGAAGATCGGAATTACCGGACGGTTCTTGTGAACCTGCGACTATACGATAAATGGCAGGATGCTTGGTACAATGATGAAAAAAAGCTTCAGTCCGTTTTACAGCCGTCCATTAAAGAACTATTATCCATCAAGGTTGACGCTATCATATATGTTGCCGGGCATTGCAGAATCATCAATTGCTTTACCGATGATTTTTCAATTCCCGCCGTGGTTGTATACGGTATCTCCAAATCCCCCGCATTCTTCTCCATTGTCATTGATGATGAAAAAGGCGGATATGATGTTACGAAATATCTCATTTCCATGGGACATCGCAGAATTGGGGTCATCGCAGGTACTCCCGACAACTTACATACATTAAAACGAACCATTGGATATCAGAAGGCATTATTTGAATCAGGTATTTTGTATAATCCCGATCTGGTCAGGCATGGAGACTGGATGAGACCCTCGGGGTACAGGGAAATGGAAAGCCTGGTTAAAGAAGATGTGACCGCAGTTTTTTGTATGAATGATATCATGGCGGGAGGCGCATATGATTATCTTTTCGAGCATGGAATCAAGGTGGGGCAGGACATTTCGCTCGCAGGCTATGACAACAAGGATATCTCCGAATACCTGAGGCCTTGTCTGACAACAAATGAGATTCAATTGAAAAAGATCGGGAAGACCGCATCAAGGATTATTTTGGAAATGCTAGAGGGTGGCAGTCAGGGAAGCAAAAATCAGGAAATCATTAAAATACCGTGCAAGCTGATTATTCGTGATTCCGTTATGAAATGTGACAGTGAATAGGAATGGTACCTGACAAAACAGGGCTATGGGAAATTTTCCGATAGTTCTTTTTTGTATTGGGAAATTTTCATGCTTTCCGTCTGCCCGGACCGACACCTGTCGTTTATGCTGAAATCGTCTTATTCTTTTGGTTGCTGAAATAACAATGAAAACGATTTACCAACACCCATCTTTAGGTAAAAATCTACAATAAAAGAGGGGACCAATAACGAGTTATAAGACTATTATTCACAATTCTTACCGATTATTCATTGACAATATACTTTATTAACATGTATAATTTCTATATGAGGTAAAAGGTTTTACTTATAAATTTACTGTTTTGGAAGGTTAATAAGCTGGAGCAACCGAAATAATCCGATGATGTTTGCCAGCTAAATAAGACTATCGGTAGAGTGAGGCAGTATTTATGGGTTTATCAGAAGATCATGTGAAGCCTGCAAAGGAAAAATGGAGCTTGGCGAAGGATAAAAAGAGAGCTCGCTCTTATATAGAGTTTCTTTATATTCTGCCATTCCTGGCTCTGGTGGCTATCTTTTCCTATTATCCATTATATGGATGGGTCTATGCTTTTTTTGATTATCGGCCGCCATTTCCATT
>CAYVFB010000097.1:0-12154 GCA_964450305.1 uncultured Ruminiclostridium sp.
GATCATCTGGAACCGCTATTCCGGCGGGAAGTTTTAAAGCTGCTCAAGAGAGAAGGAAAAATCAATTCCGCTATCATTGAAAACATGGACTCCTGGCATCATAGCGGGTTCCATGTCTATTGCGGGCAACCCATCCGGCATGATGATAATGGTTTAGAGCGACTGGCTCAATATGTTATACGGGCTCCCATCTCTCAGGAACGTATGGTATACCTCCCAGCCGGACAAGTTGGCGGTGGGTTAGCGCAGGTTATATACACTGGGAAGAACAGTAGGGTTCAGGAACGCTTTACCGCATTGGACTGGCTTGCCAGATTGGTTACCCATATACCCAACAAGGGTGAGCAAGTAGTTCGGTACTATGGTTACTACAGCAACAAGGCTCGTGGAATCCGGAAAAAAGCTGAAAGTCTGGCATCAACCAGTAAACATGGTTCAGCTTCCGATCCTTCTGTTCCGGTTGTTCTGGATTCTGACATGTCCGGAAAGGCTTTCCGAAGGAATTGGGCCAGATTGATTCAGAAGGTTTATCATACTGATCCTCTTTTGTGTCCAAAATGCCATGGCGAAATGAAAATTATCTCCTTCATCGAAGACGAGGATACGATACGACAGATTCTCAGGCACTTGGGGCTATGGCGTACCGGCAACCATGATCCGCCGGTACAGGTCAAGCTTTCGAATATAACAACCGGATATGGAAATATACTTCACGTTGATTTTACTTTCCCCCTACCAGACTCGACATTGACGAACGGTAAGCTTTTCATCCGTGAAGAGTACTTTGAGCAAATGCCTTTTGAAGATGCTTACTCTCAAGTGTCCCCCTGCGAGGATTGATGAACAGACTTTAGGGGCAGGCTTTGTTTACCATGCTTTTCGACGCTGTTATTTTTTATTTTAATGACTTTCACAACACTTTTCGAATCAATAACTTTGATAGTTACGATGAGGATATACAATCCAGTACCATAATCATCCATAATATTTTATTTATGGCGGGTCTTGTGCATGTTGACAGCTATATTCTCCTTGTTGTAGACTGGTACCAGAAAAACCAAATTCCTATACTGAGGTTGCAGTCTTCACCGTGGAAAAAGGCTCTGTTTATCGCCTGTATAGCATGGATCAAGAGCTTTGGCTGGCCAATGTATCATCGAAAAACCATATCTGGAGCATATACAGCCTTTGCCCAACCAAGGATATTAAAACCGGCTCCGACGGGCAGTTGATAATGCCCACCGAAGCGCCGTATGTTTACCAGGAAGGCTTTCAGCTTGAGCTCTGCAATGGTGTTGATGTACTGGAACCGGTTCTCGTCAGTGATAAAAAATCCATGAAGCTCCTGCAGGAGCTCATTGATTTCTATGAAGAGCAGACGGTGCGCTATGAAAATGTGGATGTTTTCACCGTGGGTGACTATTTCCGCTTTTATGACGCTTCCGGAAAAGAGGATACACTGTATTATGTTTTTATGAACCCATCCATCGATGATAAGCCTCAAATGCTCTCAAACAAAGATGCCCGGGCAAAAGTGCAGATTGCCCTGGAAAGCTACGAGGGCCTCTGCGAGCTTTGGGAAAGCCTGAGGCCGCTTCCCGATAGCATCAAGCCGCCTGAGCAGGCTTTTCTTTTTCTATTTTCTTAACCTCAAATATCAGTAGAACACTGAAAACAATTTCGAAAGCTATCATCATCGCCGCAACAAGATACGCCGGGCTTTTCAAGCCCACTGCCAGCGCTGCGATTGGGATTACAACCGACAGGACGGTATAAGCTTTGGATTTATACAGCCACCCAAAAGGCAGCAGATGCGCTCCGAAAACCATCGCCAGCACCATGGTCATTTTCTCGGGAACCGTTGGATATACCCACATCACAATGAGCAGATAGATCAGTTGGTTTATGGAAAACAATATCCCCAGCGGGGTTAATGGATTATTCTTATTCGTAAAATCGATCTTTAACATTTTAGAAATAACAAACGCAAGCGGCATCAGCGGAGTACTGCAGCAAAAGGTGTACAGGTTTTTCATGTCCTGCGTCATCGCGCTCATTTGAACGAACATAATCCCGGTCCACAGAATAACAGAAGCAAGTATAAAATGCAGTCCCTTTTTTTGTTGGATGGCCTGATCCACTCTTAACGCATTAAGATTCATGATTCTCCCCCTGAAAATGAATTTCCTTTTTGTGGTTAACGCTTTCCATATTAACACGTTTCACCTAATGTACAACGTATGGTCTTATGAGATGTCTGTAAATTGCTTGAAAAGGCTCCGCAGAAATCTTTCCGATAAAGCATGAAATTCTCCAAAAGATTGGGGAGAAGGTTGATCTAAAACATCGTAATTTGCTCAACAGCCCGCTTTTCCTCATAGGTATGCAGATATCTGAAAATCTCGTCGTTATTGCATACGATTCCGTTTGACTTGCACTCCGCATAAAAAATACGCATCAGGTTATTGTTATTGTCACTTTGGATCTCATAACGATATCCATATTGCCGGTGATATTTTTCCTTCAAGCCGGGAAAATGCTGATCCAGCTTTTGATAAAAATATTCCCGGTTTCCCTCACGCAGCGTTAGACCCATGCCAAAGCAAAGAATCCCGTATACCTTCGCTTCCTTGCAGTAATCCAGAAGCCCCCTGAGGTTTTCTTCGGTGTCATTGATGAAGGGTAAAATCGGATCCAGCCAGACAACTGTCGGGATACCGCTGTCACGCATGATTTTCAGCACCTCAAATCGCGCTCGGGTGGTTGAAACCGCAGGTTCAAGTATCTTACACAAGTTTTCGTCATAGGTGGTCAGCGTGATTTGAACCACACATTTCGATTTTAAGTTGATTCTTTTTAATAGCTCCAGATCCCGTAAAATTCTGTCCGACTTGGTCTGGATGCTCAATCCGAAGCCATACCGCTCAATGATCTCAAGGCATTTGCGCGTGTGCCCCAGCTCCTCTTCCACATGCATGTAAGAATCACACATCGATCCCGTTCCAATCATGCACTTGCTGCGCTTTTTGCGAAGTGCTTCCTCAAGCAGCTCAGGCGCGTTCGCCTTCACCTCGATGTCTTCGAAATCATGATCAATATGATAGCACTTGCTTCTGCTGTCACAGTAAATGCAGCCGTGGGTACACCCACGATAAATATTCATACCGTTTTGTGCTGACAGTAAGGATTTTACCTGTTTAAAATGCATACGTTTCTCTTTTCCTTTATCAGGTCATGGTTCGGGCAATGAGTTTCTGTTAAGCCCGATAATACCATGATACGATATCCGGCTGACAGCCATATGTCATATTTGAAGCTTTTTTCTGTCGAATGTTTATCAATATAAAGCTTTACATCAAAGGTTTTCCGTAATGTTTCAAGAGGCTGGTTACCGGCATGCGGAGATCCGATTCACTCCGCAGTCGACAGGCCTGCTTTGCAGGCAAACTCCCAAAACGCAGTGGGTAAGTCGGATAAGTAAACTTTCCATGCTACAACAGCAGTGACAAGGTTCCCACCGTGATTAACGCCAGTCCGATACCGGATTTGGCTGTAAGCTTTTCCTTCAGAAAGATGGATGAAAAAGCGATGGTGATAAGAATACTCAGCTTGTCTATGGGCACCACCACGCTGGCAGGCCCGTCCTGTAAGGCCCTGTAATAGCAAAGCCATGAGCCACCGGTGGCAAACCCTGAAAGGATCAGGAACAGCCAGCTTTTTTTGTCGATATTTTTTATCGTATTTTGCTTACCGGTGATAAAAACAACCAGCCAGGCCATGATCAGAACCACAACGGTCCGGATGGCCGTGCCGAGGCTGGACTCAACCCCTTCTATCCCCACCTTGCCGAGGATTGAGGTCAGGCTGGCAAATACAGCCGCACCAAAGGCATACGGAAGCCAGCGTGTGCTTTTGGACTGGGTATTGGTGGGCTCCTTCCTTTCTATCATCAGATAGGTTCCCACGCCGATGAGCAAAATTGCCGCAGCTTTTACCAGGGTAATGCTCTCTCCCAGAAAAATAAAGGCAAGCAGCATAGTTAAAACAGTGCTGGATTTGTCGATGGGGGTTACCTTGTTCACATCGCCAATCTGCAGCGCTTTAAAATAGCACAGCCATGAACCGCCGGTGCATAGCCCGGACAATATCAGAAACAGGAGTGTTTTCCCGCTAATATCTGCTATATTATTCTGTGATCCGACAATAAAAACCATCAGCCACGAAAACAGCAACACGATAACCGTTCGCAACGCGGTTGCCACATTGGATTCGGTGTTTTTTATGCCTATTTTGGCCAGAATAGCTGTCAGTCCTGCAAAAATTGCCGAGCCGAATGCAAAAAGAATCCACATGAACCTACTCCCCCATTTCAAAGAAAGGATATATGGTTCATTCTATCATTTTTATGGGAAAGGTGAAATAAATTCAGGGCTTCCTTTCTCTGAGCGTTGTGAACATCAATGACCCGAGCAGTGCTGCTCCGCAGTATCCGACCAATGGATACAGATACCTGACAAGGTTTGAAAAGCCCAGCCCGCTCGCCAGCAAAGCCGCCGCTGCTACCAGTATAATCAGACTTTTGTCCATTCTCCGCTTTCTTTGCTGTCCGAACACTCTCGCGGCAAAACCAAAAAGAGCGCCTACTGCCGTTGTATAGATTTCAGCGATCAACACCACAATATACAGGATTTGTACGATTGGAGAAATTTCTCCGGCGATGAAAAGCATCGGAACCTCAAGGCTTTCTATCTGTTCAGTGTGGCTGGCAAGCGCCATATAAATCATTATCGCGCCGGCTCCCAAGCCCAGCCCTCCTAAAAGCGCGGAACTCCAAACGGCTTTCCGGTTGCGCGCATTCGCCCCCAGAGGCCCTAAAATAGCTGTTGAAATAACCGTGTTATAAGAAACATATATAACCGCCGCGCCAAGCCAGTGATTGATGATACCGCTGTGCCCTTGAATTACCGGAAGAGTCTGCAAATTCACGGGATGACGGATAACCGAGCAGGTGCTAATCACCAACACCGAAGTCAGCAGAAAGGGCACGACAAAGCTGATGGAATTGATAACGCCGTTAATCCCCGTCAGAACTGTAATAACCGTAAGCACAGCCATAAGGAGACTGCCCGCCAGGGGCGGCAAATTCAGCTGCTGCTGAAAAAGTGCACCGGTTCCGGCAATCATTGCGGTTAACGAGCCAAACAGGAAGATCGTGATAACGATGTCGATAAAAGTCCCCAGAATATTTCCACCACTATGTCGGATCACTTCGAGATGGGATTGCGCATGTAAAACATTCCCCAGATCCATGATGATATAGCCGAAAACGAAAAAAAGAAGGGTCGCAACCACAAGGCCTGCGATGCCCCATCCCCAAACCGGTTAAAGAACTGGAGCACCTCCTGGCCTGTGGCAAGCCTGCTCCCACAACAGTGCCTATGTATACCGCGGCCATCTTGAAGGCGGATACACCCTCTTTTTTCATGCAAACAAACCTCTCAGGCATTCTATATACTGTCCTGAAACCGGTTTATCACAATCAAATTTAACGAATCCCGAATCGCAACGCAAAGCTTTTCAGGCGCTTCATGCAGCCCAGGCTTCGATTTCCCTTTCCAGTAATTCAATAAAATATTGTACTGCTTCTTCATTGAATCGATTGAAAAGCCCTTGGGAGCATTGTCGAACCTGTCGATATTTGCTACACCGCATAAATCTGAACCAAAACTCAGGAAGATCTCTTTAATTGCATTCTTCATCGCAAAATCCTTTCCTCTATTCTATCATGAGTAAGAAAACAGGCGGGGCATCTTTTTTACCTCGCCCGTATGCTTATTGGGGTTTATGCGCCTTTACCGCTTCAATAAAGGCTTCGGGATTGATCAGGCCAAAGCTGTCCTTATCGCTGAGCTTCGTCTCACATAATAAATCGACTATCTCTTCATAGGTGATGTCGGGATTGACCTGGTAAGCCAGGGCTGAAAGACCGGATACATAGGCGATAGACCAACTAAATCCGCCTTCCGGCCAATAGCGGTAAGCATCGTCTCCCTCATTGGCGGCCGTTGTCCTGTAACTGCTTGGTGTGAAAGTCAGGTTTTTGGGTATCCGCATGCCTTTGACATAATGCTCCGGGATAAAGTTTTTGGGATTGTTGATATCGTTGTAAGGAGGGCATCCGCCATAGGCTATATCCCACTTTATAAGCTCATTGGAATAATTGATGGCGATACCTTCCTGCTCCGCTTTATTTAGGGCAGTCTGCCATTTCTCCCATTGTGAACCCTCTTCGGTTAAACCATCCGAGATGGACACAAGGCGTATCTTCTGGTCCTGTGGCAGCATACGGTTAAACTCGATCAGCTCATCCATCGCCTTACAGTAGTTCGAGAAGTTCTCTCTGCTATCCGGGACAGCAAAATAAAAAAGGTTGACTTCCGGAGCAACGCCGCATGTGCTTCCCGCTATGACAGAGGCACAGCTGATTCCATGGAAGTGGAGCACGTCAAATCTGCCGACGCAATCGGTCTTGATATATACCAATCTATCGGAGAACTCCTTATGGTTTTCGTTAATGGGTTTATCAAAAATGGCAATAGATATGCCTTTCCCGGTGATGCCCACCTGATGGAGATTATCCAAACCGGCTCCATGGGCTTTGGCAGTGGTAAGCCATACTTCAGGCGAAAAACCCTTCGGCAGCTTTGACGCATCCGGCCATAGGGTTTTGCTGTCATAGAGGACTTGTGCGAGCACCTCCAAGGAGACATCAGAAAAATCCCTGGTGCTCAGATCCAATCCTGCCGCGCCATTGAAAGTATCTAATGACAGAAGGTAGGTTTCAGCTTCATTTCTGCCTGTCGGCATTTTATCTGATGAGCCATTCAGGTTGCGTATCAGAAGACAGAAGATTATGACGGCAATGATAAGAACGGAAAGAACAATTAGAACAGGAAATAGAACTTTTTTACGCATCAACCAATAATCCTCCAATAAATGATAAGCATTTGCTTTTTATGGATTTATTTTTACAATGCCGCATAGATAGGAACCTAAAACTCAGGAAGATCTCTTTCATTGTATTCTCTATCTCGAATTCCTTTCCCATGTTTTACGTTGAATGTACATACTTTTTAATTATATCATCCGGAAGATAAATTACAAAACGGCATAATAATCCGTCACCGAGAACTGAGCTTAAAACTTCACCCGTTAGCGGAGTATCAAGGACTGCCTCCCAAAAGATTTTGGTGTGTCCAAGGCTGCAGTTGCATAGGGTGTCGGAAACGGCTCCTTGCTCCTGTAATATCGATTTTTTAGCAAACGGGCAATGGCAGGCATAGTATTTTTTTAGCTTTACATCTGTTTCCTTCAGGTATTTTTGAGTTTCACAGGGAATCGCTATTGCTTTTATTGTATTTTGATCTCTTGCTCCATATAAAATATAGGGCTGCTCCTGAACAAATTGCAGAACAGAATCATCAATGGGCTGTCCATGAAAAAATTCTCCCGTTTTTGCCGCTTTTGTAAATCCATCAAGGTTTTCTCTTTGCATTGCCGAGCAAAAAGCATCAATATCATTATATTGTAAGAATTTTTCTCGTGCCCATGAGAAGTCAGATTTTTTCAATCCGTGTTTGACATTACATAAGATTTCCCTGCATTTTTGTGAATTCACACTTCTCTCAAAATGAATCATGAATTCTCGCATAACTTGATTTAAATGATTTGCTTCCATATTATCAGCAGGAATCTCAACATTAGCAGCTAATTCATCCCAGGTATCTTTGCCAAGTTCTTTAATGAATTCTTTTTTAAGCGTGTCCATAACATTAATTTCATCGTATGGTAATTGATTTGTTCCTGACATAATTTCAACATCACTCATTTCGATTTCTCCCCTCCTGCTTTTTTAGTTCAAATGATCAGCCTTGGGAATTCGCCTGATAGCGTTTAAATCATTAACCTTAAGCGCATTCATAAAATCACTCGAGTATTTCACTTTCACGCCTCTTCCATGCTTATTTCTCTTTTCCCCAGCTTCCAATCTCAAGCAGATTGCCTTCAGGGTCGGCGACATAAAAGTTTCTGATACCAAACGGAAAGGTTTTAGGTTCTCCGGTAAATGATTTAACTCCAAGAGCCGTTAAACGCTCATATTCTCTGTCAACATCAGAGAAGCCATTCAGCCAGATACCTATTTCCATTGTCAGGTTAATTCCTTTCGGCGAGTAATAGGTCTCCCCTACTCCTTCTGCGAAAGCTCTTCTGTCATACATGAACAGTGACAGCGGACCACTTTTGGTTTTAAAGTCCGCAAACAGTCCGCCATCCCAATCCGTTTCAAATTCCATGATATCTTTATAGAACGAAACCATTTTCTCGATGTCTTCAACAAGTAAACATACACCCACATTAACATTCATACCATTCATTATCTTGCCTCCTGCTTGTGATTGCTTTTATTATCTTATATCAAACAAGACAATAGTGTGTCATGTTCTATTGTTGTACATTACGCTTACTTTGTGCAGCAGTTGATTACCTTGTCGGCAAAATCAACAGCAATTTTCTGTGATTCTTCCGTTTCAAATTTCTCAACATCTTCACCTGGTTTTTTCTGTACAGCAGCCTTACCAATATAACTCAATTTAAAATGCTCGCAAAAACGTTTATTTCCATCCTCAAAGGGGCTAATGCCATAGTCGAAGTCATAACCGCATGTAGCAATGATTCCGCACATTTTCCCTTCCAGCATACTCGGCCCCGGTTGTCTGCCATAATATTTATGAAGTCCATATAAACGGTCAAGCATTGCCTTCATTGGAGCAGTACAATACCAGATAAATATCGGACTGGCTAAAATAATGCAATCCGCCTTCAGAATTTCATCCGATATATCGTACATGTCGTCTTTTATGGAACAACCGTATTCACCTAATCTATCCTGGCATTGAAAGCACTCCAGACAGGGTGCGATCTTTTTATCATAAATGAAAATTGTCTTAACCTCTGCTCCTTTATTTTCTAACTCATTTACAAAAGGCTTCACCAGCGTTGCTGTGTCTCCGTATTTTCTTGGACTACCCTGGAAAATTAATACTTTCATATACTTTCTCCTGTCGATTATGAATAACACAAGCTTCGTCTTTGTAAGACAACTATCAACTGCACAGTTCAATGACGAATTCTGTTTTATCTCTTTTTTACAATATCATTTTCTTTATAGGATATAAAGAATACATTTTGGTTTTATGTAAAGTGTACTTATTATGCCATAAAATCTTCATGTATCTTATTGAAAGATTGCATCCCAAAATTACGTAGCATCATTCCCTTGCTTTCATACATCTTAAAGCGAGAATAGAAACCTGCTATTTTTTCATCACATATCAAGTCTATCATATAGTAACCATTTAAAGTATTTAGCATAAGCCGAACTAACTCAGAACCGATCCCTTGGCCTCGATACTCCGGTAAAACCTCCAACAGTGGAATATATGCGCACAATGTTTTATCAGAAATAGCATTGATAAATCCTATAACTTTTCTTGTTGTACTTTCTACTGCCAACCAAAAGTAATCACTATTTTCCAATATTTTTACATGCTTTTGAATAGAGGGTGGGTTTGGCCAGCCGTCAAAAAATCCTTCAAGGTCTTTATCTGATATGTTTTCGAGAGAATTAATATACTCAATCATGCAAATTACCCTCTTTTCATAAAGTACAGTTATCTCTCTTTTTGCGTTTTTTGATAGACTAATATGCAGCTTCAACTTTAAACTAATTTTTAAGGTTTTAAGTAACTTCAATTACCTTCTGTGGTAATCATATGCTTATGACAAGACGTAATGTCAGCTTTCAAAGAAAAAGGTTCAATACTCACCCATATCTCTATGTTTTTTTAATACTGCAATCCAATCATGTGATTTGCCAGTATAGTTTTCCGGATTCACTGGTTAATGCACATTGTAAAGGAAACCTCCTTCACCATATCTGCCTTGAATAAGTTCATCTAAATGTGCTTCATCAACACAAACATTTACCACTTCAAAGCACATCAAGACACTGGAATCTCCTTCTTTAATTTCTCGATCCCACAAATAGCGGCATTCAAGATTAAGAAAACACTCCTTTATGCGCGGTGCATTAACTGTTTTTGCCTGTTCTGCAGTAAGCCCTGACAGTGATATTTCATCATCACTAAACCCATTATTTACTATTGTTGCTGAACAAAGATCATAGATTTCAGCAGAGGGAAAATTAAGTACCGCTTCGCCCTTTTCTTTTATGGTTTTATATAAATGTCCAGCCTTATTCACGCTTGAAAGAATTGCATAAAAGCCGCGCGTATTGCCATTAAAACACGCCCACGATTGCAAACAGGCATTAGGTTTTCCGTTTGACTTGTACGAAGTCACAACAAATAACGGAGCAGGTATAGCAGTAACAAAATCCATCCAGGAAAAACCATACGTACTCATGTTTGACATTGACTCTGGAATCACGGAATACTCTTTTTTCATTTAGTTCACCCCTCTTTTTAACGGTTGGCATTTACTCAGTGTATGGCCGGATATCGCAATCTCAAATCTCTTTTCAAGTTACGCAACATATGAAGATTGCGAACCACATAGTTTCATGTTTTTCTTATACTATTCAGCGCCATAGATGAACGTAGCTATTTCTTCAAGTGGTCGGAGTTCTTTTTTTGCTGGTTCTTTTTTAGGATAACCTATCGGTATGACGGCTACCGGACGCATTTCATTATGCAAACTCAAAATTTCAGCAATTTCTTTTTCACCAAAATATCCACACCAACATGCACCGAGTCCTATGCTTTGAGCACAAAGCAAAATGTTTTGAATGGCAGCAGCAGTATCTTGTATGCAGTAAAGCTCCCTTCCTCTTTTCTTATAACGTTCCTCTGTTCTTACGATATCGGCACACATAATGAGTAACACTGGTGCGCTTGTAATAAAAGCTTGCCTGCATGATTTCTCTCGAATCCTTTGTATTATCGCTTTATCCTTAACTATGTAGATATGCCAAGGTTGACAGTTTCCAGCACTTGGTGCGACCTGAGCAGCTTCAAGTAATTGATTTAGTAAGATGTCTGATACATCGTTATTTTTAAAGCTGCGAATGCTTCGTCGTGACTTTGCCAATTCGAGAAAATTCATATTTACACCTCTTATTAAGATAGAAATAATGTAAATTTCGCAGTATCATAATTTTCTGACTTAGACAATTTAAAATGGCGTTAGTTACCATTTATTTTCAAACGAACAGTAATCATCTTGAATGATCTTACATTTCATCTGTAACAACATCCCCTTCAGCCTCTATCGACATACGTTTTGTGAACTTGTGCAAAAACCGGGCTTTTTCTTGATAAATCTTCTTTGAATAGTCAAAATGCAGGTCAGCTAAAAATTTCTGATCCTCTTTCGGGCGTTCGTTGAGAAGCCAGTCACATGCTTGTTTCATATTCATATCATGGTTAATCGTATATGCAAAATGTATCCAAATTTCAAATACACCAAAATGATCTAATAAATCAGCATCCTGCTGGATTTTCAAATAAACTGATTCATCCCTCAAATCTCTTCGGTCATGTAGCGTTATAATTCTGCAAACTTCATTGAGCTCATCATCCATTAGTTCGTCTTTTAATAACTCCCGAGTTTTCTCTGCACCTAGTTGTGCATGGTCTTTTTGATTGTGCATACAATCGTGAAACCATGCTGAAACGGTTAAAATGTCATCATGAGTATTATCGTCAGGCAAAACCTTTTCACGGATAATTTTTGATAAATTAGCAACTCTTTGACCATGGTCAAATTTATTGCCTTTTTCCATAAAAGCGAATGTTGCTGTATTACCAAAGAAACTAAACGCAATTTCTTTTATCTTCAGTAAGTTCATTACTATCTTCTCCTCGCATCCATCTATTTCTGCATTTTCAACTACACATTATGCTTATTAACCGCGACTTGTGTTTTCACGTAGAATTTGACCTCATGCCCCATTCACAGAGTCTTTCTGCATGGTTGTCCTTTATTGTAAATGCGTTGTTCTGCGTAGTGGTGCTCCGTGAAGCCAAAGCCCGCAAGAATGCCGGGTCCCTATAAAATTCCTCCAAGCTTTTAA